>DASSRJ010000175.1:0-35910 GCA_035701845.1 Pseudolabrys sp. | reverse complement strand
TACCGGGACCGTCCGGGCGTCGCGCTCGACGGCATCATGCGCCAGTCGATCGGCGGGTATCGTTGCAGCGATGTCGAGTTTGTCGCGGCGTTCGACGTCGACCGGCGAAAGGTCGGCCGGCCGCTGGAAGAAGCGATCTTCGCGAAGCCGAACTGCACCCGAATCTTTCAAAGTGCGCTGCCGGTTTCAAATGTGATTGTGCAAGCCGGCCCGGTCCTCGACGGGGTCGCGGCACACATGGCCGACTATCCGGACGACAGTGCATTCCGTGTTGTCGATCTCGAGCCGACCGATGTCGCGGCCGCGTTGCGCTCATCGGGCGCCGAAGTGCTCGTATGCTATCTGCCGGTTGGCTCGGAGCGCGCGGTCAAGCATTACGCCCAGGCCTGTATCGAAGCCGGCGTCGCCATGGTCAACTGCGTTCCCGTATTCCTCGCTTCGGACGAGGTCTGGGGCGGGAAATTCCGCGATGCCGGGCTGCCGATCGTCGGGGACGACATCAAGAGCCAGGTCGGTGCAACCATTGTACATCGGGCGCTGGCACGGCTCTTTGCCGATCGCGGCGTCGGCCTCGATCGCACGTATCAGCTCAACACCGGCGGCAATACCGACTTTCTCAACATGCTCGAGCGAAGCCGGCTCAAGTCCAAAAAGGTTTCCAAGACGGAGTCCGTGCAATCGCAACTGGATGAGCGTCTCGACGCGCGCGACATCCATATCGGTCCGTCGGACTACGTGCCGTGGCAGCAGGACAACAAGGTCTGCTTCATCCGGATGGAAGGGCACGGCTTTGGAAATGCGCCGATCGAGCTGGAGCTCCGGCTGTCGGTGCAGGATTCGCCGAACAGTGCCGGTGTCGTCATCGATGCGGTCCGCTGCGCCAAGCTGGCGCTTGAACGCGGCGAGGCCGGACCGCTGGAGGCTCCTTCGGCCTACTATATGAAGAGTCCGCCGCGACAATTCCGCGACAGCGTTGCGCTCGAGGCGTGCAACGCCTTCATCGAGGGCCGCCGGTTTGAACTTCCCGGGGACGAAGCGGGCATAAGGATCGTATCCCGTCCGCAACGTTCGTAGGTCGGCTCTTACGCGAAGTCGTGCATACTGAATCCGGGATTGCTTACTGAATCCGGGATGGTGTCATAACCGGCTCAGCGCACGGGCGCATATGATGAACGGGCCGATTGAAACGCTGCTGTTCGACTTCGGCGGCACCCTCGACGCTGACGGTGTGGCGTGGAAGGAACGCTTCCACGCGCTTTATCGCGCCGAGGGGCTGGATATGGCCGGCGATGCTTTCGCGCCCGCCTTCTACGCAGCGGACGATCCGCTCGTCGGAAGCCTGCCGCCCAAAACCGATCTGTCGGGGACAGTCAACGCATTGACCGTCAACCTTGAAAATGAACTGGCGCGCCGCTGTGCCGGAAAAACGGTGGCGAGCGGAAGCGATCGTGGCCGCCGCATCGCGTCGGGCTTCATGTCGGACTGCGTGGCCACTTTTGAGCGCAACCGGCCGGTCCTGAAGGCGCTCAGCGAACGTTATCGGCTCGGTATCGTGTCGAATTTCTACGGCAATCTCGAAGCAGTGTGTGAAAGCGCCGGCCTGTGCCCGTTTTTCAAGGTGATGGTGGACAGCCATTGCGTGGGCGCCGAGAAGCCCGATCCCGCGATTTTTCATGCTGCGCTCGAAAGGCTTGAGGCAACTCCGGAAAAAACAGTCTTGATCGGCGATTCGTTGCGCCGCGACGGGGAGGGCGCCCGCCGCATGGGCATGCGGTTCATCTGGGTCGCACCTCAGGACGTCCAGGCAAAACAAAGCGAACGGCAGGCGAAGTCCGCGGTGACCGACTTGCGCGATGTCGCGAAGGTCCTGCAATGACCCGGACATCCGTTCATCCGGCGTTGCTCGGCGGCATCATTGCCGCCGGCGAGGGAAGCCGCCTGCGTGCGGACGGATTTCGCGTCAGCAAGCCGATGGTTCAAGTCGGAGGTCGCCCGCTGATCGATCATACTCTTGATCGCTTCCGCGCCGCCGGCATTCGCAAAGTGAGTATCGTCATCAACGAGGCGAGCGACGATTGCCACCGGTGGCTTGAACACCATGCGGGGGATTTCGACCTCGACCTGGTCGTTCGCAGCACACCGTCATCTTACGCAACGTTCCGGCTTGTCGCGGGCAGGTTGGCCGAGGCGCCGGCGGTGATCACGACGGTCGACTCGATCATGCCGGTTGATGATTTTCGGCGTTTTGTGACATCAGCGTCGAGGTTCGTCGAAAACGTGGTGGTGCTTGGCGTCACAGACCATGTCGATGACGAAAATCCGCTATGGGTCACGCTCGACTCCTCCGACGGGCGCATCCGCCGGATCGGTGGACGCGACGGCACCCACGTGACGGCCGGTCTTTATTGGCTGCCGGTTCAGAGGCCCGCCGATCCCGCGACCGACTTTACGCGGCTTCGCGACTATCTTGGCTGGCTGGTTGCCGGGCATCGTCCGGTCTACGGCGTCGTACTGCCTTGCGTTTTCGATATTGACCGGGCACGCGATATCGCCGCCGCGGAAAGCACAGCATTTGGCCGTCAGCGCGAGACCTCCGACCCATGAGCGGACCCATGAGCGCACGGGCCATGACATGCAGGGGCATCTACCGCGAGATCGACCACTCACCGGGCCGCGTCGATGACGATCGCGCCATCATGAAAAGTGTTGCCGACGCTTTGGCCGTGCGGGGATTCAGCATCGAGCTTGTCGACGCCGATGCTGCGCTGGATACCCATTGCGTCAACATATTCGTCATGTGCGAACGCGGTGCGGCCCTCGATCGCCTCACCGATGCACAGAACGCGGGCTCCGTGGTCGTGAATTCACCAAACGCCATCCGCAATACCTACCGTCATCGGATGATCGAACTGTTCGCACAACATCATGTTTCGGCGCCCGTCAGCCACGTTATCGCCAGCGATGCGCATGGTTCACGGCCCGCCGCGGCCGTCTGGGTCAAGCGGTACGATTTCCATGCGACGCAACCGTCCGATGTCATCTATGTCGCGTCGGATGCGGGGTGGCAGGAGGCTCTCGACCGGTTTGCGCGACGAGGCATTCCATTCGTCGTCGCCCAGGAGCACGTGGCGGGTGATCTCGTCAAATTCTATGGCGTGAGAAGCGAAACGGCACCGGCATCCGCCAACTGGTTCGAGTGGTTCTACCATCGCGATAAGGGAATGCTTGGACATTCCTTCGATGTCTCGAACCTGCGTGACGCGGCATTTGATGCCGCGGGTGTGCTCGGCCTGGAGGTTTTTGGCGGGGATGCGGTCATCCAGGAAAACGGCAAACCGATGATCATCGACATCAACGCCTGGCCGAGCTATGCCCGGTACCGCGAACGTGCCGCCCAGGCCATCGCAAATCACCTGGCGGAGCGCTTCGAGCGGCGCGTGCGTATCGTATCGCGGCAAGGAGTTGAGTCATGAAAGGTGCTCCGTCCCGTTCCGTGGCGCCGCCGCAGAAAGACGGCACCGAACGGCGCACTGTGCCGGGCCCGAGATCAAAAGCGATCTTCAATCGCGAGGCCGAGGCGATGGCGCCGGGCCTGCAATCGATCGCCCTGTATTCGCAGATCGCGGTTGATCGCGCACAGGGCTGCACGATTTACGACGTCGATGGGAACGAATATCTCGACTTCATTGCCGGCATTGCGGTCGGCAGTGTCGGCCATTGCCATCCCCACTATGTAAAGCGCATCAGCGAGCAGCTCACGCGCTCCACTTTCGGCAGCTTCACGACCGAGACCCGCGCCCGCTTCCTCGAGCTTGTCAGCAGCCTGCTGCCCGAAGGCATCACTCACATCCAGCTTTTTTCCGGCGGCGCAGAGGCCGTCGAGGCGGCTTTCCGTCTTGCCAAGTCCGTCACGAAAAAATTCGAGTTCGTCGGTTTCTGGGGCGGCTACCACGGCAAGACGGCAGGCGTGATCGGTCTCCTTGGTGGCGGCTACCGCAACCACCAGGGCCCGTTTCCGCCCGGAATGCATCTGTCGCCTTATGCAAACTGCTATCGCTGCCCCTGGAAGCTTGAGCATCCGTCCTGCGGACTGGCCTGTGCCGATCATCTGCGCAATGTCATCAAGAACGAGACGCAGGACGAAGTTGCGGCAATCATCATGGAGCCGATGCAGGGCACGGCGGGCAATGTCATTCCGCCCGATGATTTCGTTCATGCCGTGCGGGAGATCGCGGACGAATTCGACGCGCTGCTTATCGCCGATGAGGTCCTGACCGGATTTGGGCGCACAGGGACAATGTGGGCGTCCGACCAATTCAACCTCAAGCCCGACATCATGACGATCGGCAAGGGCATGGGTGGCGGCTTCCCGCTCAGCGGGGTGGCGTCGTCATTCGAGCTCATGTCCGCCAGGCCGTTCGGAGAGCCCAGCGGCAGCTCGTCCAGTTACGGCGGAAATCCGTTGGGGGCCGCAGCCGGTCTTGGCGCCGTCGAGGCGATCGTCAACGAGCGACTCGTGGAAAATTCCGCGCGCGTCGGCAAGGTGATGCTCGCCGCGCTGAAGAAACTGCAGGAGAAGTACCGGTTTATCGGTGACGTGCGCGGGCGCGGCCTGATGATCGGCGTCGAGATGGTCGCTGATCGCAAGACCAAAGAGCCTCTCGACAAGGCCATTACGCTTGCGCTTTTCCATGAAGCCTTGGCGCGCGGCCTGGTCACGATGTCGTACTCGCACGTCATTCGCATCAATCCGCCACTGGTGATTACCGAGGATGAGGCGCTGCGCGGGGTCGACATTCTCGACCAGTCGTTCGGGGCCATCGCGCGTCAATTCGGGCTGGACTGAGGCCGCGTGTTGCGTGGCGCCTTTATCGGGTTCGGAAATGTCGCGGCAAAAGGGCATCTGCCGGGCTGGCAATCCATAAAGAACGTTCAGATTGTCGCCGCGACCGATGCCGTTGCGGCGCAGGCAAAGGTCTTCTTGGACGCTTGCCCCGGCGGCCGGTGGCACAAGAGCGTTGACGAGCTGCTGTCCGACAAGACGCTTGATTTCGTCGATATCTGCACACCGCCAGGCAGCCATGCGGTGCTCATCAGACGCGCGCTGGATGCGCGTTTCCACGTCCTTTGCGAAAAGCCTCTGGCCACGCGGGTAGGGGATGCACAAGCCATCGCAGCGGCCGCAGCAGGCAGCGGCCGCGCCGTTCATACCGTGCACAACTGGCTTAAGGCGCCAATTTGCGGCCGGATTTCGGCGCTCATCGATGATGGTGCGATCGGCACCGTAAGGACCGTCCGCTGGCAAACCCTGCGCACGGAGCCGGCAGTCACCGTGACCCCCGACGGAAGCAACTGGCGCGCCGATCCAGCCGTCGCCGGCGGCGGAATACTGTTCGATCACGGATGGCACGCGCTTTACTGCGTCGTGCGCTGGCTCGGCGTTCCGCGCGGTGTCAGCGCGCTGTTGGAGAAGCGCCGCTTTCGGGAATGGGCGATCGAGGATACCGCAACCGTCACTCTGGACGGGGAGGCCGGCAGCGGCAACATCTACCTGACCTGGTCGGCGGATGAACGCGCCAACCGTATCGAGGTCGAGGGCGATCGTGGCCGTATCAAGGTCGTCGACGACGTCGTGGTCCTGACATCGGGCCAAGGCGAGCGGAGATGGTCCTGCCCGCCGCCTCTGTCGCAAGGATCGCATCATCGCGACTGGTTCGTCGGGGTGGCGGAGGACTTTCAGCGCGCGGCGGCGGGCGGCGGCAGTGACAATCTGGACGAAGCGCTGCTGTGCGCCCGGCTGATCGATCTTGCACAGAGGTCGAATGCGGCGGGCGGCGCCCGGATAACGCTCGACGGGTAGCTGCGGGCTACGCCGTCTGGAAGCGTTCGCGCGCCGCGAGAAACAGCAGAAGCAAAAAGAATATTGGTGCGCCGGCAGCGGCCAGCACCAGAAACCAGTTGGACTTTCCGAACAGCGCGAGAAACAGCACAAGGTAAATGAAATCGCGGCGCGAAGCGGCATCAAGCATTCGGGCGAGGGTCTGGCCGGGCACGGTCGCGACCGAGGTAAAAAGCGGGCCACTGTCTTTTTTCGTGCGCATCATGCGCCAATAAACAAACCCGGCCGATCCCAGATTCCCGAGTGCTGCCGTCGCGCCAAGCAACAATGGCCATAAAGCGCCGATCGACAGGCTCCAGCCGACAGCCATGCACGCGAAGACGGCAATGTGAACGACGTTGTCGCCCCAATAGTCGATGATGCCGCCGAAACGCGATTCCTGGAATCTCAGCCTGGCCAATTCTCCGTCGCATCCGTCCAGGATCGAATGCGCCAGGAAAAGAAGCGCTCCGATCGTCTGCCAGAGCCAGTGCGCGGACAGAAAGAAGAGTGCGCCGCAGAGGCCGATGCCGACCGAGAGCAAGGTGACCTGGTTTGGTGTGATGCCTGTTGAGGCAAGGCGGCGGGCAATTCGCAGGGAGATCGGCCGCTCGACGTTCCGCGCCATGAATCCGTCGGTATCCTTGACGAGGCCGCGCAGCAAACGCCATTCCGCGTCGTCGACATCGGCCGGCGTCCTCACCACCAGCGGATTGATGGCAGCGGGAATTGCAGCCGGTGTCCCGAAATGCTGCGTGAGCCGCTCCTGCGCCGCGATCAGGTCGTAGGCCCCCTTGGCCCCTTTGTCCGCTTCCAGCACCGCAAGCGCATCTCCGGCCACTGAGGCTGCAAGCAGGATCATCTTGTGCGGCGTCGCCGCCCATCGGGCCGGCTCAGGTTTTGTTTCGGCGAGGTGCGCCAGCCAATCGGGTTCGGCGAGAATGCCTGCATGCGCGATGATCAGCGGGCCGGGTTGCATGGCGCAGGCATCGGCGAGGCTGCTCCAGTTGGAGATGGCAGTGATACCGGCCGGCGCGGCACGGTCTCGTGCCAGAAGATAGATCCGGCTGTAGCCGGCGCGGCCCGCCGCCGTAACCGTCCGCCGTACGAGGCCAAGGCCGAGAACCTTCGGTTCACCACCGTCCGCAAATGCCGGTGCAATCGGCGACGCGCCGGCATCGGGCAAAAGAACCAGTACTGGTGGGCTCGGGGCCACGCTGTGCGAACCCTGCTGCATCGGATCTGCGATATACCTCGGCTGGGCACGGCGTTGATACTACAAGTAGCGCGTCTATTGTTGCCGCGTTTGGTGCCGAACAAGGGGGAGCCAGATCATTTCGGTTTCGTTCATCGTCGCGGGTTTTCTTGGCCTGGCACTTGTCGTCTGGCTGATCGTGTATAGCGGTGCCGGCGAGGTTGCCAACGCCATGCTGGTCGTCGGCTGGTGGCTCCTGCCGATAGCAGCCTACCACATCGTTCCGATGCTCTTCTCGGCACTTTCGTGGCGGGAGCTGCTGCCGCCTGCGACCCGTCCCGATGTTGTCAGTATCACCTGGATCCGGTGGATCCGCGAATCGATCAATTCGCTGTTGCCGGTCGCCAATATCGGGGGCGATATCGCAAGCGCACGGCTGGCGCACCTGCGCGGCGTTCCGGGGACGCAGGCCGCGGCCAGCATGGTTGTCGACACCACCGTCGGCGTGGTGACCCAGATGGCTTTCGTCATAGCCGGTGTTGCGCTGCTTGTGTTGCGGCCCGCCGGCAGCGCCGCCTTCGAAGTGGTGGCCGGAGTATTGATTGGCGTCGGGGCGCTTGTGGCGGCTGTTGCGGCATTCGTCCTGGTTCAGCACAAGAATATGTTCGCGCGATTTGCAAAATTGGCGCGAAGGCTGTTGCCCGGGCAATGGCTTGCTCATTTCGCGGGGAGCGCATCGGCAGTCGATGACGCGGTTGTGCAGGCCTATCGCCGGGGTGCCGCCTTCTGGCGGGCGAACCTGCTGCGCCTGGTCGGATGGGCTGCCGGCGCGGGTGAGGTCTGGCTGGTGACGTGGTGTCTTGGTCAGCCCCTCGGTGCGACCGACTCCTTTATTCTCGAAAGCCTGTCCTCCGGCGTCCGCGCAGCGGCGTTCATGGTGCCCGCGGCGCTTGGCGTTCAGGAGGGCGGCCTTGTCCTGTTCGGTGCGTTGTTCGGCCTGCCGGCGGAGATCGGGCTGGCTATTTCGTTGTCGAAGCGAGTACGCGAGTTGCTTCTTGGTTTGCCCGGGCTGTTTTTTTGGTACTGGATCGAGGGGCACTATTTGCTGCGGCGGAACGGGGAGTAGGCGCACTTGTCGCACTTGGTGCACTTGCCATTGCAGCCGTTCCCGATTCCGGTTTTGTGGTTTCGTCCAGCGCGGTCGCCGGCGAGTCGATGACGTTTTCCTGGCCGATGGCTTCGCGTAACTCCGCTCGGCGTACCTGGTAGTAGCTCGAACGTATGAAACTGTAGAAGTCGATGGAAGCATCTTCGGCTTGCTTCAATTGGCCCAGCCTGACAACCGTATCCAGGCCTGCGGTCGTAACCGCGACGGCCAACTGCGTTCCGAACAGCAAGCCGACCGGATCGCCAAAGCGATCGACGACATCGCCAACCGCATCGCGCGTCGTGGTGGGTCCCCAGTAAGGCCGCACCATGTAGGGGCCTTCGGCGACACCCCACACAAACAGCGTCTGACCGAAATCGCCGGTCTGCTGCGGAACGCCTTCCCGGGTCGCGAGATCGACAAGGCCGCCGATTCCGAACGTTGTGTTCATGGCAAAGCGCGCCGCCGTCTTGCCGGCGGCATCGAGTCGGCCCTGCAGCAGATTGTTCACGAAGATGCGCGGCTCTTTCAGGTTGTTATTGAAATCGCGCAAACGGTCGTGCACGGGCTTTGGCACGACTGTCTGGACGGCCTCCGCAACGGGGCGCAGCATTTCCTGATTGACCGCCAGCATCTGGCGATTGGCATGCTCGTTAGGATCCTGGAGCGGCAGAGCCGCATCGCGCGGGGTCGCGGCGCAGGCCCCCACAATGACAGGCAATGCGATCGTGATCGCCCATCTGCCCCAGACTTGACCGCGACGCATCTACTTTCCCGCCCCTTTTCAGTTCCCGTGCAGGCCCGAGGCTTATCGAATCCGCTCGCGAGCGCAGCACGACCACTGACGTAGCGCGCCCATCGGATCGAGTCCGATAAAATTAGCAGAGCCGCTACGGTATAAGTGTTACTTTTTTGTCACAGCCCCCGGTTTTAGGCCATTTATTTGCTGTGGCTATTTTTGTTCTGTGTCGCCAAGAGGGCCGGCTGGAACAGCACGGCCGCCGCAAGCGTCGTCACGAGGCACAGGGCCATCAGCTTGCCCATGCTCGATGTCCCCGGGTGGTGCGAGAACCACAGGCTCCCGAACGCGGTTGCCGTCGTGCAGGCGCTGTAGATGACGGCCCGCGTCAGACTCGACTGCAGAAAGTTCCGCTCACCGGAACGCCAGGCCATGATGTAGTAGATCTTGAACGCGACGCCCACGCCGAGAAGAAGCGGCAACGCAATGATGTTCGCGAAGTTCAGCTGCAGATCGATCAGCACGCAGATCTCCAGCGTGACGACGATTGCGACGAACAGGGGCACCATCGTCAGCGCGACATGGCTCCAGCGGCGCAGCGTAATGAAAAGGATGAGTGCGATCGACGCCACGGACCAGATCGCGGCTTGAATGAATGCCCTGACGATGGTCGCCGCCGCCTCAATGACGAAGACCGGCTTTCCGGCTGCATCGGGCGCAACGCTGCGCACGGCTGCGACGAAACGTTCCAGGGTTTCATTGTCATTGCCGTCGCCGCTCGGCGCGACTTCGACCCGATTCAGTCCGTCGGCCGAGACCCAGCGCCGGATCAGCGGTTGCGGCAGTGTCTCGATCGTCACGTGCTCGGCGGTGAGCAGGCTTCTGACCTGACGCAGTGTCGTCACCAGCGGAGCCACAAGAACGCGCTCGGCTTCCTCACGGGCCGCCTGGGGCTGCTTTGCCAATGCGGCCAGGAGACCGGCGAGGCGGCGCGCCTGGGTGGCGGCAGGACTGTTGTCTGAATCAGCCGCGGCACCACGCAGGTCGTGCGCGGTCGTCTCGATCGCCGCAAGCGTATCGGCCGGCCCCGGCTTCGGTTCGACCTGCTCGGGATTGAGGGTGTTCCGAAGGAAAAAACTTGCGTCGTCGATGATCGCAAGCTTCTCGTCCTGGTCCTTGGGAACGAAGCTTTGCAGTGTCACGACGTGCGCAACCTCCGGCAACTGGCGCAGGCGTTCGGCGAGCGTGGAAGCGCGCGCAGCATTGCTTTCAAGAATGTCGAGCGTGTTCGGACTGGTGTCCGGATCGGCCATCAGGTCGAGTAGCGTTGCCACCGATTCGGTATGTCTGGAGCGCAGATCGAGCGGGTTGAAGTCGAAGCGCAAGCCCGCGAGCAGCGGCAGGCCGAGGAGCGTGACCGCCAACGTCGTGCCGACAACCCATTTGCGTTGCGTTTCGAGGAAACGGTCGACCGGCGCAAGCGCAGCATAGCCGATCGGTGCAGGCTCCCCCGGAGGCTTGAGAACCGCAAGCAGCGCCGGCAGCAAAGTTACGGTTGTCGCGAACGCAATGATCATGCCTGTTCCGGCGATCAATCCCAGTTCGGACAGGCCGACATAGGCTGTCGGCAGGAACGAGTAGAAGCCTGTGGCGATCGAAGCTGCGGCCAGCAGAAGCGGCCCTGCCAGTCCTCTCGCCGTTCCGAGCAGGGCGTCTTCGAGGTCGTGCGATTCAAATCGTTCGGCGCGGTAGCGCACGCTGAACTGGATGCCGAAATCGACGCCCAGCCCAACAAAGAGCACGGCAAAGGCGACGGAGATCAGATTCAGGGCTCCCACCATCAGCAGGCCGACGGCAGCCGTGAAGATGAGGCCGGCTGCCAGGTTGACAAGAACGGCCAGGATGATCCGGGCCTTTTTCAGCGCGAGCCACAGCACCAGCACAACAAGCAGAAGGGTGATGGCGCCGTTCAATGCCGCACCGTCGGCAATCGTGGCGAATTCCTCGTCCGAGAGGGCGACGGATCCGGTGAGGCGCACCTTCACGCCCCGCTCAGGTGTCAGCCCGAGGCGCGATGCCGCTTCGCGTATGGCTGCGGTCGCCTTGCGTCCGGGCTGCAGATCGTCGAAATCCAGGACAGGCTGGATGTTGATGAAGCGGCGAAGCTCGGAAGGCTCCGGCGTGCGTCCTGTTATCAATTTGCGCCAGGAGAAGGCGGGATACTTTCCGCCCGACAGGGTTTCCAGCGCATCGGCGATTTCCGTCAGCGCCGGCCTCAGGTCCTCGAGTTTCGTCTTCCCCAGGCGCAACCCCTCGATCGACTGGGACAGTGTACGAAGAACACCTCGCAATGTCGGATCGGCCGAAAGAGTCCCGAGGAACGGTTGTGCCCCGATGAGATCGTTCGCATCACGGCGCACTTCGTCGAGGGAACGAAAGAGAATGCCGTTGCGGGCAAAAAATTCGCCGTCATCAGGGCGGGAAACCGTCCGGATCACGTCCGCGTGGTGCGAGAGGTCGCTTGCGAGCGTGTCTGCCGCTTCCTCGGCGGCCTCCGGCGTGGCCGCGTCGACGACGGCGATGATCTGATCGACTCTCCACGGAAAAGCACGATCGAGAGCGCGCTCCTGTTGACGCCACGGCAACGAGCTCGACAAGAGCTTGTTACTGTCGGTCGTGATGGCAAAATGGGACGTGAAATAGGCAGCGGACAGAAGGGCAACGAGCAGGAACGCAAGAATTACGGACCATGCATGCCGCGTCGACAGGCGTACGGCCTGTGTGGTTGCGGCGATCGCCAGCTGATTGACGGTCTTGCTCATTGAGATTGCAAAAAAGCATATTCATTTCAGGCTGTCGCCTAGTCTTGACGGGGCCTCAATCCAATTCCAAAACATTCCGCAGATACAGCAACCCGCGCCTGAGGGAAGGCTGTGGCCGCCCTGGCAGGCAGTGCCCATCCGGTAGAGTGGAAATCACAATGAGAGAGTCCGAATTCGCCTTGCGTCATTTGATCGCAATCGTTGCCATAGTTGTCGCCGTCCTGGTCGCTCCGGTCCGATTGCACGCGCAATCGCCTGCCGTGACGCACATACAGAGTTATTACCAGCAGCTGATGCCGACGATCCAGCAAGCGGGCCGCCTGAGTGTCCGCGAGCGCGACAAGCGGTTCACGCCCGCGATAACATCCGCCTTCGATCTTCCGACGATGACGCGGCTGGCAGTGGGGCCGTCCTGGCAGCGCTTCTCGCCGGCCCAGCAGGCGGCCGTGCGGGATGCATTTGCCAAGTTCATCATCGCCGACTACGCGAGCCAGATTAAGGACTATTCCGGTGAAAGCTTTGTCGTTGACCCGAAATCGGTGCCGGAG
Organism: Pseudolabrys sp.; assembly: GCA_035701845.1. GTDB lineage: Bacteria > Pseudomonadota > Alphaproteobacteria > Rhizobiales > Xanthobacteraceae > Pseudolabrys. Next base: position 23,581 of record DASSRJ010000175.1, on the reverse strand, counting down.
CCGCGCGGCGGTGGCGAAATCGTGAAAACCAGGCTGTTGCAGCCGGGCGGCCGCACTGTGACTATCAACTACCTGGTTCGGGGCGGGCGAGTGATCGACGTCTATCTCAACGGAACTATAAGCGACCTCGCGACACGACGCGACGAATTTGCCTCGGTCATTGCCTCAGGCGGTGCCGACGGTTTGATAAAGAGATTGCACGATCGGACACAGAAGCTGCTTGGGGGCTGAGTTTCGATCGTTCGATGCCGGTTCGCCGATGGGTCGGCACGATTTGAATCCTCGGCATATCGGAACCCGCGACGGATGAACACTCAGGGCAAGGCTCTCGTCACCGGTGCAAGCGGGTTCATCGGCTCGGCAGTCGCGCGCAAACTCGTCGAAACCGGTTTTTCTGTGCGCGCACTCGTCCGTGAGAAAGGGCCTTACGCCAACCTCGCCGGCCTCGACATTGAATTTATCGGAGGCGACCTGCGCGATCGAACTTCGATCGATCGTGCAGTGGCGGACGTGCGCTATGTTTTTCATGTAGCGGCCGACTATCGTCTGTGGGCCCGCGATCCGAATGAAATTTATGTCACCAACGTTGAAGGCACTCGCAACGTTATGCAGGCGGCGTTGCGCGCGGGCGTCGAGCGGATCGTTCATACCAGCAGCGTAGCGACCATTGCCTTACGTTCCGGCGAGGTCGCGGACGAGTCGACCCCGCTGCCCGAAAGCGAGGCGATCGGTGCATACAAGCGCAGCAAGATCGCGGCCGAGCGCCTGGTCGACTCCATGGTGGCCGAGCAGGGCCTTCCCGCGGTGATCGTCAATCCCTCGACGCCGATCGGGCCGCGTGACGCGCGCCCGACACCGACCGGCCGCATCATCGTGGAAGCCGCCAAGGGCCGGATCCCGGCCTTCGTCGATACCGGCCTCAACCTCGTCCATGTGGATGATGTGGCGAACGGCCATCTTGCGGCAATGCGCTCCGGAAAGATCGGGGAACGCTACATTCTGGGCGGTGATAACGTCCTGTTCTCGCGGATGCTGAAAGACATTGCGGACATGGTGGGCCGCCGCGCGCCCTGGGTGCGGCTTCCCTGGCGTGCCCTGGTGCCGGTCGCGTTTATTGCGGAAGCTGCAGCAGCGATTACGGGACGCGAGCCTTTTGCAACTTTAGACGGGGTCTACCTGGCGCGATATCGCATGTTCTTTGCGTCCACCAAAGCCGAGCGGGAGCTATCCTACCGCTCGCGGCCATATATTGAGGGGATTGAAGACGCGCTGCAGTGGTTTCGGGCCGCTGGATACTTGAATTTCCCCTAGGGTCGGATACGAATGGGCTTCGCAGGGACCGTCAGGGGGGCGGGATGCCGAAACAGACGATTGTTGCCGTCACGTCGCTTGCGCGTGAAGCGCTCGTTGCGCGTGGTAGCGGGGTATCAGTGGTTTGCAGCCAGGGCACGCGCCTTGGCGCCGCTTTGCACGCGGCAATTCATCCCGGCGTTTCGGGCATCATCAGCTTTGGAATTTCCGGCGGGTTGAATCCGGAACTCGTTGCCGGTGACTGGGTCGTTGCGTCCGCTGTCAGGTATCGCGATCGTATGATCGCGACTGATTCGAAATGGCGGCAGGAACTGTTCAGGCGGCTTCCGGGTGCGGTGCTTGCGGACATTGCCGGCTCCGACACCATGGTGCCGACGCCTGCGGAAAAGTCGCATCTGCATCGAACGACAGGCGCGGTTGCCGTCGACATGGAATCCCACATCGCGGCGGAGATTGCCGCGGCGCATCAGATTCCATTTGCTGCTTGCCGGGTCATTATCGATGCGGCTCACAGGGCGCTTCCGTCCGCGGCGGGACTGGCGCTCGACTCGAATGGTGCAGTGAATGTTTTTGCCGTGACGCGGTCCGTCCTGCAGACACCGGGCCAGTTGCCCGACCTCGTTCGCGCCGCATTTGACGCCTGCATCGCCGAGCGCGCCTTGAGAAAAGGCCGAAAGCAGCTGGGGCTGGGATTTGGGTCGCCGTTTGTCGACGGGCGTGCAGTCGAGCGTGAATTCGCAGGTCCGTCAGACGTCTCAAACGATTTTCTCCGGCCGCCGATTTGCGAGACCCCGTGATAGGCTGAGAACGGCAGCGCGGTTGTTGTGCGGCCAATAATGACCGTGCACGGCATCGTCGGGGAAGCCATCTGTGACACGCGATCACAAAAAACAGCCTGGCGGCAATCAGATAACGGCGTCGTTCATTGAAACAGCCATCCGCCTGGCGGTTCTCGCCCTTCTGCTTTACTGGTCTTTTGTTCTCGTTCAGCCGTTTATTTCAATCTTCATTTGGAGCGCGGTGCTGGCCGTTGCGCTCTACCCCATTTTCGAATGGATTTCGTTTCGGCTCGGAGGGCGCCGTCGATTGGCCGCCGCACTCACGACAATTCTGAGCCTGCTGGTCATTATTGGTCCGGCGACATGGCTTGCCTTGGGCCTGGTCGACAGTGTCCGGATGATTTCCGACCGGCTCGATCCTTCGGTGCTGGCAGTACCGTCGCCGCCTGTTTCGGTGAAAGACTGGCCGCTGATCGGCGAACCGATCTATCAATTCTGGGATCTGGCATCGACCAACCTGAGCGCTGCCTTCGCCGCCATCGTTCCGCAGCTGAAGCCATTGGGAGCCAGATTGCTCCGCGTCGGTGCCGATACGGGCCTGGGTATTTTGAAATTTCTGATCGCCGTTATCGTCGCCGGATTTCTGTTTTCGCCGGCGCCGGCGCTTGCCGCCGCCGTCAAAAGGTTTTCACGCCGGCTCAATCCGGAACACGGCGAAGAGCTCGTCGGCCAGTCGGCGGCGACCATCCGTGCGGTCTCGCGCGGCGTGATCGGCATTTCAGTGCTGCAGGCGCTGCTGGCCGGCATAGGCCTGATGGCCGCCGGCATTCCTCAGGCCAGCCTGATTACATTCGCAGTCCTGATTCTCGGAATAATCCAGATCGGGCCCACGATTATCATCGTGCCAGTCATCATTTGGAGCTGGATGACAATGGAGACCATGCCGGCGCTCCTGTTCACGGCTTACATGGTGCCGGTGAACCTGTTGGACAATTTATTGAGACCCCTCGTGATGGGCCGCGGCCTGAAGACTCCAATTCTCGTCATTTTGATCGGTGTTATCGGCGGCACACTCGCTTATGGCATTACCGGACTGTTCCTGGGTCCGATCGTGCTGGCCGTGATTTGGGAACTTATGGTCGCGTGGATAAAAGATCACGACACCGAATAGAACTACCCGCCCAGAAATAGACGCCCGACATCCGGATCAGTCAGCAGTTCGCTCGCCTTGCCGGCCAGCGCGAGCTTGCCGGAGACCAGCACGTAGCCGATATCGGAGAATTCCAGGCCCTTCTTCGCGTTCTGCTCGACCATTACGATGGTCTTGCCTTCGCTGTGCTGTAGCTCATCGAGAATGTCGAAGACCGCATTGATGAAACGGGGTTCAAGCCCGATCGATGGCTCGTCGACCAGCAGCACTTTCGGGTCCATGACCAATGCGCGGCAGATTTCGAGCAGGCGACGCTCGCCGCCCGACAGGACTTTGGCGGGGTGCTTCCGCCGCGCGGCCAGCCGCGGATATTTGTCGAAGATCGCGTCTGCGGCCTGCTTGGCCGACTTGCGGTCCATCAGGTAAGCGCCGAGCCACAGGTTCTCTTCCACCGTCATGCCCGGAAAGACGGATTTGTCCTGCAGGATATACGCAATTCCGGCGGACTGAAGCTTGGCGTTGGACGACAGACGCGTGACATCGACATCGCGGCCGTCCTGCTCGATCGAGACCGTGCCCGAAAAAATATTGGTGAACCCGAAAATCGAATGCAGGACGGTCGATTTCCCGGCTCCATTCGGGCCGATGAGGCACAGCGACTGGCCGCGGCCGACGCGCAGACTGAAGTCGTGCAGGATCTCCATCTGCCCGTAGCCGGAACTGAGGCCATCGATCCGCAAATGCGGCTTGTTTTCCGCAAGCGCATCGAGCTGCTCGACGCTCACCTCGCGGGCGATTTCGAGCGCCTGGCGCGCGACCTCTTCGACGGAAATAACGGCGCCGACACCTCCGTGGAAGCCTCCGCCCGCTGCCTCGCTTTGCCCGGGGCTTGTCATCAGTGCGCTCCGAGATAGGCGTCGACGACATTCTGGTTGCCCTGGATTTCCTCGGGCGATCCGGCCGCCAGCATTTCGCCATGGGCAAGGCAGTAGATCTTGCTCGCCATGTTCATGATGACGCGCATGTTGTGCTCGATGATCAGCATCGTGATGCCGAATTCGGCATTGGCGCGCTTGAGGCGGTCGATCAGCCCGTTGATCAGCGTCGGATTGATGCCCGCGGTCGGCTCGTCGAGCAACAGGACCGTCGGCTCATTCATGAGCGCCATGGCGAATTCGAGCAGCTTTTGCTGGCCGAAGGAGAGGCTGCCTGCGCGCAGGAAACGCTTCTCGTAGAGGCCGACGAACGACAGCAGATGTTCGGCCCGTTCGAAGACGTCCGGGCGCTCGTAGGCGAACATATCGAAAAAGCCGGCCCTCCTGTGCGGGATCGAGATCTGCATGTTCTGCAGACAGCTCATCTTTCCGTATATGCGGGTGGTCTGGAATGTGCGCAGAAGGCCGAGACGCGCGATTTCCTGCACTCTGAGCTGCGAGATCTCCCGGCCTTCGAAGCGGATCGAGCCGGCGTCGATCGGGTGATAACCGACGATTGAATTGAACAAGGTCGTCTTGCCCGATCCGTTGGGGCCGATCAGCCCGGTGATACGGCCGCGCGGAACGGACAGGGAAACGTTGCGGTTGGCGACGACGCCGCCGTAAGATTTTGTGACGTTCGTAAGCTCGATGATCGCTTCGTTCATTCGGCACCTTCAGCATGCGGTGCAAATTCGATCGCGTGCGATCGCACTTCGCGCTCCGTGTCACGCTCCTTGGGCGCGACGCGGACTCCGAAGCGCTCCGGATACTTCTCTATCAGCCAGCCGACGATGCCTTGCTGGAAATAGACGATGATGATGACGATGAGCAGGCCGAGCGCCACGAACTGCCAGCCCAGGAAATAGGTCCAGGTCACTTCCTTGATGACGTGAAATATGACCGCGCCGACGACCGGACCCCAGAACGTGCCTTTGCCGCCGAGCAGCACCATCAGGATCATGAAAATGTTGAAGGTCGTGGTCGGGAACGCGATGTCGCGCGCATCGATGAAGCCCGTCATGTTGCCGAAAATGGCGCCTGCGATGCCGAGGAAAAACGCGGCGATCGTCCATGCCGTCCGCTTGTAACGGCGCGTGTAGAGGCCCATCGCCTCGGCCTTTTCCTCGTCATCGCGGATCGCGTTGATGGCCAGGCCGAAATTCGTCGAATAAAGCCACCGCAGAAAAAGCAGCACGATGAACGCGAGCGTGAAGAGGAGAAAATAGAAGAACAATTTCTGGGTTTCGGGCGCGCCCGGGAAAACGGGCATTGAAATGCCGGAAGCGGCGCCGACCCACTCCCAGGAGGCCACCAGCTCCGCGCCCGCGACCGCCACGCCGAGCGTTCCGATCGCGAAATACGGGCCGCGCAGCCCGAATACGACCCATGACGTCACGACGGCAAGGATCGCGGCCATGATGCCGGCAGCAACCACGCCGATTGCAAAGCCCGTGAAGTACTGGGCGGTCGTGAAGGCGATGTGCGTGGTGCGCGCGCCCGATGTGTACATCCCGACGTCGTAGTAAAGACCGATCTGCACGACGGCGCAGGTGTACATGCCGGCGCCGAAGAAGAAGATGTTGCCGAGCGAGTTGTAGCCCATCTGGCCGCCGAGAATGTCCCACGTCGTGGCAAAGACGATCATCAGCCAGAGCACGGCGATCTGGTTGGTATAGGCCGGAAACAGAAGCGGCGCGGCCACGCCGACGAGCAGCAACAAAGCGATGGTGACGGGATGCATGGACGCGCGGGTCATTGCACGGCCTGCCGCACGCGGAGCTGCTGCAATTGCCGGATGGCCAAAACCGCCAGCAGCAGCAGCACAATAAGCGCCTGCTGAAATTCGGCGCCGAGTATGAAACCGCCGAACTGCTCGAATACACCCATGCCAAATCCGGCGGCGATGACGCCGGGGAGGTTGCCGAAGCCGGCGGCGGTGACGATGACGAAAAGGCGGATTGAATAAGTCGTCCCCATGAACGGCTGCACGTTCCAGACCATGGCGACAAGCGCCCCGGCCGCACCACAGATCGCGGCATTCAGGCAGAAGGTGAACGAATAGACCTTTTCGGTGTCGATACCCAGCACGCGCGCCGCTCTTGCATCCTGGGCTGTGGCGCGGATCGCCTGCCCCATGCGGCTCTTTTTCATGAAAAGGATCACTCCGACCGCAAGAATGATCGCGAAGGCGAAGCCGACGATGCGGGTCGAGGCGATCGTGATCAGCCCGTTGGCGAACGACAGCGTCGGCAGATCGGACTGGGCCGACTGCGTGTCGGGACCGAAGGCGAGGTTGAGGCTCTGCTGAATGACGATTGCAATGCCGAAAGTCGCAAGGAGCGACGTAAAAAGATCGCGCGAGATGACCTTGCTGATGACCGTGCGATAGAGAATCCAGCCGATGCCCCACAGCACGACGGCGGCGACCGGCACGCCCAGCAGCGGATCAATCCCGTATCGCCCGAGGGTCCAGGTGATATAGCCGCCGATCATGATGAAGTCGCCCTGCGCCAGGTTCTTGACGTTCATCACGCCCCACACGAGGGCAAGGCCATAAGCCGCAAGCGCAAAAATCGATCCGACCAGCAGGCCGTCGATCAGCAGGCCGAGATTGAAGATCGGCATGCCTGCAAGAACGGAAAGATTACCAAGTACCTGTTCCATCGCGGACGTCCCCACCCGTCATTGAGATGGACGACCCTATCGCGTTGCGATCGGGCCGCGCACGGAAGCAAAGAGGAGGCGGGCAGGGAGTTGCCCGCCTCCGTCCCGGCTAGTAGTGCGCGTCGCGCGGATAGTTCAGCGGCGCGGCAGCGACCTCGGCCGGCGAGACAACGATGTACTTGCCGCCCTGGATCTGGCGCATGACGATCTCTTTGCCCGGATTGCTGCCATCCGCGGCAAATTTCACGCCGCCATAGAACGTCTGGAGATCGGTTTTCGTCAGCGCCTCGCGCACCTTTTCCGTGTCGAGCGACTGGGCCCGCTTGAATGCATCGGCCCAGACATAGACAGCCGCGCTTGCCTGTGCCGTCTGGTAAGGCACGACCTTGTACTCGGGGTGCGCCGCAATCATGGCCTTGTTGTATACGGCTGCCGTTCCAAACATCGGGTCGCTCGCCTTCATGGTCTCGTCCCACTGGGTCGGGCAGACCAGTCCCTCGGCGATTTTCGGGAAGTCGTTGACGATTTTCGCCGATTCACAGTGCGTGATGCCGATGAGCGGCACGGCTGTTTTGAACTCACCCATTTGCCGCGCGGCAGTCGCAGCGCCTTTTTCATGACCCGAGATCAGCAGGACGTCCGGCTGCAGCGCCTTCACCTTCGTGAAGAATGTCGTGATGTCGTTGAGGTCCTTCGGCATGCGGTCGTCGATAACCGTATGCATATTGTATTTCTTGATCTGCTCGACCACGCCCTGGCGGACGTCCAGCGAGAATGCGTCGTCCTGATAGATCATCGCTACTTTGACCGATGACGGGTTCTTCCCCGCCTTCTTGGCGAGGTCGGCCGCCATGTTGATGACCGGCGTCAGATACTTCTCGGACGTTGCAACGATTCCGAACTGATATTTGTAGCCTTGCGTAAACAGAGATCGCGAGGCGGCTTCGCCCTGCACGAGAGGGATCTTGTATTTTTCGATGACCGGAAGAATCGCTTTGGTCAGCGGCGACCCGTATGGGCCGAGCATGAATTTGACCTTGTCCTGGTCAATCAGCCGCTCGACCAGTTGTGAGGCACGCGCCGGCGTCGACTCATCGTCGTAATATTTGATCTTGAGGTGATAACACTTGCTGCCGATCTTGATGCCGCCCGCATCGTTGATTTTTTTGACGGCGAATTCGTAGCCGTTCCTCGTGTTGTTGCCGTTGGCCGCGTAGATGCCGGTGGCTGAAAGCGCGGCCCCGAGGATCAGGTCTTCACACGATTGCGCCGCAGCGGGTGCGGGTACATAGGCAAGTGCGGCTGTTGCCAACACGGCAGCAAATTTTGCGCTGTTGTGCATTGGTTGTTCCTCCCATGAAACTGCGTGTCTCCCCCGGCTGGTTGGTTCCAGTCCTTAGTAGTCAAAAGTATAGCGCGAATATCGGGGCGGACAACGCATAGTAGTGACGCGGGGAACGAGGCCCCCCGCCGCGGCCGGTCTCCGGCTAGACCTGTTCTGCGTTGAGATAAGCGAGCCGCGCGCCACAGAAGGCGCAGATCAGGCCCAGTCCGAGCGCCGCGAGCCCTGCGATCACGTCGATGGTGCCGCCTAAATTGCCCATCTTGCTCATGATGCCGCCGGCTGTTGCGGCGACGAACACCAGCCCGATCAGGAAGCGCTGCGCCAGCCGGTAGATCAGTTCGCGCTCGCGCGCGGCGGCAATCAGATAGACACCCGCGGCCCAGCCGCCTGCAAATCCGGCGCCGCCGATCGCCCACCAGGCCATCGCGGACACGAATTGCTGCTTGCTGCCGGTCGCGGCATCGCGGAGCACCGCGTCAAGACCGAGCCCGAATACGGTCAGGAGGATGTGCACGACCAGGGCGGCAAAGACACCACAGGCAATCGCTGCGGCGTAATGCAGTCGGCGCAGGGCATCAGTATCCATCGGCTGCCGTTGAAAAAGGGGACCGGAAGGTCGTCTCACCGGGCACAATAGCCGATCAAAGCGACGCGCGCGAATACCCTTTTGAAAGCTGCATGGCGTCGGCGCGATCCCGCGTCGAGCCGCTCTCGGTGCTTGCGTCGATTTCCTGGTCGACGATGTAGCGCGGGCGCGACTTGGTCTCGAAATAGATCTTGCCGACATATTCGCCGATGACGGCGATGGCGAAGGTCTGAAACGATGCGATCAACAGGAAGAGAAGCATGACCGAGGTCCAGCCTTGCACCGTGTGGCCGGCGAGCCATGTGCCAAATACCCACACGCTCATGCCGATAAAGACGACGAACAGCATGATGCCCATCAGGGCGATCAGGCGGATCGGTCTTACCGACAAGGAAGTAATGCCGTTGACGGAAAGCGCGACCATTTTCGCAAGCGTATACTTTGTTTCACCGTGCAGGCGCGGCAGACGGTCATAAGTCACCGTCGCAGTCCTGAAGCCGAGCTGGACGGCAAGCCCGCGCAGGAAGACATGCGCTTCGCCGTAGCGTGCGAGCGCGCGCAACGCACGATCGCTCATCAGCCGGAAGTCTGCGTGATGCGGAATGACCTCGGCGCCCAGCCAGTTGATCAGACGATAAAAGAAATCGGCTGAGCTGCGCTTGAACCAGCTGTCGCTGGCGCGGCCCCTGCGGACGGCAAATACGATCTCGGCACCCTCGTTGAAGTGCTCGACCATCTTCGCGGCGACAGACATGTCGTCCTGCAGATCCGCGTCGAGTGAGATGGTCGCGTCGGCCTTGCCGATCTGCGAGAGGAGACCGGCCAGCAGCGCATTCTGGTGACCGACATTGCGTGACAGCTTGAGTGCGCGGACGCGTTTTGGGCGTGCGTGTGCGATTCTCTCGATCAGGCGCCAGGTCCGGTCTGTGCTGCCGTCATCGACCAGCACGACGTAGCTTTTAGGCGAGATGATCTTGGACTTCTCCAGCTTGGCCATGTCGGCAAGCAGATAGGTCAACGTGTGCTGGATCCCGGCTTGTTCGTTGTAACAAGGGATGACGAACGCAATGACGGGCGCTTTGGCAGCACTCATGATCAAGATCAGCCGTGGCTTGCCCGGCAAACGGTCCCCGGGCGACTGGTAAATTCGCAATTACGTGTCGCACGGCCGCGTTAATCCAAAGTGTGCCGGCAGCGTTTATAAATCTTTTATGCGGCGCTGGGGCAACAAATGCCGCGGAATTCCGGCACGGCGGTCCACATTACGGGCCATAGGGATTGATTGTGGTGGCCAGCCGTCCTAAGCGTCGGGCCGGGGTGACGGTTCGAATAATATTCTGGAGGAACCTGTGCGCCCCGCACGCGATCCCGTCGTGCAGCTGGCGAAAAGGCTGTCGCGCAAGCGTGACTTTTATGCCGGCGGACTCGTCATCCTGTTCGGTCTCGTGATGGCCCTGAAGGGCCCGACCTATCGTCTCGGCACCTTGATGCACATGGGGCCCGGCTTTCTGCCGACCGTACTCGGCGTCATTTTGATTTGTCTCGGAATTTTAATTGCAGGGAGCGCCATCGGTATTCCCGAGGGCGAAGACGAAGACATTCTACCCGCGCATCCCGAATGGCTGGGCTGGGCCTGCATCCTGGCCGGTCCGCTCGCATTCATTCTTTTCGGAAGCTATTTCGGGCTGATCCCCGGCACATTTGCCTGCGTATTTGTTTCCGCACTGGGGGACCGCGAAGCGACAATAAAAAGCTCGGCGATTTTGGCCGCGGTCATCACGGTCTTCGGCGTCGGATTGTTCTCGTACCTGCTGCAAATCCCGATGCCGCTGTTGGCGTGGAGAGGCCTGTGATTGAAACCGCACTGACCGATCTCTGGTACGGCTTCGGCGTCGCCATACAGCCGCACAACATCATGTGGTGCTTCATCGGCGTGCTGGTCGGCAACATGGTCGGCGTTTTGCCGGGCCTGGGGCCGCTTGCGACAATCTCGATCCTGCTGCCGCTGACATTCGGCATCAAGCCGGTGGGCGCGATTTTGATGCTCGCGGGCGTCATGTACGGCGCGCAATATGGCGGCGCCATCTGCTCGGTGCTGCTCAATCTGCCTTGCCACCCGCCGCACGCGGTGACGTGTCTCGATGGATTCCCGATGACAAAACAGGGCAGGGGCGGCGTCGCGCTCGGACTGACCGTGATGGCGTCATTCGTCGGGGCCTCCTGGGGCATCACGGAAATGATTTTTTTGTCGCCCGTGCTGGTGCGCATCGCGCTCCAGTTCGGACCGGCTGAAATCTGCTCGCTGATGCTTCTTGGGCTGCTGGCAGGCTCGACACTTGCGCGCGGCTCGCCGCTCAAGGGCGTGGCCATGACCGTTCTCGGTCTCATGCTTGGGATCGTGGGGACCGATCTCGAGACCGGGGCCGAACGCTTCACCTTTGGAATGACGCATCTCGATGACGGCATTGAGCTTGTGGCGCTGGCGCTTGGACTATTCGGCATCGCCGAATTCATGAACAGCGTGAATCAGGTTGCGTCCATCAATACCAAGTATACCAATGTGCGCCTGCGTGATATGCGGCCAAGCAAGGCCGAATTGAAGCAGGCAGTCGCGCCGATGTTCCGCGGCACGCTCGTCGGCAGCCTGTGCGCGCTCATTCCGGGAACCGGGCCGACGATCGCGTCGTTCGTCGCCTACGCGACGGAAAAGAAGCTCTCAAAGCATCCAGAAAAGTTCGGCACCGGGCTGATCGAAGGGGTGATTGCGCCCGAGGCCTCGACCCACTCGTCCGTGCAGGGTGATTTCATTCCGACAATGAGCCTCGGCATTCCGGGCGACGCGGTGATGGCGCTTCTGCTCGGCGCACTGATGATTCAGGGCATCGTGCCTGGCCCTCAGCTGATCAAGGAGCATCCGGATATCTTTTGGGGACTGGTTGCCAGCTTCTGGATCGGCAACATCATTCTCGTTCTGCTCAACGTCCCGCTCATCGGAATCTGGGTGAAGTTGCTGACGATCCCGTACAAGTACCTCTACCCAAGCGCGCTGTTTTTTGTCTGCATCGGCGTTTATGCCGCCAACAACGACATGTTCCAGGTCGCCGAGGTGATCGTCATCGGCATTCTCGGCTACGTTCTGCTGCGGCTCGGATTTCACCCGGCGCCGATCTTGCTTGGCTTTGTGCTCGGTCCTCGGTTCGAGGAGAATTTCCGCCGTGCCATGCTGATCTCGCGCGGCGACATCGGCGTCTTCGTCGAGCGCCCGATCAGCGCCGTCTTCGTGGGCCTGTGCGTGCTGCTGATTGTGCTGCAGATCTACGTCCGCTTTCGGGGGTCGAAAAGCGATATCGAGGTGCCGGCCGCGCTCGAGGGCGCGGAGTAGAGCCGGCGCGTCAGAGCCCCGCGAGCTCACGCATGATGCGGAAAAGCCTGGCCTGGCCCTCAAACCCGATGCCGGGCCGGTCGGACAGCGAGATCATTCCGCCTTCGATGCAAGCGTCGTCGGCAAATCCGCCGAAGTCGCCGAACACGCCGGGGTAGGACTCCGCGCCGCCAAGGCCGAAGCCTGCCGCGATCGCAAGCGACATCTGGTTGCCGCCGTGCGGGAACATCGCGCCGCGTGGCCAGCCGTGCCCCGCCAGCATGTCCAGCGTCTTTGCGTATTGGCCGATGCCATAGGCCTGCGGCGGATCGATCTGGATGACGTCGCGGCCGGGGCGAAACCCGCCGAACCGGACCAGATTTTCCACGTCCTGTGTTGAATAGAGATTTTCTCCTGTCGCGAGCGGCGGCTCGTAGTTCTGCGCAAGCTCGGCAAACAGGGTGAAATCAAGCGGATCGCACGGCTCCTCGAACCATCGCAGCTTGAAGGGTGCGAGCGCCTTGGCGTAACGCAAGGCCTCGGCCCGATCGAATTTGCAATTGGCATCAACGGCGAGATGCTCGCCTCGCCCGACGACCTCGAGCACGGCCTCCAGACGGCGGAGATCTTCGTCGAGCGGCAGGCCGCCGACCTTCATTTTCACCGTCGTGTAGCCGGCGCCGAGATGGCGGCGCATTTCATCCTGAAGATCCTTGATGGTCTGCCCCGGCCAATACCAGCCGCCACCGACGTAGCAGAACACTTTGTCCGGAATTTTGCCGCCGTTGAATCGCTCGGCAAGCAGCACGCGCAGCGGTTTATCGGCAATCTTCGCAATGGCATCCCAGACCGCGACCTCGATGGTGCCGATTGCGATGGATCGCTCGGAATGTCCGCCGGCTTTTTCCCGCCGCATCATGCAGGCGAGAATTTTTCCGGGATCGAGATTGTTGCCGCTTGCGTCGAGGAACGATGATGGATCGGCTGAGAGGACGCGCGGAATAAAGCGCGCGCGTATCTGCGCGCCGCAGGCATAACGGCCGGTTGAATTGAATGCGAAGCCACAGACGGGTTTGCCGTTACGGACAACGTCGGTGATCACGGCGACCACCGACGTCGTCATTTCGCTGAAATCGAAGCTCGAATTGGCGAGTGTCGACTTGAGCGGGATCGCCGTCTCGCGGATATCGACGATACGCATTCGGCCCTCTCAGCGGTCATGCTCGGGCTTGTCCCGCGCATCCCGATTATGGAGGGACAATGCTCTCCTAAGCGAGATGGCAACGGAAGTCGGGCTTGCCCGACTTCCGCGTTTAAAGCGAACCGCATGTCGGGTATACCCGACATGCGGTGACAAGCCCGGCCATGACGTGAAAGTGGGTGAGTATCCTTACTGGATCTGCGGAATCCTGGCGTCCTTGATCACCTTGCCCCATTTTTCGACTTCCTTCTTGATGTAGGCAGCGAACTCGTCCGGCTTGTTCGCGATCGGGTCGAAGCCAAGCTGCGCGCACTTCTCCTTGACATCGGGGAGTGCCATCGCCTTGACGATTTCCCGGTTGAGCAGGTCGACGATCTCCTTCGGCGTGCCGGCCGGCACGAGAATTCCCTGCATCGTTTCGGATTCCTGTCCGCTGACGCCGGCCTCCGCCATGGTCGGCACGTCGGGCAGGGCGGACGAACGCTTTGCTGATGTGACCGCCAGTCCGCGCAGTTTCCCGGCCTGCACCTGCGGCGCGGTCGGCGGGAGCGCGGTGAACGCGATCGGCGTATGGCCGGCAACCGCCGACTGGATTGCCGGACCGGCACCGGTGAAGGGCACCGTCGTGAGGTCGAGCTTGAAGGACAGCTTGAACAGCTCGCCGGCCAGATGCGGCGTCGTGCCGGTGCCCGGCATTGCATAATTGTATTTGCCGGGGTTCTTCTTGATCAGGTCGACCAGCTCCTTCACCGATTTCACCGGGAAGTCGGCATGTACCACCAGAATGTTCGGCGACGCCGCGGCCAGCGTGACCGGCGCGAAATCCTTGAAGGGGTCATACGGGTTCCTGGCATAGAGGCTCGGATTGACCACGTAGCTCGAGCTCGCAACCAGAATCGTATAGCCGTCCGGCGGAGACTTGGCGACCTGCGTCATTCCGATGTTGCCGCCGGCGCCGGGATGATTTTCGATGTAGAACTGCTGCTTCAGACTGTCCGACAGCTTCTGTGCGATCAGCCGCGCCATTACGTCGGTCGGTCCGGCGGGCGCGAACGGCACCACGATCTTGACCGGATGGTCCGGGTAGCCGGCAGCCGCCGCCGGCAAAATGCCGAGCCCAAGCGCGGACAGCGTCAAACCGGCGGTGATGAATCTTATTGTTGAGCGCATTCGTCTCCTCCCAATTTTTTTCATCGTAGCATTGCGCGGGAACGTTGCCAGTGGGGCTTGCATCGCCCGCGCGCACAGGGTGTATTCCGGCGGCTTGTCGTTCCCTTTTCGTCAGAGGAAATTCAATGCCCGCCCGAAAGATCACCCGCCAGGACATGCGCGATGCCGCGGAGAAGTACAAGAACTGGGGCAAATGGGGGCCCAATGACGAAATCGGAACGCTCAATTATACGTCGGCCGAGGACATCGTTGCGGCAACGCGGCTCGTGAAGAAGGGCAAAGTCATCTCGCTCGCGCTCAATTTCGATCACACCGGGCCGCAGGGCGCGAAGAGCAAATACCCGTCGATGGGCCGCACCAATCCGATCCACACCATGTTGCGGACCGGCACCGACGCCTATTCCGGCGTGCTCGACAAGCGCGGCATCCGCGCGGCCGACGACATGGTGACGATGCCTCTCCAATGCGGCACGCAATGGGACGGCCTGGGCCACGTCTTTTATGAGAACTATATGTGGAACGGCTACGACTGCCGTGAAGTGACGAGCGCCGGTGCGCAGAAGTGCGGGATCGAGAAGACGAAGAGCAAAATGGTCGGCCGCGGTGTTTTTCTTGACGTCGCCCGCTACAAGGGCGTCGAGTCGCTCGACGACGGCTACGGCATCACCAATGACGATCTTTACAATACGGCGAACAAGCAGAAGGTCGAGCTCAAGCGCGGCGATTATGTCATCGTGCGCACCGGTATGATGGAACGCTGCCAGAAAGCGGGCAGCTGGGACGGCTATCCCGGCGGTGACGCGCCCGGTTTTTCGTTCGAGACGCTCGATTTCATCAAGCAGACGCAGCTGGCGGCGCTTGCGAGCGACACCTGGGGCTGCGAGGTGCGGCCGAACGAGAGCGAGCAAGGGATCAACCAGCCCTGGCACTGGATCACGATCCCCATTATGGGCATGACCATGGGTGAGATCTTCCAGCTCAGGGAGCTCGCCGACGACTGCGAACAGGACAAGGTCTACGAGTTTCTCTTCGTGGCGCCGGCCATTCCGATCACCGGCGCGGTGGGGTCGCCGGTGAACCCGTTGGCGATCAAGTGACCGCGAAGCGGTCATCCCGGACGGCGAAGCCGATCCGGGATCGTTACAAATATGGGAAAAGCAGAGAGGCCCGTTATGACGAAGGCATACCCGGTCACGCACACCGACGACGAATGGCGCAAGCTGCTCACACCCGAGCAGTACCAGATCATGCGCAAGCACGGCACCGAGATGCCGGGAAGCTGCGCGTTGTTGCATGAGAAGCGCGCCGGCACGTTCCGGTGTGCTGCGTGCGATCAGCCGCTGTTCGCGTCCAAGCTCAAGTTCGAAAGCGGTACAGGCTGGCCGAGCTTCAACGATCCGATTGCAGGGGCGGTCGAAATGGAAACGGATCGCAGCCACGGCATGGTCCGCGACGAGGTGCATTGCAGCCGCTGCGGCAGTCACCTCGGACACGTGTTCAATGACGGGCCGCCGCCGACGCATTTGCGCTACTGCATCAACGGTGTCGCGCTGAAATTCGAGCCGGCCTGAGTATGACAACAGTGGGACACAACGCCAGGCGCGTCGGCGCCGAAGTGCTTGCCGATATGCTGGCCGGTTACGGCGTCACGCATGTCTTCATGGTGCCGGCGGTTCTCCGCCGCACGTTCGCGGAAATGGAGCGCCGGACGAAGATCGCGCGCATCCATTGCCATGGCGAAAAATCGGCTGCCTACATGGCCGACGGTTACGCGCGTGCGTCGGGCAAGCCCGGTGTCTGCATGGCGCAGGTGATCGGCGCGCTCAATCTCGCTGCCGGCCTGCGCGATGCGTATCTCGCGCATTCGCCGGTCATTGCGATGACGGGCGGGCGCGACCCGAAAACGAAGTTCCGCAAGGTCTACCAGGAAATCGACGACGTGCCGGCATTTGAGCCGGTAACAAAAATGAACGTCACCATCGACGACGTGGCGCGCATCCCCGACATGGTGCGGCAGGCATTTCGCACTGCGACCACCGGCGCGCCGGGGCCGGTGCACCTGCAATTCCGCGGTAATGAAGGGCAGGTCGACCTTGAAGAGGCCGATATGGACGCGCTCGTGGAAGCGCAGTTTTCGCGCGTGCCGCCGTTCCGTCCCGAGCCGGAAGCGGCCCATGTGAAGGCGGCGCTCGAACTTTTGCAGAAGGCCGAGCGGCCGATCATTGTCGCGGGCGGCGGCGCCCGTGCATCGGGCGCCGGCAAGGAGCTGGTCGCGCTGGCCGAAGCGCTGCAGATTCCGATCGCGACCTCGCTCAACGGCAAAGACATCATCCCCGGGGTTCACCCGCTGTCGGTCGGTGTGGTCGGCAGCTATTCGCGCGAAAGCGCCAATCGCGCGGTAAACGCCGCGGATCTCGTTTGCTTCATCGGCAGCGAAACCGGCGGTATGACCACGCATTTCTGGGCGGTGCCGAAAATCGGCACGCCGGCGATCCAGATCGACATCGAGCCGGAAGCGCTCGGCCGTAACTATCCGCTGCAGGCCAGCGTTCTCGGTGACGCTAAAAATGTGCTCGTACGCATGCTCGGCCAGATCGACAAGTCGACCGCGGCAAAACGGGCAAACTGGATCAAGGACATCACAGCACTGCGCAACGACTGGTACGCGAAATACAAGCCGATGCTGGAAACTGACGCCGTGCCGATTCATCCGGCGCGCATCTGCGGCGAATTGAGCAGGCACATGCCCGACGACGCCATCGTCGTGGTTGACACCGGCCACGCCGGAATGTGGATGGGCGGAATGTACGATCTGCGCACACAGGCGCAGAGCTACATGCGCAGCGCGGGCCACCTGGGTTGGGCCTTTCCCGCCGGCATCGGCGCAAAGGCTGCGTGTCCCGAACGGCCCGTCGTTGTTTTCACCGGCGACGCCGGCTTCTGGTACCACATCGGCGAAGTCGAGACGGCGGTACGCTGGAACATTCCTTCGGTCACCATTGTCAACAACAATGGCGGCGGCAACCAGTCCAAGCGTGGCTTCGACCGCGCCTATGGCGGCGAGCAGACCGCGCAGGCGCGTGAATTGTGGACCTACAACAAGATGAATTTCGCCAGGCTGGCCGAGGATATGGGCGCCCTCGGCATCCGCGTCGAAGACGCAAGAGACATCGCGCCGGCGCTCGAGCGCGCGCTTGCGTCAAGGCGTCCGGCAGTCATCGATGTCGTAACCGACATCGAAGCGCTGGCGCCGACGGCGGTGACATAACTCAGCCTTCGCCGATCTCGCGCAGGATTTCCACGGTGTGCTCGCCGAGCAATGGCGAGGGGCGCTCGGACGCAGCATGCCAGCCGTCGATCACGATCGGCGTGCGTACGCCGGGGATCGTGCCGCCCCTGGCCGCCTTGCTCTTGAGCGCAAGCTTCATTCCGCGGTGAACGACCTGCGGGTCGTTGAACACCTGCTCAAGATTGTTGATGGGGCCTGCGGGCACCTGCTGGGCCTCAAGCTTGTCGAGCAGCTCGTCGCGTTTCAGGCGCGCCGTGAGCGCGGACAGCTTTCCGACCAGTTCGTCACGGTGCTTGAGTCGGCCGACGTTATCCTTGTAGGCCGGGTTCTGTGCGAGCTCCGCTCCGCCGATGACGTTGCAGAATTTGACGTATTGATTGTCATTGCCGGTCGCGACGATGATGTGGCCGTCCGCAACGGGAAACACCTGGTACGGCACGATATTGGCGTGCGCGTTGCCGATACGCTTCGGTACGTTGCCCGATACGAGGTAGTTCATCGCCTGGTTCGACAACACGCCCACGGTCGAGTCGACGAGGGCCGTGTCGACGTAACAGCCTTTGCCGGTTTTCCCGCGTTCGGCCAATGCCGCCAGAATGCCGATGACGGAATAGACGCCGGTGAAAATGTCCGAGACCGGAATGCCGATGCGGGTCGGCTCGCCGTCGGCCATGCCGGTCAGATCCATGATGCCGCCCATGCCCTGCGCCATCAGGTCGTAGCCGGCGCGTTTGGCGTAGGGGCCATCCTGGCCGAAACCGGTGACCGAGCAGTAGATCAGGCGGGGGCACTCGGGCGCGAGGCTCTTGTAGTCGAGGCCGAACCTGGCGAGACCGCCAACCTTGAAATTCTCGATCAGCACGTCCGAGCGCGCGGCGAGCTTGCGCACGAGGCGCCGGCCCTCGTCGCTCTCGAAGTCAATCTCGATCGAGCGCTTGCCGCGATTGGCCGCGTGAAAGTAAGCGGAACCAATATGGTTGCCGTCAGCCCCCTCGACGAAAGGTGGCCCCCAGCCGCGCGTGTCGTCTCCCGAACCCTTGCGCTCGACCTTGATCACGTCGGCTCCGAGGTCGGCGAGCACCTGTCCGGCCCAAGGCCCAGCCAGGATGCGGGCAAGTTCGAGTACGCGGAGGCCCGCTAACGGCTTCGGCATGTGAAGAAACTCCCAGGAAGAACGTGGTGATGGCGGGGTTATACGGTCATCGATACTGGCTGACTATAGCCGGAATTATCCATTAGCTGCCTGCGGTTACGGCCAAATTCCATCGCCCGGCCTATGGCGCTAGGTCGCACCGGCGGCTAATGTGAAATCGGGCGCGACGAGGGGATTTTGGTTATTGTTGGTGACCAACCAAACGCGACGGCATTTCCGTCGCCAAAAAAGACCCCATGGAGGAACACACGATGAGACGATTTTCGACACTGCTCGCCACTGCCGCGGCGGCGATCCTGATTTCGGCGTCGGCGCAGGCGCAAATGACGATGAAAGCGTCGCACCAGTTTCCCGGCGGCAAGGGGGACGTCCGCGACGACATGGTGCAGATGATCGCGAAGGATGTTGGTGCCGCCAATGTCGGCCTCAATATCCAGGTCTATCCCGGCGCTTCGCTGTTCAAGCCGAACGACCAGTGGAACGCCATGGTCAACGGCCAGCTCGACATCACGCTGTTCCCGCTCGATTACGCCAGCGGCAAGGTTCCGGCCTTCAGTGCGACCCTGATGCCGGGGCTGATCCGCAGCCAGGAGCGGGCAAAGCGCATCAACAACTCGCAATTCATGAAGGACGTGCGCGCCGAAATCGAGAAACACGGCGTGATCGTTCTCTCCGATGCCTGGTTCGCCGGCGGCGTGGCCGCTAAGGGTGGCTGCATCGTCCATCCGAACGACATGAAAGGCCGCAAATTCCGCGCGGCAGGTCCGACGTTCGCAGGCATGTGGGAGAGCGCCGGTGCCAGCATCGTCAGCCCGCCCTCGAACGAAATCTATAACGCGTTCCAGAGCGGCGTCGTGAACGGCACCGATACAAGCCTCGGAACGCTGCAGTCGATGCGCCTTTACGAAGTGACCGATTGCCTCACTGCTCCCGGCAATAATGCGCTCTGGTTCATGTATGAGCCGGTGCTGATGTCGAAGAAAAGTTTCGACAAGCTCAACAAGCAGCAACAGGATGCGGTGATTGCAGCAGGCAAGAAGGCGCAGGCCTACTACGAGGGCAAGGCCGAGGCAGTGAACCAGCAATCAATCAAGGCCTTCGAGGATCACAAAGTGAAGGTGGTGACACTCAGCGATGCCGACTATCAGGCATGGCTGGATATGGCCAAGAAGAGCTCCTACGCCAAATTTGCGAAAGAAGTGCCAAACGGTCAGAAGCTGATCGACGAGGCACTTTCGGTGAAATAGTGACAGCTACGGCCGGCGGGCCGATTGCTCGCCGGCCGGTTTTCGGCGCGTCTGCGCTGCGCACCGTTCGAAATTTCAGGACAAAATAGAAAAGTCGGGCCCATGGACGCGTACATTCGGGCTGTTACTTTCCTGTCACGTGTCGCCGGCGTTTTTGCGGCCCTGCTTATTGCGGTTGCCGTGCTGGTGATCTGCGACATCGTCGTCGAGCGCTACATTTTAAATCGGACCACGATCTGGCAGATCGATGTCGTCACATACTGCATCGTCGGCGCGACATTTGTGGGCAGTGCATACGTTCTCATGACGCGCGGTCACGTCAACGTGGACATTCTGCCGCTCCACATCAAGCCGCATGCGCGCTACTGGCTTGCGTTGTCGACCATGCTGCTGGCCATAGCCTTTTGCGTGGTCATTTTCATTCTTTGCACGGCGTACTGGTACGAGGCCTATTCCAACCGCTGGCTTTCGAACACCGTATGGCGTGCCCGGCTTTGGATTCCATATCTGTCGATGCCGATCGGGCTCGGCCTTCTCATTTTGCAATATATTGTCGAGCTGATTTGCCTGGTGACAGGGCGTACGCCGCCATTCGGCATCAAGGAAACGCAAGACGCTGAAGATGTGGCTCGTGAGCAGGCTCGAGAAGCGGTTGGGGACCTGTAATGTCGCCGACCACCCAGGGATTGATCGTTCTCGTCGTCACGTTGCTGATGCTGGTATCCGGAATCCCGGTTGCGTTTGGACTAGGCGCGATCGCCATTGCATTTCTTGTGCTCTTCCAGGGCTTCGATGCCTTGCATGTGGTGGCCGAAACCTTCTGGTCCGGTCTCGACGAATTTACGCTTGTCGCCATTCCGATGTTCGTGATGATGGGCGCGGCGATCGGATCGTCGCCGGCGGGCAAGGATCTTTACGAGGCGCTCGACCGCTGGCTCTATCGGCTGCCCGGCGGTCTGGTGATATCCAATATCGGCGCTTGCGCGATCTTCGCGGCCCTGACCGGCTCCTCGCCGGCCTGCTGCGCGGCCATCGGCAAGATGGGTATTCCGGAAATGCGCCGCCGCGGCTATCCGGACGACGTTGCCACCGGTTCGATCTGCGCGGGCGGCACGCTCGGTATTCTCATTCCGCCGTCGATCACTTTCATCCTTTACGGAATTGCCACCGAAACATCGATTGGCCGGCTGTTCATCGCCGGTATCCTGCCGGGGCTGATGCTGACCGGTCTGTTCATACTGTGGACGCTGTTTATCATCTGGAAGCGCGGCTTCCGCTCCCATGCTCTCGACTTCCGCTATTCCTGGAAGGAGAAACTCCAGTCGGTCCCCAAGATCGCGCCCTTCATCGTCATCATTGTGGGCGTGATGTATTCGCTGTACGGCGGCGTGGCTACGCCGTCGGAAGCGGCCGGCGTCGGCGCCGCGCTCTGCCTCTTCATGGCGGTGCTGATCTATCGCCTTTGGAAGGCGGAGCAGGTCTGGCTGATCCTGCGCGACACGATGCGCGAGTCGGTGATGATCCTGACCATCATCGCGACCGCCGTATTGTTCGGTTACATGCTGACATCGCTCTATCTCACCCAGACCCTGGCGCAGGCGATTGCCGACATGCACGCCAACAAGTGGGTGCTGATGTTCCTGATCAACATCTTCCTGCTGGTCTGCGGCTTCTTCATCCCCCCGGCGGCCATCATTCTGATGACCAGCCCGATCCTGCTGCCCATTATCACCGCAGCAGGATTCGACCCGGTATGGTTCGGCGTGATCCTCACCATCAACATGGAGATCGGCCTCATCCATCCGCCGGTTGGCTTGAATATCTACATCGTTAACGCTATCGCGCCTGATGTGCCGCTCGCCAAGGTCATGTGGGGTACATTGCCCTATGTCATGTGCATGATGCTGGCGATCGTCATCTTGTGCTTCTTTCCTGAAATCGCCACATGGTTGCCAGATCATCTGATGGGCAAAGCCATAGGGCCTAAATGAACACCTCGTTTTTCGGGGAATTACTGCAGACGATATCCGAGCGCGGGCGCGCGCTGCTTGCCCGTGACCGGCGCGGAGATGCCTCGGCCCGCTCGGAGAGTCTTGTCGAATTGTGCGAAGATCTGTTGTCCGGCCGCGGCGAGGCTTCCGGCGTTGCGCTCGCGCGCGAAATCCTCACCCGGTACGGCACGCTTACCATCGGCCCACGAATTGCCTTCTTTGAGGCGCTGGCGCAGCGCTTCGGTATCGACAAGGGGCGCATGGATCAGGCCATCGATGCCTGGCGCGCGTCGCCGTCGGATGCAACGGCCGCCGAGGTGCATGTCGCGTCGGAACCGCGCCGGCAGGAGCTCTTCCGCAGGCTCAATCTTGCGCCCGGGGGCACGGCGGCGTTGGTCCGCATGCGCGAGCAGCTGATGGATTCGCTTGATCATCGCGATGATCTTCGCGCGGTCGACGACGATTTCGTGCATTTATTTTCGTCCTGGTTCAATCGCGGCTTTCTTGTGCTCCGGCGGATCGATTGGTCGACGCCGGCGATCGTGCTGGAGAAGATCATCCGCTATGAGGCGGTGCACGAGATTCACGACTGGGAGGATCTGCGCCGCCGTATCGATCCGCCGGACCGGCGCTGTTTCGCCTTTTTCCATCCCGCAATGGTCGATGAGCCGCTCATCTTCGTCGAGGTGGCGCTCACGCGCGATATTCCCGCCGCCATTTCGCCGATTCTCGCAAAGGACCGGGAGATTACCGGCATCGACAAGACGCGCACCGCAACGTTTTATTCCATCTCGAACTGCCAGCGCGGGCTTGCGGGCGTCTCGTTCGGCAACTTCCTGATCAAGCAGGTCGTCGAGGAAGTCAGCCGCGAAATTCCCGGACTGCAGACTTTCGTGACTTTGTCGCCGGTGACGAGCTTTGCGGAATGGCTCAGGCGCGAACGTGCCGAGGAGAAATCCGCAGCGCTGATGGAAGCCGACAAAACTGTTCTTGCTGCGCTCGATCAGCCGGGCTGGTGGCACAACGCGGACAAGGCAGCGCAGCTGCAGGACCTGCTGATGCGTGCGGCGGCCTGGTACTATCTGCGCGCGCGCAACAAGCGCGGCACGCCGGTCGATGCAGTTGCGCGGTTCCACCTGGGCAACGGCGCCCGGCTTGAGCGCATCAACTGGCTGGCCGACACTTCGGACCGGGCCATGGCGCAGGCGCACGGACTGATGGTGAACTACCTCTACGATCTCGACGACATCGAGAAGAACCACGAAGCCTATGCGGAAGGGCGCACCGTGGTTGCGTCAAATGCAGTCCAGCGCCTGCTGCGGCCGCCGCTCGAGCTGGTGCCGATCGCGGGTTAGGA
>DASSRJ010000174.1:0-8945 GCA_035701845.1 Pseudolabrys sp. | reverse complement strand
TTCTCGCGCTCGGGGAAGCGGCCAACGTCGATGCCCATCCGGTCGGCCCAGCTCCAGAACTTCGACTGCGGATCGTGCGAGGTCGCACGCTCCGGCTGATCGGTGACCAAAAGCTCGAAGACCATCTGCCGCGCTGTCTTGGCGCGGTCGGATGTCGCTTTCACTTTCATGCCTTCAGTCGGCTTGCGGATGCAGCTGGCTGCGAGCACGCGCTCGCCTTCGATCTCGACCATGCAGGCGCGGCAATTGCCGTCGGCGCGATAGCCGGGCTCCGGCGAATAGCACAGGTGAGGAATATCGATGCCGTGCCGCCTGGCCACCTGCCAGATGGTCTCATCCGGCAGCGCTTCGACATCCTTGCCGTCGAGAATGAATTTCACCGGTTTGCCGGCGCCGTTTGTAGCCATTTCATCAACCTCTCGTCTGTCGTCCCGGCCGAGCGAAGCGAGAGCCGGGATCCATACTCCGCAGCACATCGATAGACCGTGGCGTATGGGTCCCCGCCTGCGCGAGGACGACCCCGAATATGTGGTGCCGCCTCGCCATCACCATCTTCCCAATGGCCGTGAATTTCACCGGTTTGCCCGCGCCGTTTGTAGCCATCGTGTCAGCCTTCCATCTGTCGTCCCGGCCGAGCAACGCGAGAGCCGGGACCCATAGCCCCCGCCCTATCGAGAGTGCACGGCGTATGGGTCCCCGCCTGCGCGGGGACGACCCCGAATATGTAGTGCCGCCTCGCCATCACCATCTTCCCAATGGCCGTGAATTTCACCGGTTTGCCGGCGCCGTTTGTAGCCATTTCATCAACCTCTCGTCTGTCGTCCCGGCCGAGCCAACGGGTCCGCGCGAAGCGCGGCCCGACGGTAAACTCCGCGAGGGCCGGGATCCATACTCCGCAGCACATCGATAGACCGTGGCGTATGGGTCCCCGCTTTCGCGGGGACGACGCTTAGTGAGTAACGCCGTCCAATCATCACCAACTTCCCAACGGTTTCTGCAATTCATCCGGAAAATATTTAAGCACGCAAAGCAGCGGATTCGGCGCCGCCTGGCCAAGCCCGCAAATGGACGCATCGCGCATGGCGGCCGAAAGCTCTTCGAGCAGCTTCACGTCCCACGGGCCCTTGGCCATCAGCTTCGCCGCCTTCTCGGTGCCGACGCGGCAGGGCGTGCACTGGCCGCAGCTTTCATCCTCGAAGAACTGCATCAGATTCAACGCGGCAGCCTTTATGTCGTCCTTGTCGGAGAGAATCACAACCGCGTGCGAGCCCACGAAACAGCCGTATTTTTCGAGGGTTCCGAAATCGAGCGGGATATCGGCCATCGACGCCGGCAGGATGCCGCCGGAGGGTCCGCCCGGCAGATAGCCCTTGAACGCGTGGCCGTCCTGCATGCCGCCGCAGAACTCGTCGATCAGCTCGCGCATGGTGATCCCGGCCGGCGCCAGCTTGACGCCCGGATTTTTCACGCGGCCCGAGACCGAGAAGCTGCGGAAACCCTTCCGCTCGTGGCGGCCCTGCGACGTCGCCCACTCCGCGCCCTTCTCGATAATGTCGCGAACCCAGAACATTGTCTCGACGTTCTGCTCGAGCGTCGGGCGGCCGAACAGGCCGACCTGCGCGACGTAAGGCGGACGATGCCGCGGCAGCCCGCGCTTGCCTTCGATCGATTCGATCATCGCGGATTCTTCGCCGCAGATATAGGCGCCGGCGCCGCGCCGCAGATGCAGTTTGGTATGCGGCGACAATCCTGCGTTTTCGATCCCGGCGATCTCATCGGCCAGCATCAGCCGAAGCTCGGGATATTCGTCGCGGATATAAATGTATGTTTCGCGCGCCTCGACCACCCAGGCGGCGATCAACACACCTTCAATGAACCGGTGCGGATCGCGTTCGAGATAGTAGCGATCCTTGAACGTGCCGGGCTCGCCCTCGTCGGCGTTGACCGCAAACATGCGCGGCGCGGGCTCCGCACGCACGAGCGCCCATTTGCGGCCGGTCGGGAACCCTGCACCGCCGAGGCCACGCAGTCCCGAATCGCTCACGATGTTGATCAGCTCGTCGCGTGTACGCTTGTCGGTCAGGCAGCTTTTCAGAAGCGCGTAGCCGCCGGATTTTTTGTAAGCGGCGAAGTCGACATCGGGTTTCCACGCGTGCGGGTGCGGCTTGTCTTTCACAGCAGCGATCGCAGAGTCGACCGTCGCCTTGAATGTCTGGACATGGCCGACCGCGCACACCGGCGCGCGATCGCAGCCACCCATGCACGGCGCAGGCACGACGCGCACCTCCCGCCCGAGCTTGCCCGACAAATCCTTCATGAGTTTTTCGGCGCCGGCCATGGCGCAGGACAGCGAATTGCACACACGCACGGTGACCGGCGGCGGCGGCAGCTCGCCTTCCTTCACGACATCGAAGTGCGCGTAGAACGTCGCGACCTCATAAACTTCGGTCAGCGCCATTTTCATTTCCGACGCGAGTGCCGCAAGATGCGCGGCGGAGAGACAGCCGTATTGATCCTGAATGAGATGCAGATGCTCGATCAGAAGATCGCGGCGCCGCGGCCGGTCGGTCAGGAGTCCTCGAACTTCGACCAGGGCCTGCGGATCGACCTGGCGTCCCTTCGGCGTACGTGGCGGCCGACGCCGTCCGCCGCGTCCGTTGGCTGATGTCAGAGTCGGCTGTTCCATAACGCTCATCAAAAAATCCCCGTGGGATATCAGAAAAAACCCTTCCGACCGCCGGTCGGCAAGCCCCATGGGCAAATCGCCCAATAGACGTCTTCTATTATAAGTGTGCCAGCGCTTGTTTTTTCCGATCGCCGTGGCTTAATTGAAATATCGGATCGTTGCGCTTCCTGCCTGGGCTGCCGGAATTATGAAATCTGTTCATATCGGTGCATATCGGAGCAACCATTGCTCGAAAAGCTTGAGTTTCTTATTGCCCTGGCCCGGGAGCGGCATTTTGGCCGGGCCGCGGAGACCTGCGGTGTAACGCAGCCGACCCTCTCGGCCGGCGTAAAGCAGCTGGAAGACACGTTCGGCGTCCTGCTGGTCAACCGCGGATCCCGGTTTCAGGGTTTTACGCCTGAAGGCGAGCGCGTGCTCGACTGGGCCCGCCGCATCGTGGGTGACACCAGGGCGATGCGCCAGGAAGTGCACGCCCTCAAACATGGTCTCGCCGGCAGGCTGCGGCTGGCTGCCATTCCGACCGCGCTTGCCATGGTCGAGACGCTGACCACGCCGTTTCGCGCACGCCATCCAGAGGTTCAGTTCACGGTGCTGTCCCGGACATCAATCGAGATTCTCACTCACCTCGAAAATCTCGAGATCGACGCCGGCCTCACTTACCTCGATAACGAACCGCTGGGCCGCGTGACCGCCATTCCACTGTACCGCGAGCGCTACCGGCTTCTTGTCGCCGCGGATGCGCCGCTCGGCGACCGTCAGTCCGTCACCTGGAGCGAGGTCGCGCAGGTCCCGCTGTGTCTTCTGACTCCCGATATGCAGAACCGGCGCATCATCGAGCGGTTGCTGCGCGAAACCGGCATCGATCCACACATCACGCTCGAGTCGGATTCGATGATCCTGCTGTACTCGCATGTGCGCACAGGACGGTGGGCAAGCGTCATGCCGGCTCGCCTCGCGGCGTCGCTCGGCCTGACGGATGTGTTACGGTCCATTCCAATTGTCGAACCGGAAGCAGCCCACACGATCGGCCTTGTCGCTCCGGCGCGCGAGCCGATGACGACATTGACCGCAGCGCTCGTGAACGAAGCGCGCCGTATCGCGCCGTTGCTGTCCGATTGATCGCAAAGCAGTTATCCTTTAGTCGCGCACGCCCCGCTCTGATACCGCTCCTGATTTGGATCTTCGGGATCTTCGGGGGACACCTTACCAATTGCACAATCAGCCCTGCCATGGTCTGCCCATGGCAGGGATCGTGAATCTGGGAATTGGTAAGGTGTCACCGTAATTCGTAATTTAATTGTAATTCAAAATCGAATCGTTCTGCGCTACACTCTGTTTGCATCGGGGCCATCCTCGAATCGCGTGAAGTCGTTATCGCAAAACAACTTTCACTGATTCGGTGCCCCGATGCGCCTAACTGTGTGAGAAATGCGGGCTAGATCAGAATCCGTTGAGATTGAAACTATACGTCGTCATGGCCGGACTTGTTCCGGCCATCCACGTCTTTGAATTTGCACGATCTTTAAGACGTGGATGCCCGCGACATAGGCGTGCGAAAGCACGCCGTTCTTCGAACGGCTATGCGCGGGCACGACGACTCAATTTGAAACGATCCTGCTCTAGACCGGGGCGATCGAGGGTGACGGCAGGGTGACGACATTGTCATCCTCGTTGCGGCTTTTGCCTTTCTGGCCGCGCGGAGACTTGCCCTTGTTTGCAGCCGCGCGAAGCTTCATGCGCCGCTCGTAAAACGTCACAATATTGCGCGCGGTCTGCTGGCTGAGCTTGCGGTAGCGTTCGAACGCCACCGTGATGTCGTCGGGCTGGAGATTGCGGTTCGCCGCGTACATCAC
Source organism: Pseudolabrys sp. (assembly GCA_035701845.1). Classification (GTDB taxonomy): domain Bacteria; phylum Pseudomonadota; class Alphaproteobacteria; order Rhizobiales; family Xanthobacteraceae; genus Pseudolabrys. The sequence goes on along the minus strand of DASSRJ010000174.1, from coordinate 4,406 downwards.
CAGCATTTCGCGCGCGGTCGTCCACGAGCAACCGGCTGCCTTGGCCAGCAGCAACAGCATGTCCTCGCCCTCGTCCAGCAAAGCGCGCTCGACCAGGTCGACCGGGAAGACGCCCAGGCGGGCGAGCGCGACCACGGTTTTTTCAAAGTCCTGCGCGTGGGCCGGGCCGTGAACGCTGGCCTCGGTGATCGGTCGAACATTGAAACGACGCTTGGCTTCGCGAACGGCGACGGCATGTGCGCGGGAACCTTTGCGGACCTCGCGTTGCATTGCGGTCGCGACGTCGTCGACACTGTCGCGAATGGCTGCGACCATCTGCGGATTGGCGGCTTCAAGCCTGGCGCGCACCTTCGACGAGGCGGCCTCCAGCAACTTGAGGAAATATTGCCGTGGAAGATCGCTGCGCTCGCCGAGCGCCAGGGTCAGCTTGCGGTCGTAGCGGGCGCGACTGGTGAGCTTGCCGTAGCCGGCGAGAGAAAAGCGGGCGCCCTTGTTCTTAACGACCTTGTGGACGACCCGCTGATCGCCGCGCTCGACGAGGACATCGGTCACCTTTTCGCTCAGCTTCAGGCGCTGGGCGATCGCGTAGAGGTGGTCCTGACTCTTGGTCGTGGCGTTTTCAACGAGATCGTCGTCAGTCAGCCGTTCCGAGAAAATCAGAACGGGCTCCGCCACCTCGATCGCATTGTCGAAGGCGAGCGAGCGAATGAGTACCGGCGGGGCATTGTCGATGACCGACAGCCGGTGCGCGAGCTTGGCGCGCGCCTTGACCTCGATGTCGGTGGCAAGGCGCTGCAATACGTCATCGAACAGCGAAATCTGTTCATCGGAATAGCTGCGCGACCCGGCCGCAAACAAATCGGTGACCCGATCAATGATCTTGAGGCGATGCTTGGCAGTCGCGCCGGCGACCGGGCTGACCAGCTCATCGAGAAGCGAACGGCTTTCGGCAAGCGCGATCGCTGTGTTGGATGCGGTGCTCGTTGCCATGGCAAGTACTTGCAACTCAATGAAAATTTGGACGCCGGCCCCGGCTGCGCGGTCGATTTCGCGACCGGAGCGGCCAGGACCCTACCGCAAAGGTGCGAAAACTCGCTGTACGCGACCGGTCAAAAAAAACGAAAAATTTTAGGAAATTCGTGCACAACTGCCGCGCGATCCGCGCGTCATTCGATGCAAAAAGAGCCCGGTTTCCCGGGCCCCTTTGATTACTGCAGCGGGGAAGCGGCCTTTAGAACAGGCCGACGATCTTGCCGTCCTTGACGTCGATCGAGTCAGCCGACGGCACTTTCGGCAGCCCCGGCATGGTGAGAATCTCGCCGCAGATCGCCACCACGAATTCGGCGCCCGCCGACAGCCGCACCTCGCGCACCGGAATGATGAAGTCGGTGGGCGCTCCCTTGGCGTCGGGATTGGTCGTAAAGCTGTATTGAGTCTTGGCCATGCAAACCGGCGCCTTGCCGAAGCCCATCGCCTCGAAATTGGCGAGCTGGTCGCGCACCGGTTTCGGTACCTCGATGTCCCTGGCGCGGTAGATTTCCCTGGCGATGGTGCGGACTTTCTCCACGAGCGGCATGTCGTCGGGATAGAGGAATTGGAGTTTTGCCTTGCCGCTGTCACAGGCACGAACCACCGCCCGCGCGACATCCGCGGCACCCTCGCCGCCAAGCGCCCAATGATCGGCCATCAGGGCCTCGACGCCGAGCGCCCTGCAACGCTCTTTCACAAGCGCGATCTCGGCCTCGGTGTCTGCGGAGAAGCGGTTGATGGAAACTACCGCCGGCAGACCGAATTTCTGCACGTTCTCGATATGGCGCTGCAAATTCGCCATGCCGGCTTCCAGCGCCTTGAGGTTCTCACTCTTGAGGTCCTCTTTCTTGACGCCGCCGTGCATCTTGAGCGCCCGGATGGTGGCTACCAGCACTACGCAATCCGGGGCGATCCCGGTCTTGCGGCACTTGATGTCGATGAATTTCTCGGCGCCGAGGTCGGCGCCGAACCCGGCTTCGGTGACGACGTAGTCGGCAAGCTTGAGCGCCGTCGTCGTTGCCATCACCGAGTTGCAGCCATGCGCGATGTTGGCGAAGGGCCCGCCGTGGATGAAGGCGGGCGTACCTTCCATGGTCTGTACCAGGTTTGGAGCCAGAGCTTCCTTCAACAGCACGGTCATGGCGCCGTGCGCGTTGAGGTCGCTGGCGCGCACCGGCTTGCGGTCGCGGGTATAGGCGACAACGATGTTGCCGAGCCGTTTTTTGAGGTCGTCGACGTCACGGGCGAGACAGAAGATCGCCATCACCTCGGAAGCGACAGTGATGTCGAAGCCGTCCTCGCGCGGATATCCGTTGGCGACACCGCCGAGAGAGGACACGATCGAGCGCAACGCGCGGTCGTTCATGTCCATGACGCGGCGCCAGGTCACGCGGCGCGAGTCGATGCCGAGCGCGTTGCCCCAATAGATGTGGTTGTCGATCAGCGCGGCGAGCAAATTGTTCGCTGAGGTGATGGCGTGGAAGTCGCCGGTGAAGTGTAGATTGATGTCCTCCATCGGCACGACCTGCGCATAACCGCCGCCGGCCGCCCCACCTTTCATACCGAAAGACGGACCGAGCGACGGCTCGCGAATGCAAAGCATCGCCTTCCTGCCGATATGATTGAGCGCGTCAGTCAGTCCGACAGTGGTGGTTGTCTTGCCCTCGCCTGCCGGCGTCGGATTGATCGCAGTGACGAGAATCAGCTTGCCGTTCGGGCGGCCTTGCAGTGACTTGATGAAATCCATCGACACCTTGGCCTTGTAATGACCGTAAGGCTCGAGGTTCTCGGGGGCGATCCCGAGCCTCTCTTTGGCGATGTCGAGGATCGGCCGTTTCCTGGCAGCCTGGGAAATCGCGATGTCGGATTTTGGGTTGAGGTGCTGCGCGGCAACAGCGGGCTGTTCCTTGCGCTGCGGACTGGCGGGCGTCATGTAAATCTCACTCCGGTTGCGAGTTTGGTTGTGGAAATGAATTCCGCTGCATCGATTTTCTTGCCACCTTCCGGCTGCACGCGGGTGATCCTGAAGCGGCCATCGGCGCAGACGACGGTGAAGCTTTCGGTATCGACCGCGACGACCTGGCCGGGCTTGCCACCAATGCCCTTGGGGTCCTTCGCCGGCATGGGCTTTGCGTCAAAAATTTTCAGCTGCTTGCCGTCGAGCGTCGTCCAGGCGCCGGGCGCCGGATTGCAGCCGCGGATGAGCCGGTCGATCTGTTCCCACGGCTTGCCCCAGTCGATCTTCGCATTCTCGGACGTGCAGCGGCCTTCGTAGGTGGCTTTCGATTCATCCTGCTTGATGCGCGGCGCCTTGCCGGCCTTCACCAGGTCGACGCCTTCGAGCATCGCGTCGACCCCCATCGGGAACAGGCGGTCGAAATAGACGGTGCCGAGCGTGTCGGTGCCGGAGATCGGCGTCTTCTTCTGGACCAGGATGTCGCCGGTATCGAGCCCGTTGTCGGGCCAGAAGATCGAAAGCCCGGTTTCCTTCTCGCCCTTGATGATCGGCCAGTTGATGGCGCTGGCGCCGCGGTACGCGGGCAACAGCGACGGGTGATACTGGATCGATCCCTGCGTCGGGATATTGAGAAAGTCCTCCGGCACGAACAGCGTGACAAAGGCCATGACCTGCAGATCGGGCTTGAGTGCCTTGAATTCTTCCCAGACTTTCGAGTCCTTGTAGGACGCCGGTTGATAGACCGGAAGTTTCGCGGCGATCGCGGCTTCCTTCAGCGGGTCGGCTTTGGCGCCCTCTTTTTCCGGCGCCACGTAGACCGCGATGACGTTGTCTCCGCGCTTGAGCAGCGCCTCCAGCACGGCCTTGCCGAACGCCTGCTGGCCGTGAACGACGATACGCATAATCAAATCCTCCCCAAACTCTTTCTGTCGTTCCGGCCGAGCGAAGCGAGGGCCGGAACCCATAACCACCGATCGGGGTTATGGGCCCCCGCCTTCCGCCTTCGCACTCCGCGCTTCGGCGGACTCAAACCCGCCGAAGCTCGCGCAGCGAGCGTAGGCTGGGTCGCGGGGGCGACAGCTTCCTAAGCCGCCTTTTCTTCCTTCTTCGGCGCGCTGAGAGCGCCGGAGTTCTTGATCTCGGCAATATCATTCGCAGAGAACTTCAGCACGTCCTTCAGGATTTCGTCGGTGTGCTCGCCGAGCAGCGGCGAGCGTTTCACCTCGGAGATCGAGTCGGACAGCTTGACCGGATTGCCGACCGTCAGGTACTTGCCGCGGGTCGGGTGATCGACCTCGACGACCGTGCCGGTCTTGCGCAGCGACGGCTCCTCGGCGATCTCCTTCATCGACAGGATCGGGCCGACCGGGATATCGACCTTGTTGCAGATTTCCATGACCTCGAATTTGGTCTTGGTCAT
>DASSRJ010000173.1:0-36506 GCA_035701845.1 Pseudolabrys sp. | reverse complement strand
CTGGTAACCTATCAGATCGGTGCCCTGAAGGCGTTTCTCGATGCCGAGCGCATACCGCTCAACCACGTCAAGCCGCACGGCGCGCTCTATGGCATGGCGGCCCGCGACGAGAAGATCGCGGCTGCCATTGCCGACGCCGTGTTGCCATTCGGCGTGCCCATCCTCGGAATGGCCTTCACGGCCCACGAAACCGCTTACACAAAGAAAGGCCTCGAATTCGTTCCGGAATTCTACGCGGATCTGGAATATGACGGCGAAGGCAATCTTATTCTCAGCCGCGTACACGATGCCGTCGATCCGGCAAAGGCGGCCGCACGGGTCCTGCGCGTGATCAAGGAACGTGTCGTCACCAACACGGCCGGCAAGGACATTCCCGTGAAGGCGGCGACCGTCTGCGTGCATTCCGATACGCCGGCGGCTGTATCCATTGCTGCGGAAGTAGCCCGGATGCTGCGGGAGGATTCCACGAGAGCGTAACGACGGGAACGCGATTCGTGGGGTTGATCTTTGTCAACTCTCTCAAGGGAAAGCTCGAATATCTTAACTGTTCAGGATGCAATTTCAGTGACTTGACGACGCCATAATCAGTGGCGATATACGGTGATCGGACCAGGGCACCTGATGCGCCTTATGCGAACGATAATGGCGGTGGTAATCGCGCTGTCGGTATCACTATTGCCGATAGCAGGGTCGGCCGCTCCGCTCGTGAAATCGCCTGAACAAAGCGCGCCCGCCGACAAGAGCATGCCTTCCGGCATGCCCGCTGCAATGGACGAATGCTGCCCGGATCAGCCGTGCCCGCAGTCGAATGGTGGTTGTCAGTCGATGGCGTCTTGCTCGGCTTCGCCGATAAGCCTGGCCAGTCTCGCCGATCCGGAATTCAGATATCCACCAGCCGTCAGCAATCCGTCTCCCATGCTGACAGAGCGCGCCATTCTGCCTCTGGGCGGTAGTCCGCCTTTCCGACCTCCTCGCGTCTGATCTCATCCTGAAATTGCAAAATGCGTGAGCCGAGCGCTCGCGCGCGATGAGCTTGGCTGTGCTGGTTCGGCATTCGACCGGCAGCCGAATGCAGACGAACGAGGAGATCAAACCATGATTGTCAAATTTCGACTTATCGCACCAACCGCAGCGGCGCTGTGCCTGATCAGCGTGTCGGCGTTTAGCGCAGCGACCGATTATTCTTTCGAACCCGTGGCTACGGAAATGAAGAAAGGTGACGACGTCACCGTCGCCGTACGCCTGATCCACAAGCCGAGCGGCAAGCCGGTAGCTGACGCCGTCATCATCCGCACGCGCATCGACATGGCTCCCGACGGCATGGCGGACATGCAGTCGCCGGTCGCCCAACTGCCCGCAACCGAGTCCGGCGTTTACGCCTTCAAGACTGATCTTCCGATGGCGGGGCGCTACCAGATCAGCCTGGCGGCCAAGGTGCAGGGCGAAGCTGAAACCGTGACCGGCAAAGTCATCGTCAAAGCAAACAAGTAAGCGCATGACCGGCGCGCGCTCGACGCGCCGGTCAGCCCCAACGCGATGGCTTACCGTTAGTTGGCCATCGCATCTCGCCCACAAATATGGGCGCGTGAATGCGGTGAAAGCCATGAAGACAATGCGAATGTTACTCGTCCTCGCTTTCGGCGCGGGAATGGGCGCCGCGGCTGGTTACTGGGCAGCGAGCCGGGGACCTTCTGCGGGTCTTGATGCGCCCGCCGCTGCGAATGAAGCGTCCGCCGACCGTACCGTTCTCTATTACCGTGATCCAAGCGGGGCACCATTCTGGGCCGCGGGTCCGAAGAAGGATGCCAGTGGACGCAACTATCTTCCTGTCTATGACGACGAGGAGATTTCGTTTGAGGAGAAACCGGCAGGAGCACGCGCTGCAGGCGGGCGTAAGATTCTTTATTACCGCAATCCCATGGGCCTTCCGGATACGTCGCCCACGCCGAAGAAAGACTCGATGGGCATGGACTACATCCCGGTCTACGAGGGCGAGGGGGAAGAGGGCGGCAGCTTCAAGGTAAGCCTCGACAAGGTACAGCGCTCGGGTGTGCGCACCGAGCGGGTTGAAGAACGCAAGATCACGCGACCGATGCGCGGCGTCGGCACGGTGAAATACGACGAGCGGCGGTTGACCGTGGTTACCGTGCGAGCCGATGGCTTTGTCGAGGACCTTTTCGTCAATGCGACCGGTCAGCCTGTTCATGCCGGCGAGCCGTTGTTCCGCTTCTACAGCAAGGACATTCAGCTCGCACAGGCTGACCTCATTGTTGCTGCCGGCGTCAAAGCGAACGGCAGCCCGGGACTGATCACGGAATCGGCAAGGGGAACCGTCCAGCGGCTGCGCAATCTCGCCGTGCCGGAGCCCCGTATTGAGGAGGTGCTTGCAACCAGGACAAACCCGCGAACCATCGATTGGCCATCGCCCGCAACCGGAACGGTCATCGACAAGCGCGTCATCAACGGGCAGCAGGTGCTGGCCGGCGCCGAACTTTACCGAATTGCCGATCTGACAAATGTTTGGGTCATCGCCGAGGTCGCCGAGTCCGATCTCGCCGGAATTAAGATCGGCACACCGGCCGCGATAACATTGCGCGCTTACCCGAATGATCCGGTCGAGGGTCGCGTCAGCTTCATATACCCCGATATCAGGCCAGAAACGCGTACCGCACGGGTGCGGATCGAGGTGCCAAACCCGGGCGGCCGGCTGAAAATCGACATGTATGCCGACGTCGTTTTCAGCGTTGCGAACGAAAGTGCCGTTGTCGCTGTGCCTGACAGCGCGGTGATCGACAGCGGCACGCAACAGATTGTACTGGTCTCAAAGGGATCGGGTCATTTCGAGCCACGTTCCGTGAAGCTCGGCCGGCGCGGCGAAGGTTACGTTGAAGTGCGCGAGGGTGTGAGCCCCGGCGAAGAAGTCGTGACGGCCGCAACATTCCTCATCGATGCTGAAAGCAATCTGAAGGCCGCGTTGCAAGCCTTCACGCAGGATAATTCCGTCCGCAAGGAGACCTCACAATGATCGCGGCGCTCATCCGCTGGTCGGCCCGCAACCTGGTCCTCGTGGGTTTCTCGACGATCTTTGTCACCTTCGCCGGCATCTACGCGGTATCGCGTGTCCCGCTCGATGCCATCCCCGATCTCTCCGACGTCCAGGTCATTGTCTATACGGAATATCCTGGCCAGGCGCCCCAGGTTGTCGAGGATCAGGTGACCTATCCGCTCACCACCGCGATGCTTACCGTTCCCAAATCAAAAGTAGTGCGCGGCTTCTCTTTCTTCGGCGTGTCATTCGTTTACGTGATCTTCGAGGATGGTACCGACCTCTATTGGGCACGCTCCCGCGTGCTTGAATACCTGAATTCGGCCGCACGCAGGCTTCCGGCCGGTGTGACACCGGGCCTCGGTCCCGATGCAACCGGCGTCGGCTGGGTTTACCAGTATGTCGTGCGTGGAGCACAAAAGAGCCTTGCCGAACTGCGAACCATTCAAGACTGGTATATCCGCTACGGGCTCGCCAAGGCCGAAGGGGTTGCCGAGGTCGCAAGCATCGGCGGCTTCGTCAAGCAATACAGCGTGGTCATCGATCCCCGCCGGTTGCAGTCGCTGGGCATACCATTATCGAGCGTTCGCAACGCGCTGCGTTCCAGCAATATCGACGTGGGCGGGCGCACGGTCGAGTTGGCGGAGACAGAATTTGCGGTGCGTGGCCGCGGCTATATCCGCAGCATGTCGGACCTCGAACAGATCGTGGTCAAAAACGACCGCGGCGTTCCGGTGCTGCTTCGCGACGTGGCTCGGGTTGAACTGGCACCGGACGAGCGGCGAGGGATTGCTGAGGTCGATGGCGATGGGGAAGTTATCACCGGCATTGCCCTGCAGCGCACGGGGGCGAACGCCCTGTCGGTTGTCGAGAGCATCAAGACACGGCTTGCCGAGATTGCCCCGAGCCTCCCGCGGGGAGTGACGGTCGACACAGTTTACGACCGCTCGGATCTGATCCATCGCGCGATCGATACTCTCAAGCGCACGCTGGCCGAGGAAAGCGTCATCGTGGCGATCGTCTGTGTCGTGTTCCTGCTGCACGTGCGCAGCGCGCTCGTCGCCATCATCACACTGCCAATCGGGGTGCTTATCGCATATTTGCTCATGTACCTCCTCGGCTTGAGCTCCAACATCATGAGCCTCGGCGGCATAGCGATCGCGATCGGCGCCATGGTCGATGCCGCGATTGTCATGATCGAGAACGCTCATAAGCACCTGGAGCGTGCGCCGCCCGGCAAGCCCCGGAGCGAAGTATTGATCGAGGCTGCGGTAGAGGTCGGGCCGGCGCTCTTCTTCAGCTTGCTCATCATCACCGTCTCATTCCTGCCGATCTTCGCGCTCGAAGCCCAGGAGGGGCGAATGTTCAAGCCGCTTGCATACACGAAGACCTTCGCCATGGCGGCGGCCGCGCTCCTGTCAGTGACACTGGTGCCGGCGCTTATGCTGCTGTTCGTGCGCGGCCGGATCATGCCCGAACACCGCAATCCGGCGAACCGTTTCCTGATCTGGATCTACCGGCCGGTCATTGGCGTCGCCTTGCGCTACAAAGCGGCGACCATTCTGATCGCGCTTGCGATCCTTGGTGGCAGCCTGTGGCCGGCTTTACGGCTCGGCACCGAATTCATGCCGACCCTTAATGAGGGCACGCTGTTCTACATGCCGACCACGCTGCCCGGTCTGTCTGTCACCAAGGCGGCTGAACTGCTGCAAACGCAGAACAAGATCATCAAGGGCTTTCCGGAGGTTGCTTCAGTCTGGGGCAAGGCCGGTCGCGCCAGCACGGCGACCGATCCGGCGCCGACCGAGATGTTCGAGACGGTGATCAACCTTAAGCCGGAGCGGGAGTGGCGGCCCGGCATGACCGTCGACAAGCTTATCGCCGAGATGGACAAAGCCTTGCAGTTCCCGGGCGTGTCAAATGCATGGACCATGCCCATCAAGGCGCGCATCGACATGCTGGCGACTGGTATTCGAACGCCGGTAGGCGTGAAAGTATACGGCACCAATCTTGCAGAATTGGAGAAGATCGCGCGCGAGGTCGAGGCGGCCATTCGCACTGTCCCCGGCACAACCAGCGCTTACGCAGAACGTATTATCAGGGGCTATTACCTCAACGTGGAGCCCGATCGCACGCAGCTTGCCCGGTACGGCCTGATGATCACCGATGTGCAGGATGTGATTTCGACGGCACTCGGAGCAGAGGCCGTCACCACCACTGTTGAGGGCCGCGAACGCTACACGGTCAGTATGCGCTACCCGCGGGATTTACGCAGCGACCCGCAGTCGATCGCGACGCAGGTGCTCATCCCCTTACCCAATGGAGGAACTGTGCCGCTGGGCGAAGTTGCCAAGGTCGCGCTCGCCAGGGGGCCAGCCACGATCCGTACCGAGAATGCCCAGCTTGCCGCGTATATTTATGTCGATCTGCGTGACCGCGATCTTGGACGTTATGTGGCCGATGCGCAAAAGGCTGTGGCATCGCAGGTCAAGTTCCCGCCGGGTTATTACGCCACCTGGAGCGGGCAGTTCGAATACCTGGAACGGGCCAAGGCGCGGCTCAAAATCGTCGTGCCGGTCACCGTCCTGATCATCTTCCTGCTGCTCTACCTTAACTTCCGGCGCGTCACCGAGACTTTGATCGTCATGCTCTCAGTCCCGTTCGCGCTGGTCGGCGGGCTGTGGCTGATGTGGTGGCTGGGCTTCAACCTGTCGGTTGCAGTGGCCGTGGGCTTCATTGCGCTCGCCGGCGTTGCTGCGGAGACCGGCGTGGTGATGCTGATCTATCTCGATCATGCGCTCGCCGAGATCAAGGCAAAACGGGCAGCAAGCGGGGGCGAGTTCACGCACGATGATCTTTATGAAGCTATCATGAAGGGCGCGGTTGAGCGCGTGCGCCCGAAGATGATGACGGTTGCCGCTATCATAGCCGGGCTGCTGCCGATCATGTGGAGCCACGGCACAGGTGCTGAGGTTATGCAGCGCATCGCCGTGCCGATGATCGGCGGCATGGTGTCGTCCACTTTGCTGACTCTCATCGTCATTCCCTCAATCTATGCGGTCGTAAAAGGCTTTGCGATCCGGAAGGATCGTCTTGTACCCTTCGTCCAACGGTCCTGAGAAAGGAGATAGATACGCGTAACCGGACCGCGGAGATTATCTCTGGCCTTGCCGCCGGGGACACGGTCATTTTGCATCCGAGCGACAGGATCAAAAACGGGTCGCGAGTCACTCAACGCCAGACGGAATGAGCCTGTCGAAAGACCTGCGCGAATTATGACTCGAGCACGTAAGTCCCGGGCGCGTCGTCCAGAGGCTTGCGGCCACCTGCCATTTTAGGCGGCGCAATTTTTTCTTCCGACGACTGTCTGATGAGCCAGTCGCGCCAGCAAGGCCACCACGATCCCTCATGCCGCCCAGCGACTTTCTGCCATGCATCGGGATCGACGTAGCTCTCCTGCTCTTCATGTGTTGCGATCTGATGGTAGCGGCCGGCACGGCCGGGCGGATTGACAACGCCAGCGTTGTGACCGCCGTTCGACAGGACAAATGTCACATCTGCGTGCGTCAGCATCTGGATCTTGTAGACCGATCGCCATGGTGCCACGTGATCGGTGATTGTACTGACCGCAAAGATCGGGATGTGAATGTCGCGCAGCGAAACCGGGCGTCCGCCGACTTCATAGCGGCCGCCGGCAAGATCGTTATTGAGAAAGAAACGTCGCAGATATTCCGAATGCATACGGTAAGGCATGCGTGTCGCATCGGCATTCCATGCCATGAGATCGAACATAGCCGGCCGCTCGCCCATCAGGTAGCTGTGCACGATTTTCGACCAGATGAGATCGTTTGACCGCAAGAGCTGGAAGGCGCCAGCCATCTGCTTCGTGTCGAGAAAACCTTGATCCGCCATCATGTGCTCGAGAAAGCTCACCTGAGCCTCATCAATAAACAAAGTCAGCTCGCCGGCTTCGGTGAAATCGGTCTGCGCCGCGAAGAGAGTCACACTCTTTAACCGGTTGTCGCCGTCGCGTGCCATTGCGGCGGCAACGGTCGACAGCAGCGTGCCTCCAAGGCAGTAGCCGGCGGCATGAAGTTTTCGGTTGGGCATTATGGCCTGCACCGCATCCAGCGCAGCCTTGACGCCGAGCTCTGCGTAGTCGGCCAGCCCGAGATCGCGATCGTCTGTCGTGGGATTTTTCCAGGAAATCATAAAGACGGTGAAGCCTTGCTGCGTGAGGTACCGGACCAGCGAGTTTTCGGGGGATAGATCGAGAATGTAGTATTTCATGATCCATGCGGGCACGACGAGGATCGGCTCCGCATAGACAGTGTCGGTGGCCGGCGCGTACTGCAGCAGCTCAATGAGCCGATTACGGAAAACCACCTTGCCCGGAGTGACGGCAACGTCGCGGCCGACTTTGAAGGCGTCGGTCCCCGCCGGCTTTTCGCCGGTTACCGCTCGCCGCCAGTCTTCCCAGAAATTGGACGCGCCGCGGACGAGGTTCATGCCGTTTTGTTTTTGGGTGGCGTCGATAACGGCGGGATTCGTGAAAGGAAAATTGACGGGCGAAAATACGTCGAGGATTTGCCGCGCGGTGAAGGAAACGACGTCCTGGTGATGCTTTGAGACACCCTCAACATCCGTGGTCGCGTTGTGCCACCATTGCTGCGCGAGCAGGAAGCCCTGGTGCATCGCGTTGAAGGGCCAGCGCTGCCACGCTTCACCGCGAAAACGGGCGTCCTGCGCAAGCGGCTCGATACAGTCAGGGCAGGTCGGGTCCGCGCATGCACGGACGCAATATTGAAGATAGCGCGCCCATTTATCGGCAGCTTTCCTGATGAGTTCAATTTGCTTGTCGGGAGAGAGCAACAGATGTTGGAGCCAGTCAGTGTAAGCCTGCGTCAGGGCGACGGGTGAAATACCGCCAGTCAAGCGTGCTGTCATCGCATGCAACGGGAGATCGAGGGACCGACCAGCCGCTTTGGCCGGCGAGACACGCAGCGATGCGGCAGTGTCTTTGGCGGCCTCAGAACGCGCTTTTTCCGCCGGCCGGATGCGGTTGGTGAGATCGAAGCTGATGGTCATTTGTCACGTCGCGCGCGTCACAAGGTCTCTCAAAAACTATCAGCATCCGGCCCCCGAGCCTTTGATGCAAATCAACTCTCCTCGGCGCGGACTGGGGCCATGACAACTCACTTTCCCTTCTCGATCTTGGTCACAACAAACTGTCCGTTCACGTTTTCGGCGTCGAATTTGACCTTGTCGCCGGGTCTCACGGCCTGCAGCATGGCCGGGTCCTGCGCGCGGAAGACCATCGTCATTCCTTCGTCCATGTCGAATTTCTTGACAGGCCCGTGCTTGATGGTGATCTTGCCGGCCGATGGATCAACCTTGGTGATGGTACCGTCGATCAGCGATTGTGCCCATGTGCCGGACGTCATCGTCAGACTCAGCGCAACTGCTAAGATCGTCATTGTCTTTGTCATTTTCACTCTCCACCTGTATTTTTTCACCTCACGGCAATCGTGCCGTGCATGCCGGCCTCGCGGTGACCAGGGATGAGGCAGGCAAACTCGAATGTTCCTGTCTTGCTGAACCGCCAGAGGATCTCTGCGGTCTTGCCGGGGTCGATGCTTTTCGCGTTCGGATCGTCGTGCTCCATATCGGGATATTTTTGCATCAGCACGGCATGCTTGTTGTTGTCCTCGACACTCGCCAGGGTGAATTCGTGCTTGAGCACACCGTTGTTCTGAATGACAAAGCGGACTTGCTCGCCTTTTTTTACGTTGAGACGATCGGGGCTGTACCGCATCGCTCCGTCGCTGTCGGTCATGATAACGGTCACGGTGCGTGCGGGTTTCTTCGGGTTTCCGGGTTCGCCTGCCGAAAAATGCTCCGCATCATGGGCGACGGCGCCCAATGCTGAACCAAGCAACAATGCGCTTGCAGCAACCGCACTCGCTTTTTTCATGTCCAGACTCCTGGTTAGTGTTGTCGGTCGTGGCTGTTCGTTCGCGGTTTCACGACCGTGACTTCGATTTCGTCTTGTTGAGGAACCGCGGCGCCTTTGCGGCTCGGGGCTTCGGGTAGCTTTCCTCTGAACTCAGAAGCAACGGTACCTGGCGGATGTTTGTATGGACCCGGGTTCTTGTAATCGTCGCGCGCGAGTCCCTCGCGCACCTTCATCACCGAGAACATTCCCCCCATCTCGATTGGTCCGAACTGCCCGAAGCCGGTCATCATCGGCAACGTGTTGTCGGGCATCGGCATTTCCATGGAGCCCATTTCCGCCATGCCGGCGGAGCCCATCGGCATATAGTCCGGCAGGAGCTTGCGGATCGCCTTGGTCATATCGTGCTGCGGGACGCCGATGAACGTCTTCACGTTGTGGCCCATGGCATTCATAGTGTGGTGCGATTTGTGACAATGGAGCGCCCAGTCGCCCGGCTCGTCGGCGATCAGCTCGAAGGCACGCATCGCGCCGACGGGCACATCGGTTGTTACTTCCGGCAGGCGCGCGCTTTCGGGAACCCAGCCGCCGTCGGTGCAGGTCACTTCGAAGTGCGGCCCGTGCAGGTGAATCGGGTGATTGGTCATGGTGAGATTGCCGATCCGGACCCGCACGCGGTCGCCACGCCGCACTACCAGCGGGTCAATGCCGGGGAACACCCGGCTATTCCATGTCCACAGGTTGAATTCGGTCATGGTCATGACTTTGGGCAGGTAACTGCCCGGGTCGATGTCGTAACTGCTCATGAGGAAGACGAAGTCGCGGTCCACGCGGTGCAGCTTCGGGTCGCGCGGGTGAACGACGATGAAGCCCATCATCCCCATCGCCATCTGCACCATCTCGTCCGCGTGCGGGTGGTACATGAAGGTCCCGCTCTTGCGGATCGCAAACTCGTAGACAAAGGTCTGGTTCGGTTTGATGTGCGGTTGTGTTAAGCCGCCAACGCCGTCCATCCCGTTCGGCACCAGCATTCCGTGCCAATGAATGGTGGTGTGCTCGGGCAACTTGTTGGTGACGAAGATGCGGACCTTGTCGCCTTCCACGATTTCCAGGGTTGGGCCCGGCGACTGGCCATTGTAGCCCCACAAATGCGCTTTCATGCCGGGTGCGATCTCGCGCGTCACAGGCTCCGCAACCAGATGGAATTCCTTCCAGTCGCCATTCATACGCCAGGGGAGTGTCCAGCCGTTGAGCGTGACAACCGGCTGATACGCGGGCCCGTTTGACGGAACGAGCGGTGGTTGCATCGCCGGGGACGTTGTCGTGACCGCTTCAGGGATTCCTGCCGCCTGCACGCGGCCGCTGACCGCCGCCGCGCCTGCGAGGATCGCGGAGCCGCCGATGAGATTGCGCCGTGAGATCATGATTGTGCCCTCATCAATGTCAGTGCCCGGCTGAGCCGCCGCCGCCAGGCAAAGCGACAGTCGCCGTTTCTGCGGGACTCATTCCGCCGCCGGCCATTGCCGTCGAAAGATCTGTGCTCGCAAGCCAGAAATCGCGGAATGCATCGGCCGCCGCTGCGTTCGCGTTCAGCTTCTGCTGCGCCTCGAGCAGAAGCGTGAACACGTCGACCTGCATCGCGCCGTATTGCAGCATCATTTCGTCAGAGATGATCTTGCGCAGGGGCAGCACGTCGCGCTGGTAGTGGCTTGCAATGTCATAACTCGAGCGATAGTTCCGATAGGCCTCGCGGGCCTCGGAGCGCGCGTTTATCGCTTTTTGCGCCAACCGATTGACCGCCTGCATATAGGTCTGTTTGGCCTCACGTACGCGCGCCTCGCCGAAATCAAACAGGGGAACCTCGAACGACACCGTGAATCCGCGATCACGGATGTTTTCGCCGTTCGCCTTCTCTTTCGTGAGCTTGTCGGCGTATCCCGCCTCAAGGACGTTGACGAAACGAGTTGCGTTGGTGAGGCCATAGGCCTTGGCAAGCGTATCAAGCTCGATACGCGCAATTTGCAGGTCGACGCGGCGGCGTATCGCCTGCTGTTCCACCCCAGGGAGGGTGAGAGCGCGTTTCGGCAAAGCTGGTAACGATTTCGGAAGGGCGAATTTGAGATCGTTACCCCAGAGGCCGAGCGCGCGTACCAGGCGCTCGCGTTCTCTGGCGGCGCGTCGCTGGGCACTCGCAAGGCGGATTGCGACGTCGGAGTGGAACGCTTGCTGGCGCGCCTGATCGAGCTTGTTCATTGCACCGGTCTCGCCGAGACGCTTGGCGAGTTGCGTCATCATTTCGGCGGCCTCGTTGGCCTGCGCAAAGAGGCCAACCGTCTCCTGCGCGGCGACAGCGCTGTAGAACGCACGGCGCGTTTCGGCGGCGACGCGTAACGTCTCGAGGGCGGCGGCGAGTTGCGCCTGATGAAAGCGCGCGGCCGCGATTTCTGTGCGCGCCGGAAGGGTGGCAAGGGCAAGAATATTTGCGACGATCTCACGCTCAATCTCGGTTTCAACCGAGCCGGTCATGCGCGTCAGGGAGAAGTGCGGGTTGGGTGGAAGCGACTGCTGAACTTTGACCGCCTCAGCGATGCCAAGCTCGTTATAGGCCGCCTGGAGAGCGCGATTGTTGAGCAGGGCGATCTGCACGGCGGAGTCCGCGGTCAGGGGACGCTTGAGCAGGCGTTCGACTTCAACGCGCACTGCAGCTGCGACTTCCTCGGAGCGAATCGCGACGACGTCCTTGTTGAGAATCTTGCCGGCAATATCGGCCGTCACCGACATGCCGCCATCCTGCGAAAACGTCTGGCAGGCCGCGAGCGACGCGCAGCTGATCACCGCAATTCCGCGGGCGAAAGTTCTCACGGCTTTTTCTTCTTCGATTCTGACGTCGTGTCACCACCGGCCCATGGCGCTGGCTCACTTGGCTGTGCAGGACGGAAGTCCCGGAGGGTCGAGCGATAGTCCGTCGCCGGGACGCGGGCATCCGGGTCGGCAGGGTCAGGCCCGGTCAATGGCCGCGGCGGACCCGCAGTGCAGGCCTGAATGACCAGCAACACCGAGATCAGGAAAGCGCACTGCCTCGCGCGCCCCGTGGCAGCAAACCAAACCCAACGTAAATTGGGGGACATCAGAATCCCTCATCTGTCTGACATTGACGACACACAACGGAACGTCGCCGTCGTGCGTCAGCTCAAAGAGACAGCAGGGATCTCGGCGGCCGGTCGATGCGGTCGAACCCCCGCCCGAGCAGATTTCCAGAGGGGGCGAACGTTATGCCGGCGGCAACGACCATCGGCATAACTGTAGTCACAAAAGCCGGGGCGATAGCTGTAACGCCAAAAAGCCCACAGCAATTCTGGCTTTGGTCACTCGGTTGATTTACGGGGACAGAATGATGATGATCGGAATGATCTGCTGACTGATGCTGGCTCATCAGGGCATGGACTTCTTTCAGGCAATGCGAATGCGTCGGATCAGCCGACAACGCAACAGCGGTGACCGGAGTCGCCAAGGTCAGGAGGTAAAAAACGGCCACCAACAGGCCGGCCCACCGGCGCCATTCTTTGCGCGCAATCCATGACATTGGTTTTTGTTACCAGCTTCGCCGGATTCGTAACAGCCGTTAATTAGCGCGAAAACAGTGATATTTTAGCCTAGCGTGGGTGCGATATCGATACCACTGCAATGCCAGAATTATGCAATAGCCGGATCCCAATGCTAGCGCGCGCTCGCCTGGTGATTGTCATTTTTGCTGTCGGTGCGCTTGCCGGCTGTGCCACGTCCGATGATGGTGCCGGACGCTTCCTGGTCCAGCCTGACAAGTACCAACTCTACAGTTGCAGGGAGCTTGCCGAGGCGGCTCAGGCGATCGGCACACGCGAGCGTGAGCTTGAGGGATTGATGACGAAAGCCGGGCCGGATGCGAGCGGCCGTTTCGTGAGCACTGTTGCCTACCGGCCGGAATATCTGCAGTTGCGCGGCCAGATGAACGAGCTACGCAGGACCGCCGCCGAGAAGAAATGCAAGTTCGGCCCGGACGCCGCTTCAGGTCCGCGTGTGAGCGATCAGGCCATACGCTGACGACGGCGTAGCACCGTCAACGGAACTTTTAGAGGCTGCGGAACTTGTAGCCGTGGAATCCGCCACGGACGTGGCGTTAGAAGGGGGCTGGCATGGGACTGCTGATCAGCGTTCTTATTACGTTTCTTGTCGTTATCCTGGTTCTCTACCTCGTCAACATGTTGCCGATCGATGGGCGGGCGAAACAGATCGTTCGCGTCATCGTCATCGTTATCGGCGTGCTGTCGCTGCTGAAATATCTCACCATCTTCTAGCGCTCATAGGTTCACGCGGCGAAGGCGGAGTGCGTTGCCGACGACGCTGACCGATGACAGTGCCATTGCAGCGGCCGCAATGATTGGCGACAGCAATGTCCCGAAGATGGGATAGAGTACGCCCGCGGCCACCGGTACGCCGAGCGCATTGTAGATGAAGGCAAAGAACAAGTTCTGCCGGATGTTGCGCATGACGGCTTCCGACAATGCGCGCGCCCTGACGATGCCGGTCAGGTCGCCCTTCAGCAGCGTCACACCGGCACTTTCAATGGCGACATCCGCGCCTGTCCCCATGGCGACGCCGACCTCGGCCGCGGCAAGGGCAGGGGCGTCATTCACTCCGTCGCCCGCCATCGCAACGACGCGCCGTTCACGCCGCAGTTTTTCCACAACGGCGCTCTTCTGATCCGGAAGGACTTCGGCTTCCACTTCCGCGATGCCGAGCCGTCGGGCGACGGCCAGCGCCGTTGTGCGGTTGTCGCCGGTGAGCATGACGACGCGGATGCCTTCTCCGGCAAGCGCCCTGAGCGCATCGGGCGTGGTCGGCTTCACCGGATCAGCTATCGCGATAACCCCGGCAGGCTTGCCATTCACCGCAAGGAAGATAGCGGTCGCCCCGTCCTCGCGCAGACGTTCCGCCTCAGCCGCAAGACCTGACGTATCGATGCCGAGTTCGGCAAGAAATTTTGCATTACCAAGCGCGAGGTTTCTGCCATCGACCGTGCCGACCACGCCTTTTCCGACGGGTGAGTCGAAGCCGGTGACATTCATGAGCTCGATCTTTCGTTCGACCGCTTCCGCCACGATGGCAGCCGCAAGCGGATGCTCGCTGCCGCGCTCGACGCTTGCGGCGAGTTGAAGGATTTTCGTCTGGTCGAAGCCGGCCGTCGGCGCAATGGCCACCACCTTCGGCTTGCCTTCGGTGAGGGTACCGGTCTTGTCGATCACAAGGGTGTCAATCTTTTCCATGCGCTCCAGCGCCTCGGCATTCTTGATCAGCACGCCAGATTGCGCGCCGCGGCCGACGCCGACCATGATCGACATCGGTGTTGCCAGGCCGAGAGCACAGGGGCAGGCAATGATCAGCACGCTCACGGCTGCAACCAGACCGAAAGCGAAGCGCGGTTCGGGGCCGAAGAGGGCCCAGGCCGCAAATGCGAGTATCGCGATCGCGATCACAGCCGGCACAAACCATGCGGATACCTGGTCGGCGAGACGTTGGATCGGGGCGCGGCTACGCTGTGCGCTCGCAACCATCTGCACGATCTGCGACAGCAGCGTGTCACGGCCGACTTTTTCGGCCCGCATGACAAAGCTGCCGCTCTTGTTGATCGTGCCGCCGATCACGTGCGAATCCTTTTCCTTGGTCACCGGCATGGATTCGCCAGTCACCATCGATTCGTCGATGGCCGAACGGCCCTCGAGCAAGACGCCATCAACCGGCACCTTGTCGCCCGGCCGCACGCGCAGGCGATCGCCAGGATGTACTGTGTCGAGCCCGACTTCCTCGTCGCTGCCGTCATTTTTCACGCGACGCGCCGTCTTCGGAGCAAGATCAAGCAGGGCGCGGATCGCGCCCGATGTCGCTTCGCGTGCGCGCAGTTCGAGAACTTGCCCGAGCAGCACCAGGACGGTGATGACCGCGGCCGCTTCAAAATAGACGGCGATTGCGCCGTCAGCATCACGGAACGCCGGCGGGAAGAGCTGGGGAGCGAGGACGCCGACAACGCTGTAGATCCAGGCGACTCCTGTCCCCATTGCGATCAGCGTGAACATGTTGAGGTTGCGGGTGACGACGGATTGCCACGCGCGCAAGAAGAACGGCCAACCGGCCCACAAGACGACTGGTGTCGCCAGCGCGAACTGAATCCAGTTGGAAAGAGTCTTGCCCAAAAGCATGTGCAGGTTGGTGAGATGGCCTCCCATCTCGAGTGCAAGGACCGGCAGGGACAGGATGAGGCCAATCCAGAACCGCCGGGTCATGTCGACGAGCTCGGGATTAGGGCCGGACTCGCTGGCGGCGATTTCAGGCTCGAGTGCCATGCCGCAGATCGGGCAGGAACCGGGGCCGACCTGGCGGATCTCCGGATGCATCGGGCAGGTATAGATGGTGCCCTCGGCGACCGGCTCCCGCTCGCGCTTGCCGAGATATTTCTGCGGGTCGCCGACGAATTTTGTGCGGCAGCCGGCCGAGCAGAAATAGTACGTGTGTCCGCGGTAATCCGCGCGGTGCTTTGCCGTGTGCGGGTCGACTTTCATCCCGCACACCGGATCGAGGATGCCGCTTTCCGCGTCGTGGTGATGATGATGCTCTGATGCCACGGGCCAATGCCTTGCGTTAAATACCCCTGGGGGGTATATAGACCTTATGGCAAAGGACAACAAGGCGGGAACCCTCAGGCGGCTGAACCGGATCGAAGGGCAGGTGCGCGGTCTTGCCCGCATGGTCGGGGAGGACCGCTACTGCATTGACATCGTGACGCAAATCGGTGCCGTCCGGGCCGCATTGCGCCGCGTCGAAGAGGAAATCCTGCGCGATCACGTCGCGCATTGCGTTGATCACGCCATCAAGAGCGGCAACAGGGCCGACCAACGCCGCAAGGTCGCAGAGCTCATGGATGTCATGGGCCGGGCGGGGCGCTAGCGCGCCACCAGCCCAAATCTCATTCCGCCGGTCGCGCGTACATGGACCTCTTTGCAGGCGTCGACGCGCTGGGAAGATCTCCGTCAACGTCGTTCCCCAATTCGCTTGTCCAGGGCGACCAAGTTTCGAGCGCGACCAGAATAATGATAATCAAAGCAACCAAAGCGAGCGCGCCAGTCCAATAAGGCACGCCGACGAGGTTGGTGAAGACGAGCTTTGGCGCGTTCTGGCCGAGAAACGTGTTGGCTAGCGCTGGCTGTGCATAAGAGTAAGTAACCGCGCCAAACAATCCCCCGACGAGCGTGAACAGCGCGTCGCGATAACCCGCACCAACCTGCGCCAGCGTTGTGCCGGGGCAAGCTCCCGCCAGCGATATGCCAGCGCCCAGCAACACGCCGCCTACAATGTCAGCTGCGTAGGCCGCGGCTTTCGGCTGAAGCTTGACGTAGCCGAGGCCGTTAAGCACCGCGAGAACGACCGCGCCCGTTGCCACGGCGGTGAGAAAGATCTTGAGCATGATGAAGTTTCGCAACTGCATCTGCCCGACGATGATTCCAGGCTCGAACACGCGCGATTTCTCCAGCGCGAAGCCGAAGACTATTCCCATCGCAATTCCGACTGTGATGGCGAGAATGAGCGACATGGACAGCCTCCTTTCAAATCCGGCGTAACAGAAGCATTGCGGTGGCGATTCCGCCGGCAAACATGGCGGCGACTGCGACGGTGGAGCCGACAGCCAATTGCGCCACTCCAGACAGGCCGTGACCGCTTGTGCACCCGTCTGCGATGCGCGCGCCCAGGAGCAATATGAAACCACCCAGGAATGCGATGGCGTAACGTCTGGCTGGCGACCGCGATCCAAGCGCGCGTTGCCAGATGGGCGAGATCGCATGACGTTTCGCGCCCGACAGTTTCATGGAGAGGAACGCACCGACCGCAATGCCAAAGACCAACGCGACCTGCCACCAGTTCTTGCCGGTCGCGGCCACGTGGCGGACGACGTAATCGATTTTGAGAATTGACGGATCAACCCACGAGGCGACGGTGCCGCCCACCGTCACATAGGATGACGAGGTGCCGAGGGCGGTTTCGATCAACAGGAAGGCCGGTATCTGCAGCAGGCCGATGACGATCCCGGCGAAGTATGGCGACCAAGCTTTTCTGGTGAGCATGTATGATCCTCCAGGCTCAGCTGCAGCCAACGCACGTGTCACATGTTTGATTGTGAATATAATTCGGCGCGGCTTCTTCCCGCTTTGACCTGGATCAAGCTGCAGGACCAAAAGGGGTGGAGAGGGCGCTGCTTAAGCCTCGAGCCCAAATCAGCTGTATTTTTGCCGTGCCAGCCCGGCGCCGGCACCGAGCGCCTTCAGCTTGGCTTCGGCGACATCGCGCCGCATCGGCGCCATGCCGCAATTCGTGCAGGCGATGATCTTTTCCTTAGGCGCAACCTTCGTCACATTTCCAATTACTGACGCCACTTCCTCGGGCGTCTCGATCCTGTCGGTTGCGACATCGATCACGCCGACCAGCAAGTCCTTTCCTTCCAGCAACGACAGCAACTTCAATGGAACGCGTGAATTGATGCATTCCAGCGAAACCTGGCCGATGCGGCTCCTGGCAAGCGCAGGGAAGAACTTCTCGTATTGCCGCCACTCCTCGCCGAGGGAATTCTTCCAATCGATGTTGGCCTTGATGCCGTAGCCATAACAGATGTGCACGGCGGTCGTGCACCTGAGCCCGTCAATGGCACGGTGCATCGCTTCGATACCCCAGCCCGCGACGTCGTCCATGAACACGTTGAAAGCAGGCTCGTCGAACTGGATCACGTTGACGCCGTCTTTCTCGAGTGCCCGCGCTTCCTGATTCAACAGGCCGGCGAAAGCCATCGCCATTTTTACCCTGTCGCCGTAGTAGGAGTCCGCGATCGTGTCGGCGATCGTCATTGGGCCGGGCAGGGTGATCTTCAGCTTTCGCCCGGTGTGTGTACGCGCATGCCGCGCTTCAGCCTGGTGGACGCGCCCCTTCAGTTTGAGTTCGCCGCGCACGACCGGCACCATCGCTTTGTAGCGGTCGGCGCGGATTCCCATCTCGACTTTGTGTGCGAAGTCGATTCCGTCGACATATTCAAGAAAACCGTGCACGAAATGCTGACGCGACATCTCGCCATCGCAGACGATGTCAATGTCGGCATCTTCCTGCCACTTGATCGCAAGCAAAGTGGCGTCGAGCTTTGCCGCAGCAAGTTCTTCGCCTTGCAGCCGCCACTGCGGCCACAGCTTGTTCGGCTCGGCGAGCCAGGAGGGTTTTGGCAGGCTGCCGGCGACGGTCGAAGGAAATAACATGTCTATGCGGTCTCGAAACGTGGTGGAGGCCGCCAACTATAGAGCCAATCGTAGCGCGCGCGCAGCTTTTCTCCGCCCATCCCTCGCATCGCCAAATTGCGCACGAAGGCCTCGGGGCCCGTCAGCCCATAGATGCGCGCCTGGCGACGGGCGGCCTGTTGGGCGCGCATCGTGCGGTGCCAGCGCGCACCCTCGTAGGCGCGTAGCGCATCTGCCGGGTCATCGAGATATCTGGCGAGCATGTCAGCGAGCACGGCGGCATCTTCGATTGCCATTGCGGCGCCCTGCGCGAGAAACGGCAGCATCGGGTGGGCGGCGTCCCCGATCAGCGTTACCGGCAGGCGTCCTCCGCGGAACGGGGCTTTACGGTCAAACAGCGCCCATTTCAGCCAGCGGTCAGGAATTGCAATGATCGCGCGTGCTTTTTCGGACCAGGTCCAGCGCACGAAGTGGCGAAGCACTTCAGTACGATCGCCGTCGGCGGACCAACCCGGCTCGTTCCACTCGTCGCGAACAATGCCGACAATATTGATGAGACGGCCCGACTTCACCGGGTAGTGGACCAGATGCGCGTCGTGGCCAAGCCAGAGATGAACGAGCGGCTGGCGAAATTCGGCGGACACGGACTCGACGGGCACCAGTGCGCGCCACGCGGTGCGGTGCCGGAACGTCGGCTGTTGCTGCCTGTGCAGCCGCTGGGCAACCGTCGACCAGATGCCGTCAGCACCGACAAGGGCGATGCCACGCTCGTCGATCACCTGCGTACCGCGCCTGCCGAGCACGCTCACACCCCTGACATGGGCGGCAAACTCCTCGACCCGTACGCCCAACTCAAGCGTCACGTCGAGAGTGCTATTCACCGCACCAGCGAGCATGACTTGCAGGTCTCCGCGATGGATCGACCAGTATGGCGCGCCGTAACGCCGCTCGGCCTCATCACCCAAAGGAATGCGTGCAATCTCGCGTCCCGAGCCGCCGGCCATCACGCGGATCGCCAGCGGTTTGACGGCGGTCGATTCGATCCGCTCGCGCAGGCCCAGCGCGATCAATATGCGGCTGGCATTCGGTGAAAGCTGCAGGCCGGCGCCGGTTTCTTCCAGCTTCGCGGCCTGCTCCAGGACCGTCACGCGCATGCCCGCGCGTGCAAGCAGCAGCGCCGACGTCAGGCCGGCAATTCCACCGCCGGCGATGATGACATGACGCGGGGGCGCCACGGTCTATCCGGTCGGGTTCAGGCGGCGGCGGAATGCGGCAACGCGCATTCCGGCGGGCGTGCCGAATGCGAATCGAGTACGGGGTTGTAGCGATAGAGCGTTGAGCAATACGGGCAGATGATTTCCTTGTCCTCGCCCATGTCGAGATAAACATGCGGATGATCGTAAGGTGGCGTCGCGCCGACACACATGAACTCCCTGGCGCCGATCTCGATCACCGGCACGCCCGGATCGTTGTGAAAGTGGGGGACGACATGTTCCGCCATGACAATTCCTCGTGCTGCCGCGGGTTGTGCGGCAACGTTCCGGCGGCACCATAGCGGGGAGGCCGGATGATGCCTAGCTCCATTGCAAATGTGTGGACGCCGCCGCTGAAACGCCTTGGTTGCCGGGCAAGCAGCATCGGGATACGCGGAGAGCGGGTTTGGAACAATCGACGCAAAATGTCGTGCGCAAGCCGCGCATCGGAATCGCCTTACTTGCAGCACTCCCGCTTGCGGTAGCAGTCATCTACGCCGTACCGCGCGCGGCGGATGCCGTGTTGGCCCTCGATGATCCTGTGCGTATTGCAGGCCGGGCGCTCGATGACACGTTCGATGCGGAGGCGGCCCGGCGCGAAATTGAGGCTGCGCTGGCAGCGCAGGACGTCGAGCTTGCACAAAGCGTCATGGATCTTGCGCGTGCGCGGCACGTCACGATCACCCGCGCGTTGGCGGAAAAGGTTGCAGCAGCAACCGCGGAGGCTGCGACCATGCGGCACCGCGCAATGAGCTTTGCACGCGGTCTTGTGACCGGCGAGCCGCAGGACGTGGCGTCGCTTGCCGGGACGACCCTCGGCGACCTGTTCGTGTTCGGCGACATCCGTGACGCCCTGCGCGAGGGCACGCGGTATGTCCGCGGCGAGCAAGTGGACAGGCTGGTGCTGGGTCTCGCGACAACCGGCATCGCCATTACAGCCGGCACCTATGCGACATTTGGGGCTGCCGCTCCGGCGCGCGCCGGCCTCTCGCTCGTGAAGGCCGCGCGCAAGACCGGACGTCTGGGTGCCGAATTCACCGAGAGCCTTGGCCGCATGGTGCGGCAAACCAGTTTCCCGGCCGCGGCGCGCGCCGCGCGCGAAACGGCAAAGGCCGAACGGGCCGGTGGCCTGCTGCATCTGGTGCGCGACGTCGGCCGCGTCGAGAAGGCCGCCGGCGGACGCGCGACGCTGGATGCTCTGAAGATTGCCAGGGAGCCGCGTGACATCTCACGCATCGCCAAGCTCGCCGAGAAGGAAGGCAGCCGCACCCGTGCCATCCTTAAAGTCGCGGGGCGCAGCGCCATCATGCTCGCCGCGCTCGCTTTCGACGCAACTTTCTGGCTTCTTGGGGCGGCGTTTGCCCTATTCGGCTTTGTATCCGCGCTCAAGAGCGCCGTCGAACGCACGACGTTGCGAATCCTTCGCCGGCGCCGCGAACGGCACATGCGCAGAGCGATGCAACAGATTGCCGCCGCGCCTGCTCACGGCTAGATACAGCTCATGCCAAGCTTCAGGAACGGTGACGTCGAGATTGCTTATCTCGATGAAGGGGAAGGCGAGCCGATCGTGCTCGTCCACGGCTTTGCATCCACAAAGGAAGTCAACTGGGTGCAGCCCGGGTGGGTCAACGCACTCAACCGCGCAGGTCGACGCGTTGTTGCGCTCGACAATCGCGGGCACGGCGGGTCGAGCAAACTTTACGACCCCGCCGCATATCACAGCGATGCCATGGCCGACGATGTCCGTGCGCTGCTCGATCATCGGAAAATCGAGCGCGCCGATATCATGGGCTATTCGATGGGCGCGCGCATTACGGCCTTCCTGGCGGTGAAGCACGCTGAACGGGTGCGCTCCGTAATACTCGGCGGACTTGGCATCCGTCTCGTGGAAGGCGTTGGTCTGCCGGAAAGCATCGCCGAAGCACTCGAGGCGTGTTCGCCGGACGACGTTCAGGATCCCACCGGCCAGGTGTTTCGCGCGTTCGCAGAGCAGACAAAATCAGACCTGCGAGCGCTTGCCGCCTGCATCCGCGGATCGCGGCAGACTTTGACGCGCGCGGAAGTCGGGGCAATTCGAGCGCCCGTTTTAATTGCCGTCGGCACAAAAGATCTGGTGGCGGGATCGGCGCAAGCCCTGGCTGCGCTCATTCCGGGCGCGCGAGCTCTCGATATCCCCGACCGCGACCATATGCTCGCCGTCGGCGACAAGGTCTACAAGGCAGGCGTTATCGACTTCCTTAACCAACGCACATGAGCCATGCGCGGGCCGCGTTGCGCGGCCTCCTTGCATCTTCCGATTTGTGCTAAAGGAACCCAAGTAGGGGATCGAGAGGCGTCGGGAGAACCAGGTTCATGGCTCAATTTCAGACGCGGCCCGCAAGGGGCCTGGATAAGGTCGATCCGGTGTGGGTGCGTATCCGCAACGAAGCGGAGGATATCGCGCGCCGCGAGCCCGAACTCGCCACCTTCATCTATGAGAACGTCCTGCATCACGACACGCTTGAAGCCGCGATTGCCCATCGCGTCAGCCAGCGGCTGGATCACGCCGACGTATCGGCCGACATGATACGTCAGGCTTACAACGACGCGCTCGAGGACCAGCCCGTACTCGGCGAAGCCTTCCGGGCCGACATCGTCGCCACCGTCGACCGGGATCCGGCGACCAGCCGTTTTATTGAGCCGGTGCTCTACTACAAAGGCTTCCACGCCATTCAAACACATCGCCTTGCGCACTGGCTCTACGGAAAAGGCCGCAAGGATTTTGCGCTCTATCTCCAGAGCCGCGCATCGTCCGTCTTCCAGTGCGACATCAATCCGGCGGCGAAGATCGGCCGCGGGATTTTCCTCGATCATGCGACCGGGCTGGTCGTCGGCGAGACCGCGGTCATCGAAGACGATGTGTCGATCCTGCACGACGTCACGCTCGGCGGGACCGGCAAGGAGCACGAGGACCGTCATCCGAAAATCCGCCGCGGCGTAATGATTGGCGCTGGCGCAAAGATCCTCGGCAATATCGAGGTCGGCCATTGCGCCCGTATCGCCGCAGGCTCCGTTGTCATCAAGCCTGTGCCGAACAATGTCACGGTTGCCGGCGTGCCGGCCAAGGTCGTCGGTGAGGCCGGCTGCCCCGAACCGTCGCGCGCCATGGACCAGATGCTTTACGGCATCATGTTGGACGGCTGACGCTTTTTGCATTGGACTTGCCCTGCGCCCTTCGATCGGGCATTGAAACGGTGCCCTAAGAAGGAGTGACGCGTTGGACGTCCAGGAAGTCAGAAAACTCGACGGTTATTTGAAGAAACTTTTCGGCAATGCGCAGATCCGCGTGGTGCCGAAAGGGCGGGACAACGCCGAGATCTTTGTAGGCTCCGATGACCTCGGCGAGCTCACGGTCGACGACGAAGACGGCGAGCGGTCCTATAATTTTCGAATGGTCATCCAGGTTGGCAACGACCCCAGCATTCAGCCGGTACCGACGCTCAACGCCTATCTGCGCAGCAAATTTGACAACGAGAATATCCGCGTCGTGCCGCGGCCGAAGAAAACGGACTCGCTGGAAGTTTATATCGGCGAGGAGTTCATCGCCGTTCTTTTCCTCGAGGTTGAGAAGGGACGGCGCTCATACATTCTCGAATTGCCGATCCTCGACGTCGATTTGGTGGATTGATCATCCCACCGTCATTCCGGGGCGCGAGCGCAAGCGAGCGAATCCGGAATCTACAAACAACGATCGAGGGTGCATCTGGATTTCGGGTCCACCGCTCGCGGCGTCCGGGAATGACGATCAGTTCGGATGCAATCTCGCAATCAACTCGTCGACGCTTTTGGCGACGTTCTCCCAATCCGGCAGCCAGTCGCGCGGAAAGCGGAACGTGATATCGGCATTGCCGACGCGGCGCTCAAGCAGGCAGATGCCGGAATTTGTCACCCCCTTGCGCGAACAACGGGCAAGAAAGTGCTCGGGCGCGTTTGATTCAAACACCAGGTCCTCGCCCTGATAAGGCGAGCCATCGCGAAATCCGCGGTAGGTCAATCCCGGAAAACCGGCGACGGGCTGCGGCACAAGATAACGCGGGTAGATCGTCTGAACGCGCTCCATGAGCGGCAACGTCGCTTCGCCCGACGAAAGCGTCACGAACACACGCTCATTCGGATCGAGCGGCGCACCGACCGTCGGTTTGACCGCAGGATCGGGCGGCGCCAGAGACGGCCAGAGATAACTGAGATCGACGCGCTGCTGCACGCCGGGCCGACGCTGAACCCCGATGCGGATCGCTGCCGGTTCGACATTAAAGGTCACGCCGGAGACGACGATCGGCAGCGAAGGCGCATTGAGCGATACCGGCCCCTGTGGCCATCGTGGCCACAGAATGTAGGCCACATAGAATCCGGCCAGAAGCACCACCACACCAAATACCAGCAGCGGTGCCATAATCGGGTTATGGCCGGCGCGCCGTCGCCGCTGGGTAGCCCGCCTGGCGGAGCTGTGAGGTTGCTGTGCCAAAAAAGCCACGGGCCGACTCCTGCGTGCGAATCGCCCGGATTATGCCACGTCGCCCGGAGCGGAATGGGTCGGCTGCCATTTACCATTCGTTAAGGATTGGCTGGCGTGGGCCCCGCCGGTTTGCAACAGATGGCCTCCGCTTTTGCGTTGAGGCGAGTGATGGCGCCCGAGTCCGTACAAATGTTGTTCGCGCTGGCGTTCGGCTTTGCCGTCGCAGGCATGTTCAGCTCAGGCTACCGGCTCGCCACCGACCGCCTGCCGAGCTTCAACCAGCTGAGCAACGGTCCGGCCCCGGCAACTTTCGCCGTGATCCCCTTGCTGGTCGTCGCTGCGCCGTTCCTCATCATGCGCAACACAATCCTCGGTCAGCGCCAGGAAGGCCGTCGTTTTGAGTTCGTCTTCCTCGCAACGCTGATCGCCGGCTTCTGGAGCTTGATGTCGGGCCTGGTTCTGGTCACGACCTTGCAGGCGCTGCTGGTCGTCTAGGCCGCTTCCCTCGAAAGCCATGTTCGGGCAAGTTCGCGCCTTCCTTTGGGAGAGGGCGGGATGCCTATTTACGAGCTCGACGGGCAGGCGCCCGAACTTCCCGACGACGGCCGATTTTACGTGACGGAGACGGCGGTACTTGTCGGGCGCGTGCGGCTCAAGGCCGAATCCAGCGTTTGGTTCGGCGCCGTTCTCCGCGGCGACAACGAATGGATCGAGATCGGCGAGAGGTCGCAGGTCCAGGACAATGCCACGCTGCACACCGACCCGGGGTTTCCGCTGACCATCGGCCGCGACTGTGTCATCGGCCACAGTGTCATTCTTCATGGCTGCACCGTCGGCGACAATTCCCTGATCGGGATGGGCGCGATCCTGCTCAATGGAGCAAAGATCGGAAACAATTCGCTTGTCGGCGCCGGCAGTGTCGTCACCGAGGGCAAGAGCTTTCCCGACAATTCGCTGATTGTTGGCGCGCCGGCGCGTGCGATCCGTACGCTGGACGAAAAAGCGGTCGCAATGATCCGCGCCGGCGCCGATATCTACGTGGAGCGCTCGAAGCGCTACGCAAAAGGTCTCAGGCGGACGGGCTGATCAGGCAGCTGCCTTCCTGGTGTCAAGCTGCGGCGGGACCCGGAACGCGATCGAAAGTCTGTTCCACGTGTTGATCGCAACGGCTGCCGCCGTCAGGTCGACGATTTCCTTTTCCGAGAATTGCTCGCGAACCGCCTTGAAGACGTCGTCGGGGACATGCCCCTCGGTCAGCAGCGTGATTGCTTCGACCCAGGCCAGTGCCGCGCGTTCACGGGCGGTGTACAGCGGTGCCTCGCGCCATGCATTGAGCAGATGCATCCGCTCGTCGGTCTCGCCATGCTTGCGTGCGTCGCGTGTGTGCATGGCCAGGCAAAAGGCGCAGCCGTTGATTTGCGACGCGCGGATTTTTATGAGCTCGCGCAGTTTCGGATCGAGCCCGGATTGATCGACATAAGATTGCAAGGCGGCCACGGCCTGAAACGCCGCTGGGCTCACTTTGGTGACGTCAATTCGCTGTTGCATGAGGAACTCGTGACGGCTGTCGTCGCCCCGGCCTCGAACGTTGCACGCAAAAAATGCCTGCAGTCTGACAGTTTCGTGACCATCACGTGGATTTGGAACGCGGATGTTGCTCGTCAAAAAAAATGTGCGGCCGGATCTTGGGGGAGATCCGGCCGCTCGCGAACCCGGTCTGGGGACGGGGAGGGGTGGGGACGTGACCGGGAACGCGAATTCCTTTCTTTGTCAGCGCGCCGAAACGATCGCAGGTGCGGCTGGCGGTTCGCCAAGCAGGACCCAGACATTCGGGTCTGATTGGGCCTGACGCTTTACGAAGCGATAGCCAGTTCGCTCCCATGAAAGGACCTGCGGTTCCTGATTATCGAGAATGAATTCACCGCGATCGGTCTTCACCGTGAGCACGGCGTGCCCGTCGCCTTTCTTGTCGCGCACGACGGTGACAAGCAGCGCCTCGCGCGGCCATCCGGCCTGCACCAACATGCGGCGCTTGAGCAGGACGTAGTCTTCGCAGTCGCCGTACCCGTCGTCCGGATAGTTCCAGCGCTCAACGACGCCCCAATGCTCCATGTCGGTAATCGGTTTGATCGCCTGGTTCACCCAGGCGTTCACTTTGACCATGTCGGCCCAGGCTTTGGGCGAGAGCACGACGTCGCGTGGTGCCGACGGCTTGGTGGCGCATTCCGGCCGATATTCGATGCAGAAATCCACCCACCCGATCGGCGGGCGCGTCGGCTCCCCGACGGCGATATATAGCGGCCGTTCCGGCGCCGGGAACGGGCTGCCAAGCGACGCTGTCCGCTCTCCCGCGGCCGTTGCGCCTGCCGAAGCCGCGAGCATCGCTGCGGCCACGACCGCCAGTATGGCGCCCGTCCGAAATGCCTGTTTGAGACGCCTAGCCATTCGTGGCCCCTTCCCGTCCTGTTGGGGCCACATTTCTCACAAACGACTTGTATTGGGACTAAGTTCCGGAAGTCACTTTAAGTATAACTAAAGTAAAATGCCGATCTAATACTTCTTAACTTGAACTATAATTTGTCTAAAATCCTAGAGGGTGGAATTTGAATAAGATTTTATGGATTAATCGGCCGATGCGAAATAGCGCGCCGGCGCAGGGCTTCCCGCGCGCGCGTTTACCTTTCGCAGCTTTCGGATTTCGACGCAGGCTTTAAACCGCGGACGAATGGAGCTAGCACCATGTTACCGCGAGCGCGCAATTCCGCGCATCGCGTTTACGGCGCAGTGACGTTATTCGCCGGTCACATTTTCTTCAACGAAGTCGGGATGCTGCAGCCGCATGAACTCGATGGCAAAACCGTCGTCGATGTGGCGCACGACGCGGCCTTGCGTCTTTCCGACGGTGACCACGACTCCGATTGGAGGCCGCAGCTCTCCGGTGATGCCGATCGCAGCGCCGGACTGCGACAGGTCGATCACGCGGCAGGCGACGTTGGTCCCGTTGGGCAGCACGAGACGCGCCATCGGGTTGCGCGGCGCAAATCGGCCATGGCGGCGATCCTCCGGGAGGTTGAGGATCTGGCGGTTGGCCAACCAGGTGAGCTGCGCCGCGAGCTTGTCGCGCTTGCGCAGCGTGGCCGAGATCGTCATTGCAAATCCGTTTTCGAAAGTACGCGCGACCTTGCCTTCGAGACGGCCAAGATGGTCCACATAGGCAATGACGCGCTCGCCGGGCTGGCCGGCCATTGGAGCTTGAAGCGCCATGCCGCCCGGGGACATGTCTACAACCTGACAGGGGAATTCACGCCGATCGGCCAGCATATAGCGGCCGAGCAAGTTAACCTTCACGCGCTGATGACGCCGGCGCTCCTCGGCCAGAGGCAGAATTACCGGTTTGCTCAGAGGAAGTGCCATGGCTGCCGGGATCGGAAAGTGTTTATTTTCCGCAGCCAATGAGCCTATGAGCCTATCGTTAACGTTGCGTTAGTTTGTGCCGTCGCCCGGCCTTATTTCACGTCCGCCGCTGTAGACCAGGAAGCCATGCCGCGTGTGTTGGCCGGCTCCACTTCGAAATTGCGCGACCTCAGACTCGGTTTGCGCGGCGCCAACATGGCGCAGCGTCTGTAGTTCCAGTTCCACCACGGGTTCTTCGCCGAGCCAATATGGCGGCTTCAGCGGTGCCAGCGAACCAAGAGCGCGAACGCGTGTGCGTCCGTCACCGCTGACCGGGAGCAGCAGCAATTCCAGCTCGGTTTCGTCGCCCTTTTCCGTTCGTCCGGTCACCCCGGCTACGGCGCCAGTCGCCTCATTGACGGCTATACCGACAATATTCGCAATCTGCGCTCGGCTCGCTTCGCTCCAGAGCGCGTTAAAACGCTCTCCTTTGATTTCGCGGCCAAACAGAGCGCACACGCGAGTGCCCGCAAGACGGAACCGAATCCCCTCAACGAAGTCGGCCGCGAGCATAAAGGTGTCACCGAGTGCGAGACGGATGGCGGCCGGATCGATTTCTGAGCGTGTCGGCGCCGAACGTTCTCCCCGCTGACGGTTCCAATAGTCGAAAATAAGCCGCGTCGATCCATGCTTCACGGGACATCCTGTGCCGCCGCGAGACGTTAAAGGTGCCGCGCCTGTCCCCGATCGGCACAGGCGCGCCGGCACGGTCGGCGACAGCGGATGTCGTGCAGAGATTGTGCCCTGTGCGGTAATTGGCGGCGGCGCTCTGCGGTTAGCGTTAAAATGAGAGTCGGGTTGGCAGGGACAGCCGCTTGTGGTCCCTTGGTGATCTCGAGAACACAGCCGAATACTCAGCTCACGCAAAAAGCAATCAAGAGCCCGGGGAGGCGAGGGATGTGACCAGCCGCAAAGGCGGCAATAACCCCGCAACGTGGCTCAAGGGAGGGCGTCAGCCCTCCCTTTTTGTCTGTATGCACCGATCCGGCTTGCGGCTGCGTGGCCGGGCGGCGAAACTCCGGTGTCCCACCGGAACCTCGTGAGTGAATCGCGAACCGATTTTCAATATTCCGCCGGTCGTCCTCGCTGTGCTCGCAGTGCTGGCATTGGTACATATTGTCCGAACATTGCTGCTGACCGAGCAGCAGGACATCGAATTTCTGCTGACTTTTGCTTTCATTCCGGCGCGCTACGACAACTCGGTCGTGCTCGGTGGCACCTTGCCCGGTGGCGGCGCCGACATCTGGACTTTCGTCACCTATGCGCTGATTCACGCCGACTGGACTCATTTGGGCGTCAATGCGGTTTGGCTGTTGCCATTCGGCAGCGCGGTCGCGCGACGCTTCGGCACGCCGCGCTTTCTTGCCTTTCTCGCCGTCACGGCGGCGGCCGGCGCTGGTTTGCATCTCGCCACGCACCCTGGCGAACAGTATCCGATGATCGGTGCATCGGCAGCGATCTCCGGCACGATGGCGGCGGCAATGCGCTTCGCATTCCAGCACGGCGGACCACTCGGAATGCTGCGCGGCAGAGACGATCGCGCCTACCGGGTACCGGCAATACCTTTGACCGGCGTCTTGCGTGATCCGCGGGTAGTTCTGTTCCTCGTCGTCTGGTTCGGTATCAACATCCTTTTTGGACTTGGCTCATTTCCCGTGACCGGCAGCGAGCAGCCGGTGGCCTGGCAGGCGCATATCGGCGGATTTCTTGCCGGCTTGCTGCTGTTCTCGTGGTTCGACCGAAAGCCGGATTTACCCCAAGTTGAGGACAGTGCTGCAACGCCGCATTAGCCAATCGCGCGGCGCGTGGCTGACCTCACGGAATTGCGTGTTGACGGAACCGGCGGCGCGGCGGGATCGTTGCCTACGGCCCAGGCTCGCGGGGTCATTCCCCGGGGGCGGGGCGCTCTGCGCGTACGCAGATCGCTGAGAAGCGATCTTGCTTTAGGGAGGCTGCCATGAACGTGAAGACGGTCCTGGCCGCCAAGCAGCGAAACTTGGGCGGCGACATCGTCTCTATCGAACCGACGGTTGATCTTGCGGCGGCGGCAAAATTGCTTTCCGCCCACCGCATCGGTGCAGTTGTCATTTTTGGCGCCGGAGGGCGCCTCGCCGGCATATTGTCGGAGCGCGATATCGTGCGCGCACTCTCCGAACATGGTGCAGCGGCGCTCGACTTTCCGGTTGGTCAGGTGATGACACGTAATGTCGCAACCTGCACCGGCGATGAGTCGGTTGCCAGCATCATGGAGCGTATGACGGCAGGGAAGTTCCGGCACATGCCGGTCATCGCCGACGGGAAGCTAACCGGGCTCATTTCAATCGGCGACGTGGTCAAGCATCGCGTCGAAGAGATTGAAAGTGAATCCGAAGCGATGCGCGACTACATCCGTACCGCGTAACCTGCTTCAGCCTGCGCTGTGCTCGGCCGGCTGCGAGAGCGCGGTCACCGCCTCACTGACCGCATCGAGTGCTTTTGCAGTGGCTTCGTTGCCGATCTCCACGGCCTCGGCGGCGCGATGAAAATCGAACCAGCCGATACCGCCCAGGCGCGGGCTGATCAGGACATCGGGCGGATCGCCTGCAAGGCGCGCGCGCGTGATGCGATCCTGCATGACGTTGAAGGCTTCGACCATGACAGTCGGCAGGCCGGGCCTGCCGCGCCGGCCGAAGAACTGCCTGCGCAGCGAGCGCTCGCCGCCGAACATTCGGCGAAAGCCGTTTGCCTTCGGAGGCTCAGGCACAATTTCGTTCTCGTCGGGGCCGTGATTTGCGATGATCGTGCCGCGGCCGAACAGGTCGGAATTGAGATTGACGGCAATCACCAATCGCGCGCCGAGGGCGCGCGCAGCCGACACCGGCACCGGATTGACCAGCGCGCCGTCGACCAGCCAGCGTCCGCCGATCAGCACAGGCGGGAAGATTCCGGGGAGCGAGTATGACGCACGCAATGCGTCGCTCAGTCGGCCGCGGGTGAGCCAAATTTCATGACCGGTGTTGAACTCCGTTGCGATCGCTGCGAAACGGATCGGCAGATCTTCGATGCGGCTTTCCTTTAACCCCGCTTCCAGACGCGCGGCGAGATGGCCGCCGCTGATCAGGCCGGAGCCGGACAAACTGATATCGAGATAGCCGAGCACGCCTCGCACCGTGAGCGTGCGTGCCCAGTTATCCAGATTGTCCATTTCCTTGGCTGCATAACAGCCACCGACGACCGCACCGATGGAAGTGCCGACGATCACGTCTGGAACGATGCCGTGCGCTTCAAGAACGCGTATCACGCCAATATGGGCGAAACCGCGCGCCGCGCCGCCGCCAAGCGCAAGGCCGATAGTCGGACGCGTCATGGCCGGCGGCACATGCGTCGAGGCTTCCGCCGCACGGTCGCCATTGCGCGCTCGCGCGAATAGGCCTTCGAAAACCACGCGTTGTTTCTCCTATGCCCCGAGGCTACGCAGGAGTTTGTCAATCCGGAAGTATTGCTGGCCGAGTGTTGTGACGGAAACGTGACAGGAAGCCTGCGCCCGCAACGTTACGTAAAAGTTAAATGCAGCATCGGCTCAATTGGTTCCTCAGGCGCCAAAGCGCGTGACGATCGCGTCAAGGTTTGGCCGGTCACGGTCCTCGGGCGGTTTTACCGGGCGGCCGATATGGACGAAGCCGGCCACGCGCTCATGCGGCGCGATGCGAAGCGCGTCAAGGACCCGCCGGTCGTAAGCATACCATTCCGTGATCCAGCTGGCCGCGTACCCCATGGCATGCGCGGCAAAGACGAGACTCATCGCGGAGGCGCCGGCGGAGAGTTGCTGCTCCCACTCGGGAATCTTTACATGCGGGCCGGCGCGGCTGACGACCGCGATGACAAGCGGCGCACGTGAGAGACGCCTGCGCTCGAATGCGATCTGGTCGGATGTGGACTCAGGATGGTCGGCACGATACGCGGCCGCGATTGCGTCTCCTGCAACGGCACGCGCATGGCCCTCGAACACAATGAATCGCCAGGGCGCCAGCTTGCCGTGATCGGGGACGCGCGATGCAATCTTCAAGAGCGTCTCGATCTCGGACGGTGCCGGTGCCGGTCCCTCCAATTCCATTGGTTTGACCGAGCGGCGGGTTTTCAGGAGCTCAAGAGCGTCAGGCATCGTTGACCTTTCGGAAATTGCGCTGCTGCGACTAGCACGGCGTCAACGAGGTCACAAACAAGCGGCCAACCGGCTTGAAATCGCCTCGATTTGAGCAGAAAACATCAGCGTCATGCTTGGGGCTCCCTCAACCGCCGCCACCTGCGGCCGGCTACGACCGGCGCTTGGACTTATCGCGGTTCTGGTCGCGCTTGATCCATTGTCGGCGTCCGCGCAGAATTCGCTGTTTTCGGCGGTGCCGTCGACAGGGCTGATTTCGCCATCGCCGTCGACGCGCACCGATATCTTTGGGCCGAGCAGCCTGCCGCCGGCGCCGCCCGCGCCGATTCACAACGCGGCTCCTGCGACCACCGCATCGATTCCCCCGATTCCGCCAGGGCAGGTCGCGCTGGCGCTAAGCGCGCGTTTCGGCAAGGACGCGCAGCCGATCGGCGGCGGGCTGACATGGCGGGTCTACAATGCAAAAGCCGACACGAACGGCAACTTCAAGCTCGTGAAGGAAGACAAGTCGCCGGCGCCCACGCTCGTGCTTCCAACCGGCGCTTATATCGTGCACGTCGGCTTTGGGTTAGCGACCGCCGTCAAACCGGTCGATTTGCGCGGATCGACCGTGCACGAAGAGTTCGACTTGCCGGCCGGTGGCCTGCGCATCGAGGGCAAGGTTGGGGACGTTCGTATCCCCACTGGCCAGATTTCGTTTGACGTTTACAAGGGCAGCCAGTTCGAAGCAGGAGACCGGCGGCCGATCGCCGAGCACGTGATGACCAGCGATGTCGTGGTCGTGCCTGAGGGCACTTACTACATCGTGTCGAATTACGGCGATGCCAATTCGGTTGTCCGTTCCGACATTCGCGTGCAGGCCGGGAAGCTTACTGACATCACCGTCACGCACCGCGCTGCTGCAATTACCCTGAAACTGGTCACCGATCGGGGCGGCGAGGCGCTCGCCAACACTGCCTGGTCGGTCCTGACGCCGGGCGGCGACGTCATCAAGGAATCAATTGGCGCATTTCCGCGTGTCATTTTGGCCGAGGGTGAATATCGCGCAATCGCACGCAATGAAGGAAAGGTCTATGAGCGCGAATTCAAGGTCGTCACGGGCGTCGACGGCGATGTCGAGGTGCTGGCGCGATAGGGCTGCGCGGTCCGTCGAACTTTCCTGTACCGGACGGAATTATAGTTGTGCGGACAATTGCTAACGACCCCGTCATGGACGTTTTTTCCAGCCTGGATCTGAAAAAGACCGCTCTGCTTCTCGACGTGGACGGCACGATTATCGACATCGGTCCGTCGCCCAACGAGGTGCAGGTTTCCGACACATTGCTCCGGTCACTCGGGCGACTGCATGACCTGTCGGGCGGTGCAGTCGCATTGGTGAGCGGCCGGCGTATCGGCGATCTCGATCGCCTGTTTTCTCCACTGGCACTACCCTCGATCGGCGGCCACGGCGCCGAGATGCGCGTCAATGACGGCGAGATTTTTTATCGGGTAAAGCCGTTACCAGCCGATCTGCGCCGCAGGCTTGCGGATACCGCCGGCATCGCGGCGGACATTGTCGTTGAGGACAAGGACTATTCGCTCGCGCTGCACTACAGGAAGGCGCCCGAGCATGCCGAGCAATTGCGCCGTCACATCGCTGCTGCGCGAACGGCATTCCCTGCTGAGCCGACCGAGCTGCTGCTCGGCAAGGCGATGTTCGAGGTCAAGCGGCCGGGGATCAGCAAAGGGGAGAGCATCCGCAAACTGATGGCGCATGCGCCATTTAGCGGGCGCATGCCGGTGTTCATCGGCGATGATGTCACCGATGAATCGGTTTTCGAAGTCCTGCCCGACATCGGCGGAAAGGGTTTCAGCGTCTCCCGCTATTTCCCTGGGCTCTCGGGGATTTTCAAGGATCCGGCGCAGGTGCGCAGCGCCCTGGATTTGCTGGCCGCAAACGGGCGGGCGCGCGTATGACCGACCACGGGCTTGATCTCGCGGTCATCGGCAATGGCCGCACCGCCGCATTGCTCGAACCGTCGTCGCGGATCGTGTGGTGGTGCCTGCCGCGTTATGACGGCGACCCCGTCTTCTGCCGCCTGCTTTCGGGCGCCGAGGACAAGGGTTTCACCGACGTCGTCCTCGAAGGTCAGGTCGAGGTTCGCTCGAACTACGTCCGCAACACCGCGATCGTGGTGACCGAGCTGGTCGACGACAAGGGCGCCGGGGTGCGGGTGACTGACTTCGCGCCGCGCTTCCAGATTTACGGACGCACGTTTCGCCCGCCGCAAATCATCCGCATCATCGAGCCGATCGGAGGAATGCCCCGCGTCACCATCCGTTTTCGCACCGCGCATCGTTACGGCGAACCGGTCACATCGCGGTCGTCAGGCAGCAATCACATCCGCTACTGGCGCGACGACGTGCCGGTGAGGCTGACGACCGACGCGCCGCTCTCCTATGTCGAGAACGAAGCTTCGTTTATTCTGACGCGGCCCGTCCACATGGTCTTTGGCACGGACGAGCCGTTCGAAGGCTCGCTCGATACGACCTGTCGTGATTTCTGCGAGCGTACGCGCGACTACTGGCTCGAATGGGTGAGACGCCTTGCCTTCTCGATCGACTGGCAGGACGAGATCATCCGCGCCGGCATCACGCTCAAGCTGTGCAGTTACGAGGAGACCGGCGCGATCGTGGCCGCGCTGACCACCTCGATCCCCGAAGTGCCGAAATCGGGCCGCAACTGGGACTACCGCTTTTGCTGGATGCGCGACGCGTTTTTCGTCGTGCGGGCGCTGAACCGCATAGGCGCGACACGCACGATGGAAGACTTCATATCGTACATCCTGAGCGTTTCCGCCGGACGGCTGGATGAGGTGCGCCCGCTCTACGGGGTCGTGCACACGGATTTGCTTGAGGAGCGCACTGCGCCGGCGCTTAGCGGATATGGCGGCGACGGACCGGTGCGCATCGGAAACGCGGCCGTCAATCAGAACCAGCATGATGTCTACGGCAGCATCATCATGGCCGCGACGCCGATGTTCTTCGACCGCAGGCTGCCGCGGCCTGGCGATGCATCGCTTTTTCAGACGATCGAGCCGCTTGGCGAGCGGGCGGCGAAGCTTGCACTCAAGCCCGATGCCGGCATCTGGGAGTACCGGGGACGTACGCGCGTTCACACGCATTCGGCTGCTATGTGCTGGGCTGGCTGTCAGCGCCTTGCAGCCATCGCGAACCATCTCAACTTGCCCGAACGCGCCGGGCATTGGAGCGGCATTGCCGAGGGGATTGGCGAGGAGGTGCTCAGGCGTGCCTGGAGCCCCAAGCGCAAGGCGTTTTCGGCCGCATTTGGAAGCGAGGATCTCGATGCCAGCGCGCTTTTGCTTGCCGAACTTGGCCTGGTAGCGCCTGACGACCCGCGGTTCGTCGCGACCGTCGAGGCCATAGGACTTGAACTTCGGCGCGGCTTCCACGTTATGAGGTATATCGCCGCTGATGATTTTGGCCTGCCGGAGTCGGCTTTTTTGATTTGCCGGTTCTGGCTGGTCGATGCATTGTGGGAAATCGGGCGGCGGGACGAGGCGCGCGACATGTTCGTCGATGCGCTTCGAATGCGAAATCGATACGGCCTTTTGTCGGAGGACGTGCACCCCGTGACTGGAAAATTATGGGGGAATTTTCCGCAGACCTATTCGATGTCAGGATTGATATTGACGGCAATCAAGCTGTCGCGAAGCTGGGGAGACCGGTATTGGCGCGGCTCGTCGTAGTCTCAAACAGGGTCGGTGTGCCTGATCGAGCGGCACGGGCCGGCGGACTCGAAGTAGCTATTCGGCCGGCGCTCAAGCGGCATGGCGGCCTGTGGTTCGGCTGGAGCGGCCGCGTCTCCGAAAACACGCCGCGCGCCGTCAAATCCGTTACGCACGACAACATAACCTACGCGACGGTCGATCTGAACAAGGACGACTATCAGGAATTCTACAACGGCTTCGCCAATCGCGTGCTGTGGCCGATCCTGCATTACCGGCTCGATCTTGCCGAATTCACGCGGCGCGATCTCGGCGGCTATTTCCGGGTCAATCAGTATTTCGCCACTCAGCTTGAATCGCTGCTGCAGCCGGACGACGTTATCTGGGTTCACGACTACCATTTGATTCCGTTGGCAAAGGCGCTGCGCGATCGCGGCCACAACAACAGGATCGGCTTCTTCATTCACATTCCGTTCCCGCCGCCGGAAATCCTCGCCGCGTTGCCAAATCACGACCAACTCATTCCGGCGCTGTGCCATTACGACCTGGTCGGATTCCAGACCGAGGTCGATGCCGCCAATTTCTCACGCTACATCGCCAACGAGTGCGGGTTGCCCTGGGCCAGCGGCAACAGCTTTCACTTCGGCAATCGCATCGTGCAGGTCGGCACGTTTCCGGTCGGTGTGGAGACCGAGGCCTTCGCGCGGCTGGCACGCCGCGCCGTTGAGACGCATTTTGTTCGCGAGGTGCTTGAGAGCCTGTCCGGCCGCGCCATGATTATCGGTGTTGATCGGCTCGACTACAGCAAGGGGATCCCCGAACGTATGAATGCGTTCGAGCGGTTTCTTGCCAACTTCCCCGATTGGCGCGGCAAGGTCACTTATATCCAGATCACGCCGCGCAGCCGTACCGGCATTCCTGAATATGCCGACATGGGCCGCGCTGTCGGGGAGGCGGTCGGGCGCATCAACGGCAACTATGGCGAGGCCTCATGGACACCGGTGCGCTACATCAATAAGGCGCACAGCCGTACGGCGCTGGCCGGACTTTACCGCGCCGCGCGCGCCGGGCTGGTCACGCCGCTGCGCGACGGCATGAACCTGGTTGCGAAGGAATTCGTGGCCGCGCAAAACCC
>DASSRJ010000172.1:0-19686 GCA_035701845.1 Pseudolabrys sp. | reverse complement strand
TCGGTGGCAGCGATTCGACCGCTCCACCGCATTTCCGTGCCCGCGATGACGCGTTTGACCCCGCCTCCTACAGGAAGCGCCGGACTATGAAACTCATCGAGCCCGCATTTGAGACCGGCGGAGACTTTTGGCCGGCGCTATCGAACGTCCCGGACGCGGACGCTCGCGCGCTCAACGATAAGCTTGTCAGGCAATCTGCCGAATTGAGACAGCGTCTTGCCGAGATTCTTGAATTATACAACGTGCAGCAGCGGCAAGCTAATGAACTGCAAGATGCCTACGACGAGATAGATCGCCTCAGCCAGACCGTCTCGTCGCTTCAGGAAGCGGTGGCGCACTACAAGGCGGGCGCTGCCGCCGCGGAAGACAAAATCATGCTGCTCGAAAGTGAAAAAGCGGTTCTGCAAGCACAACTCGGTGGCGCCTTTGAGGAATCAAGAACGCTGGCGGACCGGGTGTGTGCTGCGGAGGCGGCGTCCAATCGAAGGGAGGAAACCATCGTTTCGTCTACCAGGCAGATCGAATTTCTGAACGCCGAGCTCATGGCCGCGGCGGCCGAGCGGTTCAAGTTGGTTGCGGCGATGCAGGGCGAGCAAAGGCGGCAACGTAGCGCGCTCAATCAGCAGAAGTCGATTTTGGCAGGCAAGCTCCGGGAAAAAGAAGCCCTGGCAGTCACTCAAGGGGTGAAAATAAAGCAGCTCGAGGGTGCTCGGGACCAACTGGACAATCGCATTCGGGTCATTGAAGCCCTGCGCACGAGCGAGCGCGAGGCCGCGGAGCGAGATACCAAGCGAACGGCCGAAGGGCATCGCGTCGCGGACTGAGTTTATGCTGCGCCAACTTCGCAGAGGCCGCGGCCGGAGCGGCGGGTAGAGGGCGATCATGGGGCGCGGTTAACGTTTACCCGAAATGTTCTGACGGCCGGTTCAGAGACTCCCGCCGCCGGGTCACACTTGAAGTCCCGGGCTTCCGTTGCTTTGTACGGCGCAAATTCCGGCTTATGGGCGAACTTCTCGGATAGGCTCCGCAGTCTAAGGTCGGGCGGCTGGCCGGCTTGGGCACGTCATCGAGTATGCTTGCGCCTGGGGTCTGGCTGCGATAGCAGGGCCGGCCTGAGCGGTTTGACGCGATTTCCAGCCAACCGCTGCGGCAATTTCGCGGGTGTAGCTCAATGGTAGAGCAACAGCCTTCCAAGCTGATGACGACGGTTCGATTCCGTTCACCCGCTCCAGCCTTCGCTGGCTTCGCCAGCTACGCAAGGCAGCCGAAATCTCTCGGGGCGAAGCCGGCGAAGGCTGTCGCGCCGCAGCCCCGAAGGGGGCGAAGGCGGTCCTAAATTGCCAAAAACCCGGGATTTTCTTTCCTTGCAAAGGTTCGGTGTATAATGCATGACATCGCCGCGGCGGGCCCTTATATGGTCCGCCGCAGCCGCTTTCCGGAGGAGTGTAGCTCAATGGCTAGAGCACCGGTCTCCAAAACCGGGGGTTGGGGGTTCGAGTCCCTCCACTCCTGCCAAGGCTCGTACCATGCGGACCGAACATATAGATGATGAGTTGGACTGAGAGCGAGCACGGATGAGCGATCAAGCGCCGGCAGAGGTGCGACGCAAGCGGGTCAGCCCCTTCCGCTTCCTGCAGGAAGTGCGTGAGGAAGCACGCAAGGTGACCTGGCCGTCGCGCCGCGAAACCGCGATCACCACCGGGATGGTGTTCGTGATGGTTGC
The DNA here is from genome assembly GCA_035701845.1 of Pseudolabrys sp. Lineage (GTDB taxonomy): Bacteria > Pseudomonadota > Alphaproteobacteria > Rhizobiales > Xanthobacteraceae > Pseudolabrys. The sequence continues at coordinate 17,963 of DASSRJ010000172.1, read as the reverse complement.
GATCGCGTCAATTTTCTTCCTGGTCGCGGATCAATTGATCCGCATTGCCGTTACTTTCGTGCTCGGCATCGGGGGCTAAAGGTTCAGGAGCGATGAACGACACCGCTGAGACGACGACGTCGACCAAGCCGAAGCGCTGGTATATCGTCCACGCCTATTCGAATTTCGAGAACAAGGTCGCAGATTCGATCCGCGAGCAGGCCAAGCAGCGTGGGCTCGCCGAGCATATTGGCGAGGTGCTCGTCCCCAAGGAAAAGGTGACCGAGGCCCGCCGCGGCCGCAAGGTCGAGACCGAACGCAAATTTTTCCCCGGCTACGTTCTGGTGAAGATGGATTTGACAGACGAGGTCTATCATCTCATCAAGAACACGCCGAAGGTCACCGGATTTCTCGGCACCGACAAGAAGCCGATGCCGATTTCGGATGCCGAAGCCGACCGTATCCTGCACCAGGTGCAGGAAGGCATTGAGCGTCCGAAGCCGGCAGTCTCGTTCGAGGTTGGTGAGCAGGTGCGCGTGTCCGACGGGCCGTTCGCTTCGTTCAACGGCGTGGTTGAGGAGGTCGATGAAGGCCGCTCGCGCGTGAAGGTCGCGGTGTCGATCTTCGGCCGTGCGACCCCGGTCGAGCTGGAATTTGGGCAGGTGGAGAAGCTGTGATCAGGTGTCAGGAATAAGGAACACTTGACTCCTGATCCCTGATACCTGACCCCTGATACCTGAAATCGTGGGAGGTGAGACGGCCGCCAACCGTCAATATCCGCACCACTAACCTGGAAACAGACGGGCTGGCGCGCCAGCCCTTTTGCAGGAGTAAACGATGGCAAAGAAAGTCACTGGATTCCTCAAATTGCAGGTGCCCGCCGGCGCCGCCAATCCGTCGCCTCCGATCGGGCCGGCGCTTGGCCAGCGTGGCCTCAACATCATGGAGTTCTGCAAGGCGTTCAACGCGCAGACCCAGAAGATGGAGAAGGGCATCCCGATCCCGGTCATCATCACGACCTACCAGGATCGCTCGTTCACCTTCGAGATGAAGACGCCACCGGTGTCGTATTTCCTCAAGAAGGCGGCAAAGCTCGACAGCGGATCGAAGACACCGGGCCGCGAGCCGGTCGGCAAGGTCACCAGGCAACAGGTGCGCGAAATCGCCGAGCAGAAGATGAAAGACTTGAACTGCGACACCGTCGAAGCGGCGATGAAGATGATCGAAGGCTCTGCCCGCTCGATGGGCCTCTCGGTGACGGAGTAACGGCCATGGCAACCGGAAAACGCATGAAGAAGGCCCGCGAGGGTGTCGATCGCGAGAAGGCCTATCCGATCACCGAAGCGGTCAAGCTCGTGAAGGAGCGCGCCAAGGCGAAGTTCGACGAGACGATCGAGATCGCGATGAACCTCGGCGTCGACCCGACGCACGCGGACCAGATGGTGCGCGGCGTGGTCACGCTGCCGAACGGGTCGGGCCGTACACTGCGCGTCGGCGTGTTCGCGCGCGGAGCCAAGGCCGATGAGGCCAAGGCGGCAGGCGCTGACGTCGTCGGCGCGGAGGATCTGGTCGAGAAGGTGAGCAAGGGCGAGATCGACTTCGACCGCTGCATCGCCACGCCGGACCTGATGCCGCTCGTCGGGCGGCTCGGCAAGGTGCTTGGCCCGCGCGGCATCATGCCGAACCCGAAGGTCGGCACGGTGACCATGGACGTGACCAACGCCGTGAAGGGCGCCAAAGGCGGGTCGGTCGAGTTCCGCGTCGAAAAGGCCGGGATCGTCCAGGCCGGCGTCGGCAAGGCCTCCTTCGCGGAGGACAAGTTGATCGAGAACATCAAGGCTTTTGCGGATGCCGTCCAAAAGGCGAAACCGCCCGGCGCCAAGGGGCATTACATCAACCGCGTGGCGATCTCCTCGACTATGGGTCCCGGGGTAAAAGTCGAGATTCCGAGCCTGTTTGGGGCAAGCACCGCCCACTAAGGCGTTGCAGGCCGTTTTCGGGGTGAATCGTCTCAGATTCCCCTTGGCAAAATGGACTTGAAGGTCTAGATGAACTGCATCGGGCGTGCCGGCCCAATTTGTCGGCGCGCCTTTGCGCGTCCCTACAAACTGATGGTGATCGGAAATTATTCCTTTTGGATAGCCCAAGCTGGGATCTCTAAGGGGAGGAAAACCGATGCTGTTGCGAACGTGGTGACGCGTGGGCTGTCCCGGCAACGGGCGGCCACCTGTCCAAGACTGCCGGCGCTGAAGCGAAAGCTGAGGCTTAATCCCGGTCCACCTGCGTCAGCGGGTCGGGCACACGAAAGTGGGGCCAGCACAGACGGGGAAACGACCCGAGTTTGTGCGCCGATGAGGCGCACCAGTTTGGTTCGAACCTCGAGACCCGGTCGGCGCTGCAAGGCGTGGATCGGGGGGCAGGCTTGTTGAAGCGTCGTCCTGCCCTTGGTTCGCTGCGCGTGAACTTGGAAAGCGGGACGGCTGGTAGCAACCCGGCGGCTCCCGCAGATCACGCGGGCCGGCCGTCAAACGGAAAGAGCTTGCAGTGGATCGAGCGGCTAAAGCGGAGTCCATCACCGAACTGAACGGGGTCTTCAAGACCTCCAACGTCGTGGTGGTGGCTCACTATTCCGGCCTCACTGTTGCCCAGATGCAGACTCTGCGAAAGCAGATGAAGCAGGCGGGCGCGCAGGTGAAGGTCGCGAAAAACCGTCTCGCCAAGATCGCACTCAAGGATACCGACGCTGCCGCCATCGCACCCCTGCTCAAAGGGCCGACAGTGATCGCCTACTCAGGCGATCCGGTCGCGGCACCGAAGGCGGCTATCGACTTCGCCAAGGCAAACGAGAAGTTCGTGGTCCTCGGCGGGACGATGGGCAAGACGGCTCTGGATACCAATGGCGTCAAGGCGCTTGCCGCTTTGCCGTCGCTGGACGAATTGCGCGGCAAGATCGTCGGCCTCATCCAGGCTCCGGCGACGAAGATCGCGCAACTCGCCAACGCTCCCGCGGCCAAGGTCGCGCGCGTGGTCCAGGCCTATGCCTCCAAAGGGTCCTCGAGCACGGCGGCCTGACGGCTCAAACACTCATTCTCTCTGGTTCGAACCAATAGGAACTGAAAAATGGCTGACCTGCAGAAGATTGTCGACGAATTGTCGGGCCTGACCGTCCTGGAAGCGGCGGATCTGGCCAAGATGCTGGAAGAGAAGTGGGGTGTTTCGGCTGCCGCTGCGGTGGCGGTTGCGGCAGGCCCTGCAGCAGGTGGCGGCGCTGCCGCGGCCGAAGAGAAGACCGAATTCACCGTCGTGCTCGCGAGCGCCGGTGACAAGAAGATCGAGGTGATCAAGGAGGTGCGCGCGCTCACCGGTCTCGGCCTGAAAGAGGCGAAGGACCTGGTCGAAGGTGCGCCGAAGACGGTCAAGGAAGGCGTGGCCAAGGACGAGGCCAACAAGATCAAGGCCACGCTCGAGAAGGTCGGCGCGAAAGTGGAATTGAAATAGTCGGTGACTATTTCAATTCCATCCCCGGACAAGCGAGGCGAAGCCGAGCGCGATCCGGGGATCGAAGCGAGTTCAAGTCGTGGATGGCAGCCGAACTCGGGCCTGCCCGAGTTCGGCAAAGGGTTCGCGGCGCAAGTCGGGCAAGCCCGACTTGCGATGACAAGCCCGGCCATGACGAGGAGAGACGAAAACGACATCTCCGGAGAGCTCCCCGGGGGTCTCGGACAGGAAGGACGGTCGTGATCCCAAGCTGCGGTCACGGCGAAATGTAGTGTGCGGCGGTTCGGGCCAGGCCCGAATCACATAGAACCGGACGGCCCCGACGCCTGTCCCGATGGTCGCGATGGATTGCGGCTGTTCGGAGAGGCGCCCCGCGCCGCCCGCCGAAATCGAATCGAGAGAGAAAAAGATGGCGCAGACGTTTACCGGTCGCAAGCGCGTAAGGAAGTTTTTCGGGACAATCAATGAAGTTGCGGAAATGCCGAACCTCATCGAGGTTCAGAAGGCATCGTATGATCAGTTCCTGCTGGTGAAGGAGCCAGTGGGCGGTCGTCCCGACGAGGGCCTGCAAGCGGTCTTCAAATCAGTTTTTCCGATTTCCGACTTTTCCAATTCGTCGCAGCTGGAGTTCGTCAAGTACGAATTCGAGCCGCCGAAGTACGACGTCGACGAATGCCGACAGCGCGGCATGACTTACGCGGCGCCGCTCAAGGTGACCCTGCGTCTCATCGTCTTCGATATCGACGAGGAAACCGGCGCACGTTCGGTCAAGGACATCAAGGAGCAGGATGTCTACATGGGCGATATTCCGCTCATGACGAACAACGGCACCTTCATCGTCAACGGTACCGAGCGCGTGATCGTTTCGCAGATGCACCGCTCGCCGGGCGTGTTCTTCGACCACGACAAGGGCAAGACCCATTCCTCGGGCAAGCTTCTGTTCGCTGCGCGCATCATTCCTTATCGCGGCTCGTGGCTCGACATCGAGTTCGACGCGAAGGACATCGTCTATGCGCGTATCGACCGCCGCCGCAAGATTCCGGTGACATCACTGCTCTACGCGCTTGGCCTCGACGGCGAGCAGATTCTCGCGACGTTCTACAAGCACGTCTCATACAAGCGCCAGAAAGAAGGCTGGCGCGTGCCTTTCGACGCCAACCGGCTGAAGGGCTACAAGGCGGTCAACAACCTGGTCGACGCCGACACCGGTCGCACCGTTGTTGAAGCCGGCCACAAGCTGACCGTGCGTCAGGCGCGCCAGCTAGCCGAGAAGGGCCTCAAGGCGCTGCGCATGACCGATGACGAGCTCATCGGTCACTACGTGGCCGAGGATCTCGCCAACGGCCGCACCGGCGAAATCTACATGGAAGCCGGTGAGGAGATCACCGAAAAGAATCTCAAGATCCTGATCGAGGCCGGCTACAAGGAATTGCCGCTGCTCGACATCGACCACGTCAACGTCGGTGCCTACATCCGCAATACACTCTCGGTCGACAAGAACATGACGCGCGAGGATGCGCTGTTCGACATCTATCGCGTCATGCGTCCAGGCGAACCGCCGACGGTCGAGACGGCGGAAGCGATGTTCCGCTCATTGTTCTTTGATGGCGAACGATACGATCTCTCGGCTGTCGGCCGCGTGAAGATGAACATGCGGCTCGATCTCGACGCGCCGGACACGATGCGCGTCCTGCGTCGCGATGACATCATCTCGGTCATCCGTACACTTGTCGACCTGCGCGACGGTAAGGGCGAGATCGACGATATCGACCATCTCGGCAATCGCCGTGTGCGCTCGGTCGGCGAGCTGATGGAAAACCAGTACCGCATCGGCCTCTTGCGCATGGAACGCGCGATCAAGGAGCGCATGTCGTCGGTCGATATCGATACCGTCATGCCGCAGGACCTGATCAATGCGAAGCCGGCGGCTGCGGCGGTGCGCGAGTTCTTCGGCTCCTCGCAGCTTTCGCAATTCATGGACCAGACCAATCCGCTGTCCGAGATCACCCACAAGCGGCGCCTGTCGGCACTTGGCCCGGGCGGTCTGACGCGCGAGCGGGCGGGCTTCGAGGTGCGCGACGTGCACCCGACGCACTACGGCCGCATCTGCCCGATCGAGACGCCGGAAGGGCCGAACATCGGCTTGATCAATTCGCTCGCCACCTACGCGCGGGTCAACAAATACGGCTTCGTCGAGACACCATATCGCAAGGTGAAAGACGGCCGTGTCACCGACGAGGTGATCTATCTGTCGGCGATGGAAGAGGCGCGTCACGCGGTGGCGCAAGCCAATGCCGCAATCGACGGCCGTGGCCGCTTCACCGAAGACCTGATCGTGTGCCGCCAGGCCGGCGACGTGCATCTGGTGCCGCGCGACAAGGTCGACTTCATGGATGTGTCACCGAAGCAGCTCGTCTCGGTTGCCGCCGCGCTTATTCCCTTCCTGGAGAACGACGACGCCAACCGCGCTCTGATGGGCTCGAACATGCAGCGCCAGGCGGTACCGCTGGTGCGGGCCGAGGCTCCGTTCGTCGGGACCGGCATGGAAGGCGTGGTGGCGCGCGATTCAGGCGCCTCGATCGCCGCGCGGCGGAGCGGGATCGTCGACCAGGTCGACGCCACCCGTATCGTCGTCCGCGCGACGGGAGAGACCGATCCGACCAAGCCGGGCGTCGATATCTACCGGCTGATGAAGTATCAGCGCTCGAACCAGAACACCTGCATCAACCAGCGCCCGCTGGTGAAGGTCGGCGACAGCGTCGACAAAGGCGACATTATTGCCGACGGGCCTTCCACCGATCTCGGCGAGCTCGCGCTTGGGCGTAACGTGCTCGTCGCGTTCATGCCGTGGAACGGTTACAACTTCGAAGACTCGATCCTGCTCTCCGAGCGGATCGTGAAGGACGACGTGTTCACGTCCATCCACATCGAGGAATTCGAGGTGATGGCACGCGACACGAAGCTCGGCCCCGAAGAAATCACCCGAGATATTCCGAACGTCTCGGAAGAGGCGCTCAAGAATCTCGACGAAGCGGGAATCGTCTATATCGGCGCGGAAGTTCACGCCGGTGACATCCTGGTTGGCAAGATCACGCCGAAGGGCGAAAGCCCGATGACGCCGGAAGAAAAGCTCCTGCGCGCCATCTTCGGCGAGAAGGCCTCGGACGTGCGCGACACGTCGTTGCGGGTGCCACCGGGTGTGCAGGGCACCGTTGTTGAAGTGCGCGTGTTCAATCGGCACGGCGTCGAGAAGGACGAGCGTGCGCTCGCGATCGAACGCGAAGAGATCGAGCGGCTTGCCAAGGACCGCGACGACGAGCAGGCGATCCTTGATCGCAACGTCTACGGCCGCCTCGCCGAGATGCTCGAAGGGCGCACCGGTATCGCGGGCCCGAAGGGCTTCAAGAAGGACTCCAAGATCACCAAGGCGGTGCTGGATGAGTACCCGCGGTCGCAGTGGTGGTTGTTTGCCTCGCCGAACGACAAGCTGATGGCGGAGATCGAGGCCATCCGTAAGCAGTATGACGAGTCGAAAAAGTTGCTCGAGCAGCGCTTCCTCGACAAGGTCGAGAAGCTGCAGCGTGGTGACGAACTCCCGCCCGGCGTGATGAAGATGGTCAAGGTCTTCGTCGCGGTGAAACGCAAGATCCAGCCTGGCGACAAGATGGCGGGCCGGCACGGCAACAAGGGCGTTGTGTCGAAAATTGTGCCGGTCGAGGATATGCCGTTCCTCGAGGATGGCACGCAGGTTGATATCGTGCTCAACCCGCTCGGCGTGCCGAGCCGCATGAACGTCGGTCAGATTCTGGAGACCCATCTCGGCTGGGCGTGCGCCGGGCTTGGTCTCAAGATCGGGCAGGCGGTCGATGCCTACAACGCGAAGCACGACTCGCGTCCGCTCAAGGACATGCTCAGGAAGGTCTATGGCGACGATGAGACCATCAAGTCGCTCAGCGAAGATGGCTTGATCGAGCTTGGCGGCAACCTGCGTCACGGCGTGCCGATTGCGACGCCTGTGTTCGACGGCGCGAAAGAGGGCGACATCGAGAAGATGCTCGACCTCGCCGGCCTCGACCACTCAGGGCAGGTTACCGTGTTCGACGGACGCACCGGCGAGCCTTTCGACCGCAAGGTCACCGTCGGCTACATCTACATGCTCAAGCTGCACCATCTTGTCGACGACAAGATCCACGCCCGTTCGATCGGTCCTTATTCGCTGGTTACCCAGCAACCGCTCGGCGGCAAGGCGCAGTTCGGCGGCCAGCGTTTCGGCGAAATGGAGGTGTGGGCGCTCGAGGCTTATGGTGCCGCGTACACCTTGCAGGAAATGCTCACCGTGAAGTCGGATGACGTCGCGGGTCGTACCAAAGTGTACGAAGCGATCGTGCGCGGCGACGACACGTTCGAGGCGGGCATTCCCGAAAGCTTCAACGTGCTGGTCAAGGAGATGCGGTCGCTCGGCCTCAACGTCGATCTGCATAATTCGAAGCAGCAGCGGCAGGGGCCGGAGACGGCCGAGGCGGCGGAGTAGTCACAGCTTGGCGGAGCGGCGACGGCGCCGCTCCGCGATTGAAAGTTTAACGACAGGTGGGGAATGGCGGTTCCCCGGTCGAGGAGAAGACGATGAATCAAGAGATCATGAATCTTTTCAGCCCGCAGGTGCCGGCTCAGGTCTTCGACCAGATCCGGATTTCGATCGCGAGCCCGGAAAAGATTCTGTCCTGGTCATACGGCGAGATCAAAAAGCCGGAGACGATCAACTACCGGACCTTCAAGCCGGAGCGCGACGGTCTGTTCTGTGCGCGCATCTTTGGCCCGATCAAGGACTACGAATGCTTGTGCGGCAAGTACAAGCGCATGAAGTACAAGGGTATTATCTGCGAGAAGTGCTCCGTCGAGGTCACGCTGTCGCGCGTGCGCCGCGAGCGCATGGGCCACATCGAGCTGGCCGCGCCTGTCGCGCACATCTGGTTCCTCAAGTCGTTGCCGAGCCGCATCGGTCTGCTGCTCGATATGACTCTGAAGGACCTCGAGCGCATTCTTTACTTTGAATACTACGTGGTGCTCGAGCCGGGTCTGACCCCGCTCAAGGACCGGCAGCTTCTGTCCGAGGAGGAGTACCTCAAGGCGCAGGAGGAATTCGGCGCCGACAGCTTCACGGCCACGATCGGCGCGGAAGCGATCCGCGAGATGCTCAAGGGCATCGACCTTGAGAAGATGCAGGTCGAATTGCGCGCCGAGCTCGCCGAATCCGACAGCGACATCAAAAAGAAGAAGATCGCCAAGCGGCTGAAGCTGATCGAGGCGTTTCTCGCCTCCGGCAACAAGCCGGAGTGGATGATCCTGACGGTCGTGCCGGTGATACCGCCGGACCTGCGCCCGCTGGTGCCGCTGGACGGTGGACGTTTCGCCACATCCGACCTCAACGATCTTTATCGCCGCGTTATCAACCGTAACAACCGTCTGAAGCGGTTGATCGAGTTGCGGGCGCCGGACATCATCATCCGCAACGAAAAGCGCATGCTGCAGGAGGCGGTTGATGCGCTGTTCGACAACGGCCGCCGCGGCCGCGTCATCACCGGCGCCAACAAGCGTCCGCTGAAGTCGCTCGCCGACATGCTCAAAGGGAAGCAAGGGCGCTTCCGCCAGAACCTGCTCGGCAAGCGCGTCGACTATTCGGGCCGCTCGGTGATCGTGGTCGGCCCCGAGCTCAAGCTGCATCAGTGCGGGTTGCCGAAGAAGATGGCGCTCGAGCTGTTCAAGCCGTTCATCTATTCGCGGCTTGATGCCAAGGGCCTTTCCACCACGGTGAAGCAGGCGAAAAAGCTGGTCGAGAAGGAGAAGCCGGAGGTCTGGGATATCCTCGATGAGGTGATCCGCGAGCACCCGGTGCTGCTCAACCGCGCGCCGACGCTGCACCGCCTCGGCATCCAGGCGTTCGAGCCGGTGTTGATCGAAGGCAAGGCGATCCAGCTGCATCCGCTGGTCTGCGCGGCCTTCAACGCCGACTTCGACGGCGACCAGATGGCCGTGCACGTGCCGCTGTCGCTCGAAGCGCAGCTGGAAGCGCGCGTGTTGATGATGTCGACCAACAACATCCTGCATCCCGCGAACGGCTCGCCGATCATTGTTCCGTCGCAGGACATCGTGCTCGGGCTCTACTACCTGTCGCTGCTGCGCGAGGGCGAGCCCGGCGAAGGCAAGGTGTTCGGCGACATGGCCGACATCGATCATGCGCTGCATGAGCGTGTGATCGGCCTGCACACCAAAATCAAATACCGCTGGGAAGGCGTGGACGAGAAGGGCAAGCCGTTCAGGAAGTGGTACGACACCACGCCCGGCCGCGTCGTGCTCGGCAGTGTGCTTCCCAGGAACGCCAAGATTCCGTTCGACATCGTCAACCGCTTGATGACCAAGCGCGAGATCTCGTCGATGATCGATTCGGTCTATCGCCACTGCGGGCAGAAAGAGACCGTCATCTTCTGCGACCGCATCATGGCGCTTGGCTTCTATCACGCGTTCAAGGCCGGCATCTCGTTCGGTAAGGACGACATGGTGGTGCCGGAATCCAAATGGAAGATCGTCGAGACGACGCGCGAGCTCGCGAAGGAGTTCGAGCAGCAATACAATGATGGTCTGATCACCCAGGGCGAGAAGTACAACAAGGTGGTCGACGCCTGGTCGAAGTGCACCGAGCAGATCGCCGAAGAAATGATGAAGGAGATCTCGTCGACCAAGAAAGACAAGGATGGTCGCGAGCATCAGGTCAACTCGATCTACATGATGGCGCATTCTGGCGCGCGCGGTTCGCCCGCGCAGATGCGCCAGCTTGCCGGCATGCGAGGCCTGATGGCAAAACCGTCAGGTGAGATCATCGAGAGCCCGATCATCTCGAACTTCAAGGAAGGCCTCTCGGTGCTCGAGTACTTCAACTCGACGCACGGTGCCCGCAAGGGCCTCGCCGATACCGCCTTGAAGACCGCAAACTCGGGCTATCTGACGCGGCGTCTGGTCGACGTTGCGCAGGACTGCATCATCACGGAGGAGGACTGCGGCACCAAGGGCGGCATCAAGGTGCGCGCAATCATCGATGCCGGCACCGTGGTGGCCTCGCTTGCCAGCCGCATTCTCGGCCGGACAACGGCGGAGGACGTGAAGGATCCGTCCAGCAGCAAGATGATCGTCAAGCGTGGGACGCTGCTGCAGGAGCCGGAAGTCGAGCAGATTACCAACGCGGGCGTTCAGGAGTTGCGCATCCGCTCGGTGCTGACCTGCGAGACCAAGAACGGCGTGTGCGGCGCGTGCTACGGGCGCGATCTTGCCCGCGGCACCCCGGTCAACATGGGCGAGGCGGTGGGTGTCATTGCCGCCCAGTCCATCGGCGAGCCGGGCACGCAGCTCACGATGCGCACGTTCCATATCGGTGGTGCGGCGCAGATCTCCGAGCAATCCTTCATCGAGTCGAACTTCGACGGCAAGGTGAAGTTCAAGGGCAAGAACGTCGCCAGGAACTCGGATAACGAAACGGTTGTGATGGTGCGCAATATGGTCGTCGCGGTGCTCGATCCCGACGGCACCGAGCGTGCGCATCATCGTATTCCGTACGGCGCGCGGCTGAGGATCGAGGATGGCGAGAAGATCAAGCGCGGCCAGCGTATCGCCGAGTGGGATCCGTACACACGGCCGATCCTCACCGAGGTCGAAGGCGATATTGCCTTCGAGGATCTTGTCGACGGTCTGTCGATGTCGGAAGCGCTCGACGAGTCGACCGGCATCGCCAAGCGCGTTGTCATCGACTGGCGCACGGGCTCTTCACGCAACCAGCAGGACCTGCGCCCGGCGATCGTGATCAAGTCGGGCAACAAGATCCTCAAGCTGGCGCGCGGCGGCGAGGCCCGTTACCAGCTCGCAGTCGATGCGATCATCTCGGTCGATCCGGGAAGCCACGTTAAGGCGGGCGACGTCATCGCACGTATCCCGACCGAAAGCGCCAAGACACGCGACATCACCGGCGGTCTGCCGCGGGTGGCGGAGTTGTTCGAGGCGCGCCGGCCGAAGGAAGCTGCGATCATCGCCGAAATCGGCGGCACCGTGCGGTTCGGCAAGGACTACAAGAACAAGCGCCGCATCACGATCGAGCCGGCGGCGAAAGGCGAGGAGCCGAAGGAGTACCTGATCCCGAAGGGCAAGCATATTCACCTTCAGGATGGCGACGTCATCGAGAAGGGCGACTATATCGTCGAGGGTAATCCCGCCCCGCACGACATTCTCGCCATCAAGGGTGTCGAGGAGCTCGCGGCCTATCTGGTCAACGAAATCCAGGAGGTCTACCGCCTGCAGGGCGTCAACATCAACGACAAGCACATCGAGGTGATCGTTCGCCAGATGCTGCAGAAAGTTGAGATTGATGATTCCGGCGAGACCGAGCTGTTGCAAGGTGAGCAGCTCGACAAGATTGAGCTCGACGACATCAATGCTCGCGCCGAGGCCGAAGGCAAGAAGGGCGCGACCGGACATCCGGTTCTGCTCGGCATCACCAAGGCCAGCCTGCAAACGCGATCGTTCATCTCGGCTGCGTCGTTCCAGGAGACCACGCGCGTGCTTACGGAGGCTGCCGTCAACGGCAAGGCCGACACGCTTGACGGACTTAAGGAGAACGTCATCGTCGGCCGCCTGATCCCGGCCGGCACCGGAGCGATGATGAACAGTCTGCGCGAGGTCGCGACCAAGCGCGATGCGCTTATTCTCGAAGAGCGCGAAAAGGACGCGGCAAAGGCTGCCGCGAAGCCCGAGGAAGCACCGGCATTGCCCGCTGCCGAATAAGCGCGCAGCATCAGCACGATTGAAAGGGTCGCCGAAAGGCGGCTCTTTCTTTTTCGTGTGCAGGAAAATTGTCACACGCTATCGCCTCTTTTATTGGCGCAATCACTGGAACTTGCGTAGATTTGGGTGTCATCGCGAGGCGCCGGAGGGCGGCATGGGGGGACGTAGTGGCAAGGCAGGTGGCCGGCCGGTCAAAAGCCGGCGCTCCCGCGCGTCTAAAACTCAGAAATCCCCAGTCAAGCGGTCGGAGGCTTCGGACCGGCGGACATTCACCCGTCAACTCAGTGAAGCGCACGAGCAACTAAACGCCACATCGGAGATATTGAGGGTCATCTCCCGGTCGCCGGGCGACCTACAGCCCGTATTTCAGACAATCGGAGTCCGAGCGGAAAAACTCTGTGGCGCCGAAATCAGCGTCATCGCCGTAACAGACGGCGATCAGATCCGCCTCGCTTCCATCAACGGAATGTCGCTGGAAGGGGTAGAAGCCGTCCGGCGCGCGTTTCCGATGAAACGCAGTGAAGAGACGATAACAGCACGGGCAATACGCACGTCCAAGACCTGTCACGTTCCGGATGTCCTCAGCGATCCACTTTATCAGAACAAGCAGGTCGCGCGGGCGAGCGGATATCGCGGTTGTCTTGCGGTACCAATGGTTCGTGATCGCCGGGTCATTGGTTCAATCTTTGTCGCGCGGCGCAAACCAGGCCCTTTTACAGAAGCCCAGATTCAACTTCTGCAAACTTTTGCCGACCAGGCGGTAATTGCGATCGAAAATGTCCGCCTTTTCAACGAGACCAAGGAAACGCTCGATCAGCAAACCGCCACGGCAAACGTGCTTGAGGCCATCAGCCGATCGGCGTTCGAGCTGCAGCCCGTTTTTGAAACCGTTGCCGAAAGTGCAGTGCGGCTTTGTGGGGCCGATAGAGCCTTTATCTTCCGCTTTGACGGGCAGTTGTTGCAGTTGGCTGTTTCCTATAACGCACCGCCGGAGCTTGAAACGTTTATCCGGCAGAATCCTATTCGCCCGGGTCGCGACAGTGGAGCGGGGCGTGCCGCGTTCGAACGACAGACCGTTCATATCCCCGACGTCACCGTCGACCCGGAATACACCTTCAAGTCAAAAGATATCGCACCGGTTCGGACTGTCCTTACAGTTCCGGTTCTCAAAGGCGATGATCTGCTTGGTGTCATCCTGACCTACCGACTGGAGGTCAAGCCATTTACCGATAGACAGATTGCGCTTGTTGAGGCATTTGCCGACCAGGCGGCAATTGCGATTGAAAACGTCCGGCTGTTCGATGCCGAACAAAGGCGGAGCGCCGAGCTTATCGAGTCGCTGACACAACAGACCGCTACGGCTGATGTGCTGAAGGTTATTAGCCGTTCCACTTTCGATCTGCAGATCGTGCTCGATACGTTGGTCGAGTCGGCAACGCGGTTGTGCGACGCGGATTATGCCTGGTTGTTTCAGCGCGAGGGAGAAGACTTCAGGTTTTCAGCAAGCTACGGTAATGCGGCCGAAATCGTCGCGCAAATCAGGGGGTTCTTTAAGGATCTTCCAGTGCCGATCGATCGCGGCAGCGTCACTGGACGAGCCGCCAAGGAGGCCAGGGCGATCCACGTTCCCGACGTCCTGGCGGATTCCGAGTACACCTATGGTGAAATTCAAAAGATTGCCGGCTATCGCGCCGCGCTCGGCGTTCCGCTGCTGCACAAAGGTGAAGTCGCCGGTGTCATTTTCGTCGGCAAAAACGTCAAGCAGCCGTTCACCGACAACCAGATCGAATTGGTGACGACCTTCGCCGACCAGGCCGTTATTGCGATCGAGAATACGCGCCTGCTTACTGAATTGCGTCAGCGCACCGATGATCTTGCAGAAGCGCTCGAACAACAGACGACAACTGCCGATGTGCTCAAGGTCATCAGTCGCTCGGCCTTTGACCTCGACGTGGTCCTCAATACGTTGACGGAGTCGGCCGCGAAGCTTTGCGGCGCGGACATGGCCGGCATGGTGCGCCCCAGGGATGGCGAACACTACTGGGTGACAACGTATAATTTTCGGCCGGCCTTTATGGAATACATGAAGGATCGCCCGATATTGCGCGACCGCGGGTCAATTGTTGGCCGTGTCCTTCTCGAAGGTCACGTCGTCCATGTTCCTGACGTCCTGACGGATTCCGATTTCACGTTCAATGAGGCACAGAAACGAGGTGGGTATCGCACGGTCCTCGGCGTTCCTCTCTTGCGCGAGGGAAGCCCGATAGGCGTTATTGTGCTGACTCGCACTACAGTGCGGCCCTTTACCGACAAGCAGATCGGGGTCCTGACGACATTTGCCGATCAGGCGGTGATCGCGATCGAAAATGTTCGTCTGTTTGACGAAGTACAGGCGCGCACAAATGATCTCTCCGAGGCACTCGATCGGCAGACCGCCACATCGGAAGTGCTGAAAGTTATCTCAAGCTCGCCCGGCGAACTGGAGCCGGTTTTCCAAACCATGCTGGCGAATGCGGTGCGGATTTGCGACGCGAAATTTGGCGTCATGTTTCGATATAGTGGCGAAACTTTCGATCCCACCGCGCAATTCGGTGTGACGCCGGAATATTCCGCGTTTCTTCGACAGCGTGGTTCGTTTAAGCCTGAGTCCGGAAGTGGCCTTGATCGTCTGGTGCGGACAAAAGACGTGATCCGCGTTGCGGACGACGCGACGGGACCATCTTCCGGAAGAGGACCGGCAAAGTTCGCTGGCGCGCGGTCGCGGATTGTCGTGCCGATGCTCAAGGATGAGGAACTGATCGGCGCTATCACGATCTACCGCCAGGAAGTGCGTCCGTTCAATGAGAAGCAGATTGATCTCGTTAGAAACTTTGCCTCTCAGGCCGTGATTGCGATTGAAAACGTGCGATTGCTCAATGAGCTGCGAGAATCCCTGCAGCAGCAGACCGCGACTGCCGACGTGCTCAAGGTCATCAGCCGTTCGACGTTCGATTTGCATGTGGTCCTGGAAACGCTCACGGAGTCTGCGGCGCGCCTCTGCGAAGCCGATATGGCCGCAATCATTCGCCAGAAAGGTGACGCCTACTATTGGGCTGCGACTTATGGCTTCACGCCGCAAGACAGCGATCACCTCAAGACCGTCCGGCTGGAGCCGGAACGGGGCAGCACTGTCGGGCGCGTGTTGCTTGAGGGAAAGACAGTCCACATTCCTGATGCGCTGGAAGACCCGGAGTACACCTATCTCACCGAGCAAAAGAGAGCGGGCTTTCGGACCACTCTTGGTGTTCCGCTTCTGCGAGGGGGAACTCCGATTGGCATCGCACTGCTGATGCGCAAAGCGGTGAGGCCCTTCAGTGACAGCCAGATTGATTTGGTTGAGACTTTTGCCGACCAGGCGGTGATCGCGATCGAGAACGTGCGCCTGTTCGATGAGGTACAGGCACGCACGGGCGAACTGGCCGATGCGTTGCAGCAGCAGACGGCTACCGCCGAAGTGCTCAAAGTCATCAGCCGTTCGGCTTTTGACCTGCATACGGTGCTGCAGACGCTGGTCGAAGCGGCAGCCAAGCTCTGCGAAGCGGACCAGGGCACGATTGCGCGGGAGCAGGCCGGCGTGTTTGTACGCGCGGCAAGCTATGGTTTTTCACCGGAATTTGTCGAACTCGTTAAAGATTTGCCGGTGGCTCCGTCGCGCGGTTCGGCGACAGGACGGGCTCTGTTGGAAAGCCGCACGGTACACATTGCGGACGTTCGATCTGACCCCGACTACACGTTTTCCGAAGCGATCGAAAAGGGTGGATTCAAAACTATCCTTGCAGTGCCGATGCTACGCGAAGGAAAGGCTATCGGCGTTCTCGCTTTGACGCGCATCGAGATGCGGCCGTTTACGGACAAGCAGATAGAGCTTGTTTCAACATTTGCCGACCAGGCGGCAATCGCTATTGAGAACGTACGCCTCTTTGAAAGCGTCCAGGCGCGCACGCAAGAGCTGGCGAAGTCACTTAAGGATTTACAGACCGCTCAGGACAGGCTCGTTCAGACTGAAAAACTCGCGTCGCTTGGTCAATTGACTGCGGGCATTGCCCACGAGATCAAGAACCCCCTGAATTTCGTCAATAATTTTTCGTCCGTTTCTGCGGAGCTGATTGGCGAATTACAAGAGGCATTGCAACACGTCCATTTTGACGAAAAGACGGGCAGCGAAGTTAGTGAAATTGCCGAAATGCTGCGTGGCAATCTCGACAAGGTCGTGCAGCACGGCAAACGTGCCGATTCGATCGTCAAAAACATGCTGCTGCATTCGCGTCAGGGCTCAGGCGAGCATCGATTGATCGACATTAATAGTGTTGTCGAGGAGAGTCTCAATCTCGCCTACCATGGGGCACGAGCCGAAAAGCGGGGCTTCAATATCACCCTGCGGAGATCTTTCGACCCGGCTGCCGGCGAAGTTGACCTTTTCCCGCAGGAAATCACCAGAGTTCTTCTGAACGTGATCTCCAACGGTTTTTATGCGACGGCTAAACGTAAGGCGGGACAAAACGGAAGCAGCTATGAACCTATACTTGCGGCCTCGACCAGGAATCTGGGCGACAGCGTGGAAATCACGATACGGGACAACGGCATCGGTATCCTTCCCGAAGTGAAGGAAAAGATGTTCAATCCGTTTTTTACGACCAAACCGGCTGGGGAAGGGACAGGTCTCGGCCTGTCCATCAGTCACGACATTATTGTCAAACAACATTGCGGATTGATCGAAGTCGATACCGCGCCCGGCGAGTACACGGAGTTTCGAATTGTTCTTCCGCGTAAAGCCGCAACGTCTGAACAATAGGGAGGATCTGCGTGCAACTTCTTATTCTTGTGGTTGATGATGAACCGGATGTCGAAGCGCTGTTTCGCCAGCACTTCCGGCGAGATCTTCGCGAAGGCCGATTTGCAATGGAATTTGCCCAATCTGCGCCTGCGGCGTTGCAATGCATCAGCAATGCCGGGGCCGCCTCGCTCATATTGATTCTGTCAGATATCAATATGCCTGGAATGAGCGGACTTGAACTTTTGCCCAAGGCAAAAGCAGTTCGGCCGGATGTGCCCATCATCATGATTACGGCCTATGGCGACGCCGATACCAAGCGCAAGGCGCTGGAAAGCGGGGCCGATGCGCTTTTCACCAAGCCGATCGACTTCGGAATGTTGCGCAGCGAGATCGACTCGCGGGTTGAACGGCACGCGTGAGCAACCCGGAAAGCGTTGTGCAGGTCTAAGCGGAGAACATCTCAGATCTGAAGCTTTTCTGGAGGAGTGGCTCTATGAGACGGCGCCGATAAGGTGATCGCATGAGACGGCGCGATTTCATCGTAGTGCTCGCGGGCTCAGCGACCGCGTGGCCGTTCGGTGCACGCGCACAGCAGGCAAAGCTTGCGAAGCTCGGCGTGCTGTTGGTCGAAAAACGCGAGCCATTCTTGCGGATATTTTCGGAGGGGCTCCGGGAGTTCGGTTACATCGACGGCCAAAATATGCAGGTCGAGTTTCGTTCGGCCGAAGGAAAGTTGGATCGTCTGCCCGCGCTGGCTGCGGAACTCATTGATCTCAAGGTCGATATTATCATTGCGTCCGAAACCCCCGCCGTGCAGGCAGCGAAGCGCGCGACAAGGGAAATCCCGATC
>DASSRJ010000171.1:0-4464 GCA_035701845.1 Pseudolabrys sp. | reverse complement strand
GGCTCAGTTCGATCGCAACGAAAATCGTGCCATGATGATCCCGGGTGGGCGTGCATACGTTGGATGCTTGCATCTGATGTCTCCGATGGTTCGAGTCGTGGAAAACCCAAACCTATCGGGTGTGCACGCTCACCGCCCCATGGAATCTACGGACATCATCACACGGCTGTCGGGGATGCCTCAAATTTTAATTGCTACAATTTTACATATTTCAATTTTCACCGTTTTTTAGCGGTCCTGTTTCATTCGCCCTCACGCTGACTCCGACGAAACCGGCACTTTCCTCCCCTACTTAACCGGCCCGAAGCAGCGCGCGCCGTATCGCTAGCCCCGGACAAGAAGATCCGGAGCGGGCGGCGCGTCACTGCGCCGTTGCAACGCCCCGGGCGCGGGGTGTTGAACATGAGTGCGAAGGCGCGTGCGCGGTACGCAGCCCAGTGGTTGCCGGTGGTCCTGTTCCTCGGCCTTGTGGCCGTGGCGGCGGTGGACACCAATGCGACCGCCGCCAGCAAGATTCCTGTCGTCGAAGACGTTGCGGCAGGCAACACGGCCGCGCCGCAGCCCGCGCAGGCCGCACGGCCCGACCGGCCGCAGCCAATCGTTGTCGCCGCGCTCGCCGGGCAGACCCCGCCAGCCGAAATCGCTACACCTGTCGTTGCGCCCGTCGCGACGCCTCCCCTGCGCGCGACCATCGCACCCATCATTTCGGGAACGCCTGCGCCGGCGCCTGCCCGCTTCTTCACCATCAACGAGGTGATCGCGAAGCGCGCCGGCAGCGCTTCGCAGGGCAATATCCAGTTGGCGTCCGTCGATCCAACCGCCACGCCCGACGCATCGGCGCATGGCAAGGAAACAGCGAAAAGCGACGAGCCTTTCGGGCTCTTCACCTTCGTCGCCCCCGACAACATCGTGTGGTTCAAATGGCGCAAGGTCGCCGACGACATCCGCGCGCAGGAGCCGGCATTGCTGCGCTGCCTGGCCGACGCGGCTGCCTGCTCGCCGGCCGCCGCCCGCTTCGTCGCCATTGTGAAGGAAGCGCGCGAGCATGAGGGCCGCGTGCGGCTGAATTTCGTGAACCAGCGTGTGAACAACGCCATCCGCTATACCAGCGACATGAACCAATGGGCCACCGCGGACGAATGGTCGGCGCCGCTGGCAGGCGGCAAGGGTTCGTTTGAAACCGGCCTCGGCGACTGCGAGGACTATGCCATCGCCAAATATGTTGCGTTGCGCGCCGCCGGCATTCCGGCCAGGCAGCTGCGCGTGCTGCTGGTGCGCGACAATATTGCGCGCCTCGATCACGCGGTGCTCGCGGCGAATGAAGAAGGCCACTGGTTCATCCTCGATAACCGCTGGACCGCGGCGGTCGAGGACGGCGACGTGCGCCGGTTCACGCCGCTTTTTGCACTCGACGACCAGGGCGTGAAGCTGCTCGCAGTGCCTTACGCCTCCCGGATCGAACCGAAGATCGAACCGATGAGTGAGTCAGTGCAGGGCAAGAGCGAGGCGGCCACCGATATACCGAGCATCCGCACACTCGGCCTGCGCCGGTCGATTTTGTAAGCCGGTTCCCGTGCAATCTCTTCCGCTCACCCCCGCGCACGAAGCTCACGCAGTGAGCGCAGGCCGGGTCGCGGGCATGAGCGGGAGACGTTCATGTTGCATAGCCCGCTTCGGTCATCTGACATAAACTGACGAAACGACTCCGGGGGATTCGCGGGGACACCCATGGCTGACATCAGGATCGTCGTCGCCACGCCGGCATTCGGCGAGATGTTCTATACGCCTTATGTGCAGAGCATGTTGCGGCTGCAGCGCGCGATGCAACAGCGCGGCTGGGGGATGCGCCACGCATCGATTTCGTATGCCTATATCGGCGAGGCGCGCAACTATCTGCTTACGCACTGGTACGACAAGACGGATGCGACGCATCTGCTCTTCGTCGATGCCGACATGGGGTTCGAACCGCAACTTGTCTTCGACATGGTGGCGATCGACAAGCCGGTTGTCGGCGTCATCTATACCAAGCGGCAGGTCGACCTGAAAAAACTGGCAGCGCTGGCGGCGAAGGGCGAAAAGCCCGAGCGCGCCATCGCGCACGCGCATAATTTCATCATCAGGCCGCTGCGCGGACGGCCGCCGCGGCGCATGAAAGGCTTCATGGAGGTTGCGGGCTGCGGCACCGGCATCATGCTGATAAAGCGCAGCGCAATTGCCGGCATGCTCAAGACGCTGCCCGGCCTCAACGACACCAACGCGAAAAAGACCAACCCCCTCGCCGCCGGGCTCGATCGCATGATCCGCGCCTTCGACACCATCGAGGCCGACGGCGTGCCCCTGGTAGACGATTTTGCGTTCTGTTATCGCTGGCAAAACTTGTGCAAAGGCGAGCTCTGGGCGCGCGCCGACCAGTCGGTGACCCATATCGGGCTGCACAAATTCGCCGCCAGCTACATGGATGCCGGCGGCGGCGGCCAACGGATCACACTACAGGCTGTTGCTCCGGGCAAATCGGGTAATGGGAAAGCGAAGCCTGCGCCGAAGGTCGTATCGGGGCGCCTTTCGGTACAGGCCGCCAAGGGCAAGCCGGCGGGGAAATAAATCAGCCGTGCAAAAAAACGTGCGACCCGCCGGGACATTCCGGCGGGCCGCGTGTCCTTCGGTGTCCGGCGCTTAAACCAAGTTAACGGTTACACCGGTCGCAACCATCACATATGCGTCTTCGTTGGTTGTGGGGACGCCGCCGCTCGTGACGTGGGAGTATGCTGTGTAGCCTGCGGGAACACCTGTTGCACCGGTTGCCAACAACCATGTGCCGGTGCTGTTGTCCAAATTGACGACATCGCCAGCATCGCCGTCGACCCGAAGGGCCGGCCTGTCGCTATAGCCAACCCCTAAACTGCCGGCATGACCGGTGTCTGCCATTTGCAGAACGTCCGCGATGTCCAGCGTGACCGTGCTGTTGCCCGTGCTGCCATCGGCGTTGAGCATCGAGAGCGTCTCGATGTTCTGGTAGTTGTCGCCCAAAGCGGTGAAGTTGTTCGTTCCGCTGACCACCATCACGTCACCGCGATTTCCGACCGTCAGCAGATCGTTGTTCTGATTTGAACCGCCATCGATCAGGATATCACTCGTATCCATGAAGATGATGTCTTCCCCGGTACCGCCGGTAACGCTATCGGCACCCGCGCCGCCGTTGAGAATATCGCTCCCGGCACCGCCATCGATCATGTCATCCAATTGGCCCGTTGTGATGGTGTCACCGCCGCCACTGCCGGTTATGTGATATTGGAGCCGAGCTTCGAAATTCGCTTCATCGAACGTACCGATCGGCGAAGCGAAGGTCACGGCGACATCGCCGCTGTCACCAAAGGTTCCATTGTGATTTAGATTGATGAGGCCGGTCGTG
This sequence comes from Pseudolabrys sp., assembly GCA_035701845.1. Classification (GTDB taxonomy): domain Bacteria; phylum Pseudomonadota; class Alphaproteobacteria; order Rhizobiales; family Xanthobacteraceae; genus Pseudolabrys. The sequence continues at coordinate 1,055 of DASSRJ010000171.1, read as the reverse complement.
GTTGTGAAACTGGACGCAACGCCGCTGTCTGTCCCGCCCGCAGTGCCGATTGTGGTGTCGATGCCGTGAGTAAAACTGTTCACGTTGGTTGCATCTATTCTCAGGATATCATTCGAGAAGTCGAAGCCCGTAACAGTGTCCTGACCGGTATCGTTGCCGCTGCCGGCGTTGTTGACGCGTCCCGAGTCGCTTGACGTGCCAACAACGGCGTTCTCGACGATGGTATCGCTGCCGCCGCCGCTGTCGATTGCATCAACACCGGCCATGGCAGCGATCGTATCGTTGCCGGAACCCGTGGTGATGTTGTCTGCACCCGACGAGCCGGTGACATTGAAGCCTTCGGTCTGCTGATCGAGGATCAACGTCAGGCCGCCCGCAGTCAGCAGGACGTCCTCGATACCCGTGATCTGGCTATCGCCAACGTCATTGAAGTTGACACTCACCGACAAGGTATCGGTTCCCGACCCGCCGTCGATCACAAGATCGTTCTGATCGGCAACGATCGTATCGTCGCCACCGCCAGCGAGGATGATGTCCATGCCGCCGAGGCCATTGAATGTGTTGCCATTGCCGTCGCCGACGAGAATTTCATTCGCAGCTGTGCCGTTGACGTTTCCACCGCCGTTGATGTTGAAGACGGTAACGCTTCCGGTATCGGAAAGCGATCCGTTGGTGGCAGTGTAATCAAACGAACCACCGTCGGCGTTGTTCTCATCATCGATTCTAATGAAGTCGTTTGTCCCGGCTCCTGCGGTATGAGTGACCACCAGATCACTCTGGTTGCTCACGCCGCTGATATCCAGCGGCAGGGCGTTCGGGTCCGTGTCGTTTGCAAGGAACGCCCACTCAGGAACGTCAAATGCTACCCCATCGAAGTTAGTAAGAATAATGTCATTGTTTGCCACTGGCAGATTTGACTTCGGTACCGTGATATCCAGCGCCGTCGCTGCCGTTCGATCGTTGTCGCCATCCACGAGCGTGAAGCTGAAATGGTCAACGAAAGTCGACGGCACCGAGGCCGGAGAGGTGTAGTCCCATGCACCCGTCAGGAAGTC
>DASSRJ010000170.1:0-109023 GCA_035701845.1 Pseudolabrys sp. | reverse complement strand
CGCGCACAGCGTGATGGCAGCCATAAGCGCAGCACGGCGCACGATCCGGCCAATCAGGCGGTCGTATGCCAAACCGGCGATGTGATCGATCCGCATGACCCTAGCGGCGGTTCGCCAGACCGGCCAGAAAGCCAATTCCAGCTGCTATTCCCAACATCAGGAGCGGCCGGTTTTCGACCTCATCCGTCAGTTTCCGGAATGCGTCGCCACTGAGGCGCTTGGTTTCGTCTGTGACCGATTGGCTCACACCGGCTGCACTTTCTCTTACGCGGCTCATGATGCGATTCAAGGCGTCGTTGACGAACTCCCCGATGTCGTCAGAGACGCCCGACGTTTCGCGTTTCGCCGCACCCGACAGCCGGCGAAGCCGCTTCTCAAGGTCGCTCACCAGTTCCTCGATTGCCGCCACTTCTTCCGCAGCCACGGACTTTGCACGCGTGGTCATTTTGCACCCGAAACAGTTGATTTCTTTGATTCAAAGCCAAGCGGGAAACGTGGCCCGGAGCAAAATGTTCCACTCGATCGGCCGGCTTGCGGCGCGCAGACATGCCCTGCATTCCCGGCGGCAGCGCGTGCAACGGTTGAAGCTGGCTTGCGTTTAAATCCTTTGTGGTTTGTTTGAAGGCCTTCGTCACAAATTCATGAGTAGAGAGGAGAGAGTGCCGCCATTTGTTGACACTTTGCCCGATGAACGTATTCATAGGTTAGCCTGCTTCCAACGCCGTCGAGTCCACTGCACGTGCCCGGCTGCGATCTGCGCTGGGAGGTGACGAAAAGAGTGCACGAGCAAAAGAGTGCAACGGTATGTACGATGTCCGCGGCGCAAGAACCCGAGCTAGATAGACTCGAGCGAGAAAACCGGCAGCTCCATGACCAGGTCGCTGCGCAAACCTGGGAGTTGGGCCTGTTGCGCGCACGTTTCGCTCGCTATGAGACAGCTCTGCGCGGATCGCAGGTGACCGTTTACACGCAAGACCGCGACCTCCGTTATACGTCCATCAGCAATTCAATGCTCGGCCGTTCCGTCGAGGAGATTCTCGGCTGCACCGATATGGAAATTCTGCCGCGGGACGGGGCTGCCGCGCTGACGGCCGTGAAGCGCGAAGTGCTGTCTACGGGCGAGGCCAAACGCGCTGAGATTCCGCTTGAAGATAGTCGCGGGATCCGGTGGCACGATCTGCACGTCGAGCCGCTTCGCAACGAAGCAAACGAAATCATCGGCTTGACCTGTGCGTCGGTCGACGTGACGGAGCGGAAAGAGGGAGAGGCCCACCTGCGTTTGCTGCTGCGGGAGCTGACGCACCGGTCGAAGAATCTGCTGGCCGTCATCCAGGCCATGGCGCGGCAGACGGCAAACCATGCCGGCTCGATCAATGCTTTTCTTGTGCAATTCGGTTCGCGATTGCAGGCTTTGGCGGCGTCCCATGATCTGCTCGTCCGGGAAAGCTGGTATGGCGCGTCGCTCGGCGAGCTGATCCGTTCCCAGTTATCCAGCTATCTCGATGGAGCAGCAGTTCAGGTTACGATCAAGGGGCCGGCAATCGCATTAAAGCCTGAAGCGGCTCAAAATCTCGGGCTGGCGTTGCATGAACTCGCCATCAATGCCGCGAAGTTCGGTGCCCTGTCGGTGCCGACCGGCCGGGTAGCCATCACCTGGACCAGGCGCGAGAGCGGCGTGGGCAATGCCCTCGAGCTGGATTGGCGTGAAGAACTCGGACCAAAGGTGAAGATTCGGCGCAAGAAAGGCTTCGGGAGCATGGTGATCGAGCGCAATCTTGCGCGCGCTTTGGACGCCGAAGTTAACATGGATTTTGATCCGGACGGGCTGCATTGCCGCATTGTCATTCCGGCGAGCCAGATTCTCGCTGACCGCTGACCAAGGTCCGGAACCTAATCCGCACATCGCCGTTTTGAGTCACGCTCGCAGGACGCGCCCTGGCTTTTGCAAACTGCGCATTCCTGCAAGGAGAGCGGCAATGCGCAACATCGTTTTGTATATTTTGGCCAGTGCTTTGGTTGCTCTTTTCCTGGATGTCATTGCTCCGCCTGTGCGTTCAGGCTTTGGCGCGGCTGCATGGCCGTCCATCGAGAGACAGGAGCTCGCGCCCCAAGTCGTTGACCGCACGCACAAGGCGGATCGATTGCTGGTCCCGAAAGCGAGTGGACGCCGGCTGACACCGCCGCCCGCGCCGGTACTGGTCGGCTGCGACCCCGTGTTCAGCGCGTTATCCAAGGACAAACAGGCGAATTATCCGGGCCGTTGCCTCGCCTGAGGCCGGTCCCTGGCACGCAGGGAACTTGTTATTCGGGATGACGTTTATAGCCGGCATAGATTGATAAGGGAGTTACACATGCATAAGCCCTTGAGCGCCGTTGCCGCCATGGCGGTAGCCGCAGCAGTTGCGCTTCCAGTTTCGGCGTCGGGGCAAGCCAGCCGGACGAAAGTGGGCACTCTCAGCTGCGACATATCGGCCGGCATAGGTCTCATCATCACGTCGAAAAAGGATCTGACGTGCATGTTCACGCCCTCGCAGCCCGGGCCGCGGGAGGTGTATGTGGGATCGATCACAAAATTCGGTCTTGATCTTGGTGCGACGGCTGGCGGGGAAATGGTTTGGGCGGTTTATGCGCCGACTAATCGCAAATTCGGTGCATTGGCCGGCAACTATGGTGGAGCAACGGCTGAGGCGACGGTGGGCGCCGGGCTCGGCGCAAATGTTCTGGTCGGCGGTTCGGACCGCACCATCGCCCTGCAGCCGGTGTCAGTGCAGGGCCAGGCCGGCCTCAACGTCGCTGCCGGCGTAGCCGACCTCCGGCTGCGCCCCGCTCGCTAACGCACAACAATTTGATTAAAGGACGAGCGGCCGCCGGGTGGCGGCCGCTTTTTTAGCCAAAGGTGAAGGCGTCGTGGTAGGCGCCTTGCACCTGGCCGCCCGGCACGGGCCCGCCACCGGGCACGTGGACCATGTGTCCGATCACCGCGCAGGTCGCCCCGTGCAGTCCATGGCGCGGGATCGCCATCGGCGCGAGCTGCTCCCATGTGTCCGTTTTGGGATCGTAGGCCTCGTTGGTTCCGAACACCTTTCCGGTTGCCTCGCCGCCAAAGACGACGATTTTGCCGTTGATGTAGACGCATGAGGGGCCGCTGCGTGGGGTCGGCAATGGAGCGCGGAAGGTCCACGCGTCGGACTTGGGGTCGTATACGGCGTTCAATCCGGTATTGAAGTCATACGAGTCCATGCGGCCGGCGATCGCGTGAATTTTTCCATCGACGACGGCGACACCCATGTGATCACGCTGCCCGACGAAAGGCTGCGTGCCGGTCGAACCCCGCATCCCGGCGAGGATCGTGTACTTGTCGGTCGAAGGGTCATAGATTTCGTGCCATTCCACAGAACGCACGTCGCGGCCGCCAAGCAGGTGGATCTTGCCGTCGAGCACGATGGCCGACATGGCGCCACGCGGGCGCGACAGGCCGGCGATCGGCGCCCACTGATCCGTCGCCGTGTCGTACACGAAGCATTTCGAGTGTGGGCAACGGTTCTGTTCGATGAAGCCGCCGAACGTATAGATTTTCGAACCGATCGATACGCCGGCGACGTGATTGCAGGGAAGCGGGAAGGGGGCCTTCAGCGACCACGTTCCGGACTTGGGATCAAACACTTGGTGGAAATTCTGGTCCACCCGATGTTTGGCATAACCCGCGACCGAGTGAATCTTGCCCTGACATTCGATGACGGCATGTTCGCCGGTCGGAATCGGCATCCGCGGCTGTTCGACCCATTTGCCCGGATTGGCGGCCTTGGGTGCAACGCTCGTCATATAGCGCTGCTTCTCCACGGTCTTTGGAATGTCCGTAATTGATTTGTCGTTCAAGCCGAGAAAAAGCGGAAGTTCCTGTTCTGCTGCCATGGTTGACCTCAACTGACATAATTCGGAACGGCATCTCGCAACAATTTGCGCGTAAGTTCGACGCCCTCACGCGCCACGTCATATGGCGAACGTTCCCATTGCTCGGGATTGGGGGCTTCGTAACTGAGGTACCCTGTGTAACGCTTCTCCGCCAACAGCCCGAGCACTTCGCGCCATTTCACGACGCCTTTGCCGGGAGGCAGCCGATCGGTCGGTCTCCTCACGCCGGTCACCGGGTTGGGCGAGAGATCGCTGTACTGGAAGCAATAGATCTTTTCGGCCGGCACGCTCTCGAAGCCGCGGCCGCCGGCGCCGCTGCGCGTGAAGTGATAGGCGTCGATCAGATAGCCGCAGTTCGGCCTGCCTGCGCCTTCGACCAACTCGGTGAGGACAGCGAGACTGTTGAGCACGTCGTGTTGCGAGTTGAATTCGATCGCAAGTTTCAACTTGTGCTCGGCGGCAATATCACCGGCGTCCTTGAGATATTTGATGGCATCTTTGATCGGTCCGTTGACCTGGCCAGGCGCGCTCATCAACATGTCGCAGCCGAGCGCCACTGCGTTCTCGCACGATTCACGAAATACCTTGAAAAGACGCTTGCTCTCCTCGCCGGTGGCAAACAGCCATCCGTACTCAACTCCGAGCACGCCGCAGGGAATGCCGCTCTTTTTGACAAGGTCGAGCACCTGCTTATTGCTCATGCCGGCATCGAAGCAACGCTTGAAATCCGTCCGGCGCAGTTCGACGGCGTCATAGCCTGCCTGCCTGGCCGCATCGAGCGCCGTGGCAAGCGGCGTCGTGTCGATCGTCCACATATGCAAAGCGAGGCGCCCGAATTTTTCCGACATACTCAGGTTCTCCGCACGACTACCGGCCGTCGTATTGCAGGATATACAGACCGGCGTTTGTATCGGTGAGGTACATGATCCCATCAGGATCGACAAATACGTCGCACGATTGAATGACTTTGGCAGGATTTGGCCTCTGGTCGACAATTCTGTCCGGCGGCGGGGGCACGAAATAGCCGACCTGTCGTGGTTGAAACGGGTTGCGTATATCGAAAACCCGCAGGCCCGCATTGTGATAGGTAGCGAATATCAGCTCTTCAGTCTGCAACGACCCCGGACGGTTCTCATGCAGATTATGCGGTCCGAATTTTGCACCTTTGGCGCAGAAATCTTCCTCGGCAGGCGTAGGCAAGGTGGCAATCGAAACAGGATTTGACGGCTCGCGCACATCAATGACCCAGGTGTAGGCCAGCCCGTTGGCGCAGTTTGCGGAGGTTGCCTCGTCGGCGAGCACAAGCAGCCTGCGCTGGGGCAACGGCAGGGGCGTGTGCGCGCCCCCGGCGAAGGGCGGCGCAAAGTTGCGGTGGCTGATCAATTTCGGGTTTGTGGGATCGCTCAGGTCGTGAATGGTGAAGCCCCCATCGCGCCAGGCCGCGTAACCGAACGTGCCCGCGCTGATGAGGTGATGGAGTGCCGTGCGCTTGCCGAACGATGCCGGGGGCGTTTCGCCGCCGGCGCGATTCATGCCCGGCAACCACCAGCGCCCCGCAAGGTGCGGCGCTTCCGGATTCGAAACGTCAATGACCGCCAAAGCATGATCTATGAATCCTTCGAAGTGAATCGACGCATAGGCGTACCGGCCGCCAACCCACCAGATTCGATGAGCCCCGAACCCCGGCATATCCAGAAACGCGATCTCGCGCGGGCTCGATGGCTTCGAAATATCAAAACCGCGTAGGCCGGCCGCAAATGGCTGTTCGGTCTGAACCGAGTCGATCAACGATTTCGCGTAGTAGTCCTGTTGCGTCGCGTATTGCTGCATGGCCCAGATATTCGGGCCGTTCACGGCGAGAAGAATGTCGTCATGGATCTGCAGGTGGTGCGACCGTGTGTTTTTCGGCGCGGGGACGAACGCGACCGGTTTCGGATTGAGCGGATCGCGCACATCCACAACCGAAAATCCGTCGCTGAACATGTGGCCGATGAAAGCATGGCCCTTGTGCACGAGAACCTGCACTCCGTCAGGCCGGCCGCCCTGATCGCAACGCGACAGGTAGCGGACGTTGCTTGCTGTTGCTTCGGGAGCCATCTGATTCAGCGAATTAATTGCGGTCAAATTGAAGCGAGGCCCGGCGGCAAATGCCGAACCGGGCCCCGCGGTTCTTGATCCGCTGTTTGCGCTAGCCCGTCGGCGGGGCGATTTCGTCGAGACCTTTCTGACGCGCCTCGGGGCCCATCTGAGTTACGGAGAACGCCGCGATCAGGAGCACGGCCGCAATACAGGCGAACACCGCATTGAGACCCCAACGGCCCTGAATCCATGGAATCGCCAGGTTGATGCCTGCCGTGGAGAGACGGCCGACGCCGGCGGCCCATCCGAAGCCGGATGCGCGCGCATTGGTCGGAAATACCTCCGACGCAAAGATCTGCATCGAGTTACCGGACACCTGGATGAAGAAGATCATGACGAATCCGGCGACGAGCAACTGCGTGTCGGTCTGCGCATTGGCAAATGCGATGGCCATGATGCCGGCACCGATGAAGGAGCACACCGACGTTATCTTCCGGCCGAACTTGTCGAGGGCATACATCATGAACAGGCTCGCGCACGGCACCGCCAGCGTCATGCCGAAGGTGTAAGTGAGCGACTTGGTGATCGTGAACCCTTTTTCGGTCATGATGTTCGGCAGCCAGTTGCCGAGACCGATCGCAACCCCGAAGAACGCGGAGAAGCAGATCATGCCGGCAATCACGCGGCCGGGGAACATCCTGAACACGAGCGCGAACGGATCACTGCGGGTGTCGCTCGCCGCGCTTGTCGTCAATGGTTCCTTCGGGGCCGGGATGCCCATGCGCGCAAGAACATCGAGTGCTTCCTTGCCGCGCCCGTGCGTCGCCAAATAGCGTGGCGATTCCGGTAGCCAGAAGCGGAACAGCCACACGATAAGGGCGCCGATGCCGATCACGATCCAGATCCCCCGCCACCCGATCGAGTCCCGGAAAAACAGCGTGAAAAGGGCGGCGATCGGCCAAACGCATGCACCACCAATGAAGTGCACGAACGCGAGGATGCGGCCGCGGATCGCTTTCGGCGAGTATTCGCCCGCGTAGGCGAACGCCAGTGGCTGTTCGCCACCGAGACCGAGACCGGCGATGAACCGACACACGATCAGCCAGAACACTGTCGGTGCAAGAGCTCCGAGAATTGTGAAAACACCGAAAACCAGCAGGTTGAACTGATAGACCGTCTTGCGGCCCCACCTGTCGCTGAACTCACCTTGTCCCGCTGCTCCGATGAACATTCCAAGCACGGTCGCGCTGCCGATCCATGCAGCCTCCGGTCTTGTTGCGAAGTTGCTCTGGAGCATGTCCGGGATCAGCGATCCCAGAACGATCAGATCGATGACGTCAAAGAAGTAACCAGCTGCGATCAGCGCAACGACCTTGACGTGCGTTGGCGTGATCTTTGCCTCATCCAGCGCGTTACCGACAAATCCCTCTATGGTTTGAGCCACGGCATTGCCTCCCTGTCCCAGTTTTTTGATTGGGTTACCCAGCAAGCCTCGACAGGATGAGCCACAATTTGATTGTTGACCAGTGCATTCAAGCTCGCCGTAGCCAAATGATGCGGAGAAGCCACTGCGATTTCGACGGATGAAAAAGGTAGTTGGCTGGGGGAACTAGGATTCGAACCTGGATTCTCCGAGTCAGAGTCCGTGCACCTGAATTGATTTTATTAGTCTATTCGTCGGCATGTTGCGTTTGTGTCGCGTCCACGGTCATCCGTTGCCTTTGTAGGTAGCGGCCTCCCGCCATCGTTTGATGGCCGCGCCCTCGGATTGGTCATCGCCGATCGTTTCGCACACGGATTTGGACTTACGATAAGACCGATCGAGTAGTGACCCATCCGGTGCCGCACAGACTTCGGCGGTAGTTCCAGGCCGCCATCTTGCTTCGGGTTGATGCGCCAAGGACGCGTAAAAGTGCCTTAGGGCGTGCAGGGGTATTTGAGCCCGACGATCTGTAACCCCTCTGTATCACGTGGTGCGCCCCGATCGTCCAGAATAGACGCTGTAAGTTGGCGGCAATCTGGACCGGCCAGAGGCAGCGCACTGGTCGAGATCCCGGCCATCAAAGATCATCGGGCGCGAGCTCGATAGCCCTTTCGTTGCTCGATCCTCTGAGGAGTGGACAGAAAACGCGCGCAGCATCTTCTTCGGTCAGGCCGGCATTCACCAGAACATCATGGACGCCAGTCAGAGAGAAGTAGTGGCAATATTTTTCGTAAACGACGAGGCCACTAGGGGTGTTCAGCATGGTGATAGAGCCGACGTATACGCCGCGATTAAATAAGTAGCCAAAGAGCAAAAGACCCGCGATCAAGGCAAGTCTGCGTATTTGGGTTGGCTTTGTCATGTCACGTCCATGTCGCATGGAGGAGCCGGGACTGTTCGTCAACCGTTGAATCTATTGGAGAACAAATCGCAACACACGCAACATGAAAACGGCCAGCAATCATTCCGTGTACGAGGACGATTGCATCGCCCACGCCTTCATCCAGATAAGCGATCTCGACCGTGTCATGCTTGAAGCCCGCCACTCAGGCGTCGCGATACCATGGTGTCAGCCAGCGGCGGAACCTAGTCATCCCCGAGCGCACTGAAACCGCAAAGATCGCCAGGCAAACCACATAAACCATCGATGCGTTTTCATTCAGCTCATTAGATTTCGTAAAGACCGACATGCCCATGCCCGGCACGCTGGCCAGCACCTCGACCGCGATCGCATTGGTGATGCCGCGCGCGAAGCCGAGTTCGATGCCGGCAACGATATGCGGCATGGCGGACGGCAGCGCGATGCCGAACCAGACATGGTGCGTGCGGGCGCCGAACATTTTTCCGACGTCGAGGTAATCCTTGGAAATGGCGCGCGTGCCGTCCGCGGTGGTGACCGCCACCGGCAAAAACACCGAGATGATCACAATGACAAGGCGCGCACTCGGCTGGTAGCCGACCCAGAGAATTACGATCGGAACCAACGCGATCAGCGGCAGCGCGTAGAGCGCGCGGATGTAGGTGGACAGGAACCAGTCGATCTCACGCACCCGGCCCATGGCGACGCCAACCACGATGCCCGCGGCTGATCCGATGGCAACGCCTTCGCTGATCGAGCCGAGAGTCATTAGTACGTCGAGCCAAAACTCCTGGCTCGCGACTGTCGACGGAATCGCCAGCACAATTCCAATTGGCCGCGCAACGAAGTCCGGCAACTGCGTGCTGACGACGATCTGCCATATCGCCAGGATAATTAGCCCTGAAATAACCGGCGCCAAGCGCTCGCGGCTCAGCCACGGGCCGAGCCAAGCCGGGAGGGTGGGCGATGCCCGTTCTATCCGACCGCTGTACGTCGCCATCGGACCAAATACCGTTCAACGAGTTCGCCGACGCCGACGAGCGCAACAGCGATGGCGGCGATGAAAATCGTAACCGCCAGCACCCAGCCGGAATCCACGATGGTCGTGCCTTGCAGGAGGACCGCGGCAATACCGTCGGGATTGAGAAAAAACTCCGCCACCAACGTGCCGGCCATCGAAAGAGCAATCGACTGCTTGATGCCCGACATCGCGAACGGCATGACGTACGGCACGATGACGTCGCGCCACAATTGGCGCTCGTTCGAGCCGAAAATAGCCGCCACGTCGAGATGCTGGCGCGGGATGCTGCGCGCGCCCTCGGTGACGCTGATCAGGATGGGAAAGATGGAGATCAGCACCGCGACAAGCACGCGCGGCCAGAATTCAAATCCGAACAGCACCGACACAAAGGGCACCAGCGAGATCGTCGGCGTGGCGTAAAGAATATAGATGTAAGGCTCAAACGCTGCCGAGATTAGTTTGACCCGGGCAAGCAGCAGCCCGACCGTCACCCCGATTGCAATGTTGAAGGCAAGCGTCACCAGATAAAGCTCGCCGGATACCCACAGCGCCGGCAACAGTGGACCATTGATCAGCATATCCCACAGGCGGGACATCGCCTCGGTAAAGGGCACGAACAGCACGCCGAAACTGTGTCCGAGCGCTTGCCACGCAACGATCAACAACAGAATGCTCGATGCATAGCAGGCGATCTGGATGAGGCGGGCATTGGCGGCCCGGAAACGGTTAACGCGCGCGGCAAACGATGCTTCGCCGCGCGCGCTCGCGTTCGGTTCAGTTTTGCTCAGTGCTCGCACGCCGTCACTTATTTCTTCAACCGCTTGGCGGCCTCGGCGTAGAGCGACCGATCGACGATCTTGTCCATCGAGGGCTTCTGCTCGGCCTTGACCGAACCGATTTGCACCAGTTCGTTGAGCTGAGCCGCGATCTGTTTCTCGTCGAGTCCGTCATTGTTCTCCCAGTAGTTGATCTTCTGATATTCGTCGATCGCCGAGAGCGCGACTTTGGGATCGATCTGGCTTGCGTTGGCGGCGATCTTGGCAAACTGCTCCTTGTCGGCCGGATTTTTGCTGCCCATCAGCGCCTGGGTCTTGATCCAGCCTTCCAAAAGCCTGACCAGGCCTTCGCGATTTTCCGCAATCGCCTTCTTGCTGGCGACCAACATGAGATAGTGCAGGTTCTTCTTGATGGCCGGCGGTACTTCGAGGTGACGCCACTTTTTCCCGGTCTTGAATTCCACCTGCGCCAGCTCATCGATGTGGAAAATGCCCGAGTGCACCTGGCCTGCGATTCCCGCTTTAACCAGCGGTGCGTTGGCAAGGTCGATCAGCTTCATGTCGCTGATCTTCAGTCCGCAGGTCGCAACAGCAGCGCCGATATAAAGGTAGCGGGCATTGTTGATGCCATCGGCCGCGACCGTCTTGCCTTTAAGGTCCTTGCAGTCCTTCACGTCCGGATCGTCGGAGGCAAGCACCCAGTCCTGCGAGTTCATGCCGGCGATAGCAATGATCGGCGCGCCCGACGCGATCAGGTTCATCGCCGCTTGTGACGAGGTGGTGCCGACGTCCACGTCACCGGTCACGACCGCCTTGGCCGTATCGGAACCGCGCTGGAACCAGCGGACGTTCACGTCGGCGCCGGCGGCTTTCCAATAGCCCATCGTTTCGGCGACATCGACATAGGTATTGGAGAAGATGGGCGGGCGGCCGATGGCCGACAGCGAGACCTTGACTGGATCGGCGGCGGGAGCTCCGCTGGCCAACATTGCAACGGCCGAAAGCCCCAGCATCGCACCAAGCAGCACTTTTGCCGGCAAGGGACCGGCCCCCTTTGTCTTCAACATATTTTTCCTCCCTGGGTTTTTTTAGATCAGTCTTACAAGCGTGCTCCGCTACTTCCCGGTTGATCGAACAGGTCGTGCCAGACCTGTTCGCGCAGATTGATGAATTCGCGCGTGGCAACGACGCTGCGGTCGCGCGGGCGCGGCAATTCGACTTTGCGCACCGCGCGCACGTGTGCGGGGCGCCCGGCCAGCACCACCACGCGGTCGCCCATCAGCACTGCTTCGTCGATGGCGTGAGTGACGAACATCATCGCAGTCGGCCGCCGGTCCCAGATGCGCAGCAGCTCGAACTGCAACTGCTCGCGCGTCTGCGCGTCGATGGCAGAGAATGGTTCATCCATGAGCAACAGCTTCGGTTCCATCACCAGCGCCCGCGCGAGACCCGCGCGCTGCTGCATGCCTCCGGACAGTTGATGCGGATAGGACTTCTCAAAACCCTTCAAGCCGACCAATTCGATCGCTTCGGTCACGCGGCGTTCGATCTCGTCCTTCGGTGTGTGCTTGAGCTTCAGTCCGTAGGCGATATTGTTCCAAAGGTTGCGCCAGGGAAATAGCCCGAAATGCTGAAACACCATCGACACGCTCGGCAAGGGCCTTTCGACCCGCTGACCTTCGATGCGAATCTCGCCGGCGTTAAGCTGGTTCAAGCCGCCCACGCAGCGCAGAAGAGTCGTCTTGCCGCAGCCGGACGGGCCAACGATGCTGACGATCTCGCTCCCGCCAACCGTGAGGCTCAAATCCGACAAGACGTCGAGCGCGCCGTAACGCAGGCACGCGTTTTCGACGACAAGACGCTCCACAGACTCAGCTTTGGCAGGCTGCGCGGGGCCGTTGCGCGGATGGACCGCCGCCGCCACGACGCGGTCGCTGCGATTCACGTCTTCGTCCTCCCAAGGCTTACGGCCGCACCCGCAAGGAAGTTCTTATTTTGACCCAAGAGCTTGAAGCCTCGACGGGGAGCCTACCGGCTAGCCGCGCAATGGGCAATCCACGCAAGGACCAAGGATCGCGAACGTGCCTGTTCCTTTGGTCGGCCGGCAAGTTCATCCTTTCCATAAGTCTGCGCGCCTCTTTAGTTAGCTCCGCCGTTTTCTCTTACGTGTTGCGTTCGTGCAGGATCAATAGCGCAACGATGGCCTTATACCGATTGTACTTTCCCAACATTTGCGAAGTGATGCACGCTCCCGCTTCAGCATCTACGCCCAGCTAGCTGCCAAATAATCGTGTCCAACGTGTGCTCCACATGCGACCAGTCTGATGCTATCTGGCCGAGCAGATTGTAGACCGGATGATTGCCTGGCGGCCGCTCAACGAGCGGCTTGGGCGCACTCCAAATGTGCGACCCAAATTGTGAAGTAAGAGCGAGCTGCTCGTTGTTATGCTTGGGTCAGTGTTGGCGGTTCGGGCCGCCACCGCCGTCCCATGTCGCGAGCATGTCGCGTGGAGTTTCCGGAAATTGTCGGGAATGCCTGAAAATAAACGAGAACAAGCCGCAACACCCGCGACATGGAATCGTGCAGCGCGGCGACGGCGCTCAACTCGTTTCTGATTATGCGGCAACGAATTAATCTGGCTGGGGAACTAGGATTCGAACCTAGATTCTCGGAGTCAGAGTCCGATGTTCTACCGTTGAACTATTCCCCAGCAGGATAGGGAACCGATTGTATTTTCACCGTCGGCCTGACGGGAGGCGCCTTCACATGGGGCAATTTCGTTGATTTGACAAGTCCACAGAACCTCAGGCCATCAATCGGCCCGCCTCGTTGCGATGGTTACGCAGGACGTATGGCGCGCGCCGAACCGATAACGCCGGCAGCCTGGCTCATCGGCCGGTCTTTGCCTGCTGGATCGCCTGCCAGATGCGCGCGGGCGTCATCGGCATTTCAAGGTGACGGACGCCGTATTCGGACAGAGCGTCGACAACGGCGTTGGCTACGGAAGGCAAGCCGCCCGACGTGCCGGCCTCCCCGCAACCCTTGGCGCCGAGCGGATTGCTTTTGGTTGGCACGGGATGGCTGGCGACATTGATCATCGGCGCGTCGTGCGCGCGCGGCATCGCATAGTCCATGAACGAACCGGTGACCAATTGCCCGTCGGAATCATAGACAGCCTGCTCCAGCAAGACTTGCCCGAGACCCTGGACGACGCCGCCCTGGATCTGGCCCTCGACCAGCAAGGGATTGACCACCGTGCCGAGGTCATTGACCGCCGAATAACGAACGACACGTGCGGCGCCTGTTTCCGGATCGACTTCGACCTCGGCAATGTGACACCCGTTCGGGAAAGCCGACGGAACAGGATTGTTGACGACGTGGTCGACGTTGAGCGAGCTCGGAGCGCCGTCCGGCAAGTTGATCCCGGCGCGCAGACCTGCGGCGAGTTCGATCAACCCGATCGATCGGTCAGTACCTGCGATCACAAAGTATCCGTCCCTGAATTCGATGTCACCGGGCGAGGCTTCCAGCACGTGAGAAGCGATTTGTTTGCCGCGCTCGATCACGATCGCCGCCGATTCAGTAAGCGCCGCCCCGACAAACATCACCGAACGCGAGCCGCCGCTGCCGCCGCCGAACGCCATCCGGTCGCTGTCACCTTCGACCATGCGGATGCGGTCAAAAGGAACGCCGAGCAGATCGGTCAATATCTGCGCGTAGGTCGTCGCGTGACCCATCCCGAAGTCGAGCGTGCCGGTGACGATCGTTACCGTGCCGTCGGATTCAAAATGGATGGCACCGAGTTCCTTGCCGGGTGCAGCCGTGACCTCAAGATAGCAGCCGATGCCAAGGCCGCGCAGCAGGCCGCGCTTTCTGCTTTCGCGTTTGCGCTTCTTGAATCCGGCATAGTCTGCGGCGTCGAGCGCCTGCTTGAGCACGCCGAGGAAATCGCCGCAGTCGTAAGTCATGTCGGATGCGGCTTTGAAGGGCAGGTCGCTCTTCCGGATCATGTTGCGCCTGCGCAAGTCGAGCCGGTCAATACCGAGCTCGGCCGCGGCGAGATCGAGCGTGCGTTCGATATAGTAATTACCTTCGGGCCGGCCGGCGCCGCGATAGGCAGAGACAAAAGTCGTGTTGGTGAAAACACATTTGGTCGCCACCTCGATCAATGGCGTGCGATAGACACTGGCGATATTCTTGACCTGATTTCCGGTCGGCAGCAGTGGCCCGAATTGGGCGAGGTAGCCGCCCATGTCGCCGTAGCCGGTGAGACGGACGGCAAGAATATGCGCATCGTCGTCAAACGCCATTTCAACGACCATGTCCTGCGCGCGGCCATGATGGTCCGAGACGAAACTGCCGGAACGCTCATCCGTCCATTTGACCGGCCGTCCGAGCAGGCGGGCGCCGTGCAACAGGCAGACATATTCGGGGTAGACCGCGGCCTTCATGCCGAACGAGCCGCCGACCTGGCCGGTGATCACGCGGACCTTGCCGGCGGGCGCGCCAAGAATTTCCATCAGCGAGGTCTTCATGCCGTGCACGCCCTGACTTGTGGAGTAGAGCGTCCACTTCGCGGCGGCCGCGTCGTATTCGCCGATCGCGGAGCGCGGCTCCATGGCGTTGACCACCATGCGCTGGTTGGAGGTCTCGAGCCGGGTTATGTGCTTTGCCCTGGCAAAGGCTTCGGCGACCTTGACGGCATCGCCATAGTGATAATCGAGCGCGATGTTGTTCGGCACCTCGTCAAACACAAGCGGTGCGCCCGGCTTGACTGCTTCGGACGGATTGAGCACCGCGGGTAGCGGTTCAATGTCGACCGTCACAGCTTCGGCTGCATCTTTCGCTTGCGCTACGGTCTCCGCGATCACGCAGGCAACGGGATCGCCTACGTAACGCACTTTGTCGCCGGCAAGTGCCGGTCTCGGCGTGTAGCGGATGGGCGATCCGTCACGGTTTTTTAAAGGAAGGCCACATTTGAGCGGGCCATATCCGGTCAGATCTGCAGCCGTGTAGACCGCAAGAACGCCCGGCATCGCCTTGGCGCCGGCGGCCTCAATCGAGCGGATTACACCATGCGCCTCACGGCTGCGCACCATGATCGCATAGGCCTGGTTCGGCCGGCTGACATCATCGGTGTACCGGCCCTGTCCGCGAACAAGCGTCGGGTCTTCGCTCCGCCGGACAGGCTGCCCGACACCGAATTTGGTCAGCGAAAGGGCAGTTTCGGTGGTGCGGTCATCCATTGAGGGGTGCTGCTTTCCGGGCCGGCGTTGTCAAATAAAGCACACCGCATTCTTCGACAAGAATAGCTTTTGCGACGGAGGGTTGCGCGCAACACGGGCGCTGTTACACTTTTCGTGATTGAGGGAACACGCCTGCAACCGTGACGCGCTGAAGGAAACAGCTGGCTTACGGTGCAGGCAGGAAAGGTTTTGCGAGATGAGCGGCGAGGCCGGGAACATCCCAGGCCTCGACCCTGCTATCGATCGGGCGCCGCCGCCGCGGGCCCGGTGGGGTCGGCGGTCGTCTGTACGGGCCAATGGTCGCTTCGGCAATGACCGGGGGGGAGCGACTTATGCCGCACTCGATCTGGGGACCAATAATTGCCGGTTGCTGGTAGCACGCCCCTCAGGTGAAGGCTTTCGCGTCGTCGACGCATTTTCAAGGATCGTACGGCTCGGCGAGGGCGTCTCATCGTCCCGCCGCCTGAGCGAGGCCGCAATCGGCCGCGCAATGGCGGCCTTGGCCATCTGCCGCAACAAAATGAAAAATAAAGGCGTTACGCGTGCGCGCCTGATTGCAACCGAGGCCTGCCGGACAGCTGAAAACGGCGCGGAGTTTCTGGATCGCGTGTCGGGCGAACTTGGTCTTGAGCTCGAGGTGATCGATCGCGAGACCGAGGCATGCCTGGCCGCGACCGGTTGCACGCCGCTGATTGATCCCCATGCGGCAGGCGCCGTGCTGTTCGATATCGGCGGCGGCTCGTCGGAACTTGTGCGGCTCGAGCGCTCGCAGCACAGCCGCTCTGGCCCGCCATTGCCCCGGATCCGCGGTTGGATTTCCGTGCCGCACGGCGTTGTGACGTTGGCCGAGCGTTACGGCGGCATCACGGTGACGCGTGAATGTTACGGCGCAATGGTCGTGGAAGTTGCCGACCTGATTGCTCCATTCGTGCGCGAGCACGGCGGCGATGAGGCCGAAGGGATCCACATGCTCGGGACATCGGGCACGGTCACCACCATCGCCGGCGTACATCTCAACCTCAAGCGTTATGACCGCAATCGCGTGGACGGCTGCTGGATGAGTGCTGAGGAAATCAACGCTGTCGTCGAGCGATTGCTGACGATGAGCTACGAGGATCGTGTTGCAAGCCCCTGCATCGGCGCCGAGCGGGCCGATCTTGTGCTTGCCGGCTGTGCGATCCTCGAGGCGATCCGCCGGGCGTTTCCCTGTCCGCGCTTGCGCGTTGCTGATCGCGGGCTGCGCGAAGGCATGCTGGTGCAGATGATGCGCGAGGACGGCGCCTGGGGCGGTAACAGCCAGGCTGCTCCATCGTGACCGTGCGCGGCAAAAGCAGCGGGCCGCGCCAGCTCAAAGTCCGGGTCCGCAGCGGAAAAAATCGCTCGCAGTCGTCAAAGCTTTGGTTGGAGCGTCAGCTCAACGACCCGTACGTTGTGCGGGCGAGACGCGAGGGCATGCGCTCGCGCGCCGCCTATAAGTTGATGGAGATCGATGATCGGGCGCATTTTCTGAGGAAGGGCGCGCGTGTGGTCGACCTCGGAGCTGCTCCGGGCGGCTGGAGCCAGGTTGCCGCCCGACGCGTCGGTGCCCCGGAGCAGGGTCGCGTGGTCGCAATCGACATTTTGCCGATGGACCCGGTGCCCGGCGTCGATTTCGCCAGCCTGGATTTCCTGGACGAAAACGCGCCCGCAAAGCTCAAAGACATGATCGGCGGTCCGGCCGACGTGGTACTGTCCGACATGGCGGCGAACGCAACCGGTCATGCCAAGACCGACCATTTGAAGATCATGGCATTGGTTGAAGCAGCCGCGGATTTTGCCCGAAGCGTCCTGGCCCCCGGCGGTAGCTTTCTTGCAAAGGTGTTGCAAGGCGGCACCGAGGCCGAACTGCTGGCGTCCCTCAAGCGCGATTACAAGACCGTCAAGCACGTCAAACCGGCCGCAAGTCGAGCGGACTCTGCCGAGCTTTATCTGCTTGCGACCGGATTTCGCGGTGCGAACAGCCAACGGAGTTAGCCGGCGCGCTGGTCGGAAGGTTCGGCTTGGGTCGGAAGCCTGTCCGCCATTTCGGCGCCGGCTTCCGGCGGCAGCCGCGCAAAGATAAGGACCGAGAGGGCTGAAATCGCCGCGACCGCCAGAAAAGCTGGCGGAAAGTCAGCGGCTTGCAGCGTATTGCTTCCCTTAAAGTAGACGGTGAGTTCCACTGCGAGCGCGCCCACAGCCACCCCCGATGAGACCGCGAGTTGCTGGGCAACGCTCACCAAGGCGGTCGCTCGTCCTACGCGGCGCGGCTCTACGTCTGCATAGGCAATGGTGTTGATGCTGGTGAATTGCAGCGAACGGAAGAATCCGCCGACGAGAAGCAGGAACATCATCACCCCGACGGGCGTCGCCGCCGTAAATCCGGCGCAGACCGCCAGAAAAGCAGCGCTGATGATGGAGTTGACGACCAGGATATTGCGGAAGCCGAAGCGGCGCAGAATGTTCGCCGTCGCCCACTTCATTCCCATGGCGCCGAGTGCGGTAGCGAAGGTGATCATCCCGGACTGGAACGGCGTCATGCCGAAGCCGATCTGAAGCATCAGCGGTAGGAGGAACGGCAGCGCGCCAAGCCCGAGGCGGAAAATGAATCCACCGCACACGCTCGCGAAGAATGTCGGAATACGGAACAGCGAAAGATCCAGTGCCGGGTTGTCGACACGGCGTGCATGCGCGAGATAGGCAGCAAAAAAACAGGCTCCGCCGAAAACAAGTCCCGCCACCACCGTCCAGGGCAGGAAGTTGAGGCCCAGCACGGAAAGGCCGAATGCCATTCCGCCGATGCCGAGGCCGGCGAGCACCATTCCGACGATATCGAAGCGCTCATCCTCCTCGGCACGCACGTCGGGTATGTAACGCGTTGCGAGCAGGATGCCGAGCAGACCGATCGGGACATTGATGATGAAGATCCAGTGCCATGTGGCATAGGTCGTGATAAAGCCGCCGATCGGCGGCCCAAGCACGGGTCCGACCAGTGCCGGCGTTGTTACCCAGACCATGGCTCCGACCAGTTCGCGCTTGCTGATGGTGCGGACCAGCACTATGCGGCCGACCGGTGTCATCATCGCGCCGCCAACGCCCTGCACGATGCGCGCTATGACGAAATCGGTCAGCGAACTCGACAACGCACATCCGATCGAGCCCAGCACAAAGACGGCAATGGCTGCGCGGAACACGGTGCGCGCGCCAAACCGGTCGGCGGTCCAGCCACTCGCGGGGATAAAGATCGCCAGAGAGAGCAGATACGACGTCACCGCAAGCTTGAGAGCCAGGGGATTGGTTCCAATGTCGGCCGCAATTGCCGGCAAGGACGTGGCGATTACGGTCGAATCCATGTTCTCCATGAACAATGCGACCGCGATGATCAGCGGGACGATGCGGTCACGGGGCATGGAAAACGGGGAGGGGCTTAGGCGTCATTGAATGGGCTCTTGAAGCGTAAAGCGGCGGCGGAAAGAAGGCCCCATCCCGTTTACGACTTCATAACAGCCATCCGCGATTGCGCTAGGAATCGACACCATCCCGTGCTATCGACCCACGCCAACCCAAAAGCGGGCCGTGACGCAGGGCGAGGGACCCCTCGCAACGGACTTTTTTAACCCCTGCTGGCCGGTCTGACTGCCCTTTTGGGCATGACGGAGTTGGCGATGGTCGGAAAAAACAATGCAAGCCCGCGCGAAGGGCTCACTTTTGACGACGTATTGATCAAGCCGGGTCTGTCCGAGGTCCTGCCGGCAGACGTCGATATTCGCTCACACATCACCCGCTCGATCCCCGTTAACATTCCGATTATCGCATCGGCGATGGATACGGTTACCGAGGCGCAGATGGCGATTGCCATGGCGCAGGCCGGCGGCATCGGCGTGCTTCACCGAAACATGGAGCCGGATGTTCAGGCAGCGCAGGTCCGTCAGGTGAAAAAATTCGAATCCGGCATGGTAGTGAATCCCCTCACCATCGAGCCGGACGCGACACTCCAGCAGGCGCTCGACCTGATGAAGGATAACCACATCTCCGGCATTCCGGTGGTTGAGCGCTCCGCGGGCTCCCAGCCGGGCAAGCTGGTCGGCATCCTGACCAACCGCGATGTGCGCTTTGCGACCGATCCGCGACAGCCGGTGTCGGATCTGATGACCAAGAAAGTCATCACTGTGCGGGAAGGCGTCGGCCAGGATGAGGCCAAGCGTCTGCTCCATCAGAATCGCATCGAGAAGCTTCTGGTCGTCGATTCCCAATACCGTTGCGTCGGCCTCATCACGGTCAAGGACATCGAAAAGGCGGTCGCCAATCCGAACGCCTGCAAGGACGAGCAGGGCCGGCTTCGCGTTGCCGCGGCGACGACCGTCGGCGACAAGGGATTTGCGCGCACCGAAGCGCTCATTGCAGCCGGCGTCGACCTGGTTGTGGTTGATACCGCGCACGGACATTCGAAATACGTGCTTGACGCGGTGACCCGCATCAAGCGGCAGTCGAACAAGGTGCAGGTGGTCGCCGGAAATGTCGCAACCAGCGAAGGGGCAAAGGCGCTGATCGGCTGCGGAGCCGATGCCATAAAGGTCGGTATCGGCCCGGGCTCGATCTGTACGACGCGGATCGTTGCCGGTGTCGGCGTGCCGCAGCTCACCGCGATCGTGGATTGTGTCGATGCTGCGAAAGCGTCCAGCACGCCGGTGATTGCCGACGGCGGCATCAAATATTCGGGCGATCTTGCAAAAGCGATCTCGGCGGGCGCCGATTGCGCGATGGTCGGCTCGCTTCTTGCGGGCACGGACGAGACGCCGGGCGAAGTTTTTCTCTATCAGGGCCGTTCGTACAAAACCTATCGTGGCATGGGATCGGTCGGGGCGATGTCGCGCGGTTCAGCCGACCGCTACTTCCAGCAGGACATCAAAGACGCACTCAAGCTGGTGCCCGAGGGCGTCGAAGGTCAGGTGCCGTACAAAGGCGCAGCTGCAACCGTTCTGCACCAGCTTGCCGGCGGTCTGCGCGCCGCGATGGGCTACGTAGGCGCAAAAAATCTTGCGGAGATGCACAGCAAGGCGGAATTCGTCCGCATTACCGGGGCGGGCTTGCGCGAGAGCCACGTGCACGATGTGACGATCACCCGCGAGAGCCCGAACTATCCGAGCCGCGTGTAGTTGTCCCTTCCGTTGTGGGAGGATTGGGCCATGTCCGTTCAATATGTTTTATTGCCGCTGTTCGTCGAGGTATTGCTCACTTTCGCGGTCATGTTCGGCATGATGTATTGCCGCACGTCGACACTGCACCGCGGCGAGACCCGGTTCGAGGACATTGCGCTGCGTGAGCCGAACTGGCCGGTGCGCGCCGCTCAGTTTGCATATTCGTTTTCCAACCAGTTCGAGTTGCCGATCCTCTTTTATGTACTGACGATCCTTGAGATCATCACGCATCATGCCGATCTGCTTTTTGTCGTTCTTGCCTGGATTTTTGTTGTTCTGCGCTGGGTGCATGCGTTCGTGCACGTGACCAGCAACAATGTGCGCATCCGGGGCGCTTTCTACGGCATAGGCGCGATCGTCCTGATTATCATGTGGGTGATTTATATCGTGCGTATCCTTTTCGCCTTGCCATGACACCTGCAGCCCGGCTTGCGGCAGCCATCGAGGTTTTCGCGTCGATTGAGAGTGAGCGCCGCCCGGCCGCCGATGCGCTCAAGTCCTGGGGCCTTACCCATCGTTACGCCGGCTCGGGCGATCGTGCGGCGATCGCCGGGCTCGTGTACGACGCGCTGCGGCGGCGGGCGTCGAGTGCCTACATTATGCAGGCCGACAGTCCACGCGCCATTCTTCTGGGCATGCTCAAGCGCGAGCGCGGATTGGATATTGAGGCGATCGGCAAGCTCGCCGACGGATCGAAATACGCGACGGAGAAGCTGAGCGACGACGAACGCAGGCGTCTCGAGACACATGGGATCGAAAGTGCTCCGCCTTACATCGCCGGCGATTATCCGCAGTGGCTGGATGTCCACTTCGAGCGCGCGTTCGGCGACGCGCGCGCCGAAGAGGGGGCTGCGCTTGCCTCCCGTGCGCCGCTTGATCTGCGGGTCAATACTTTGAAGGCGGAGATTGATGCCGTTGCAGCTGCACTGTCGGATCTCAATCCCGAGCCGGTGCGATGGTCGCCATGGGGGCTGCGTGTCCGGCTGTCCGCCGATGCGAAAAGCCCCGCCATTCATGCCGAGCCGGCATTTATCAAAGGCATGGTCGAAGTCCAGGACGAGGGGTCGCAACTGGCCGCAATGTTGTCCGATGCCAGGCCGGGTGAGCAGGTCGTCGACCTTTGCGCCGGCGCGGGCGGCAAAACGCTCGCGCTGGCTGCCATGATGCAGAACAAGGGTCAGATTTTCGCGACCGACGGCGACAAGCGCAGGCTCGCCCCGATCCATGATCGCCTCAAGCGCTCGGGCGCGCGGAATGTTCAGGTGCGCTCTCCGAAATCTGTTGGGGGCCAAATCGATGATCTGTCGGGGCGCATGGATCTCGTTCTGATCGACGCCCCCTGCACGGGCACGGGGGCCTGGCGGCGCAATCCCGACGCCAAGTGGCGGATGCGGCCGGGCGCTCTCGAGCAGCGTCAGAAGGAGCAGGCGGAGGTGCTCGATCGCGCCGTGGCTCTGCTCAAGCCGGGCGGCCGGATTGCCTACATCACCTGCTCGGTCCTGGAGGAGGAAAACGGCGCCCAGGTGCGGGCATTCCTGGGGCGGAACCCTTCATTTGCGCTCGAGGCACCCGGCACCGTGGTCCAGGCGCTCGGGGAACGCGCTTTTGTGTTTTCAAAGGCGGCACGCCTGTCCGGGGAGGGCATATTGATGACGCCACGGCTCACCGGTACTGACGGATTTTTCGTCTCCGTTCTGCGGCGAGGCCGCTCCTCGTAACGGTCGGTAAGAAATCGCAAACGGAATTCCCCGATTGCGCCCCAATCCGGGCCAATTTTCTCCTCGATATTCGCGTGTCTGTGGAACCGCGAGATTCTTCTTCGGGGTTTTCCATGCTTGTCGCCAGGCGCGATCCGCCATTTCACGTGGACGCGCGCGATACTGCGCCCGTCAACTTTGAAGCCGGTCGAAGATCGAAGCCGCCGAGGGTGGTGCGCTTTGTGACTGTGATTCAGATGATCGGTTCGCTTCTCGCGGTGCCGGTCGCTATCGGAAGCGCCTACACATTCTATCGCGCGAATTTTTCGCCTGAGACGACATGCCAGAATCTGCGTAGCAGCATTATTGCAATGCTCGACAAAGGCGTCGACGCGTCCACCAGGCGCATTCTCGTGCGTCGGGACGTGGAGACTTTCGAAAAGACCTGCGCCTTGGTCGATCCTGAGGCGACCGCCGCGTTCAAGGCTTTGCTCGCGGCGGACGAGAATCCGGTTGCCTCCGTAGCGCCTGCACCCAAGGCGCAGCCAAAGGATCCGCCGAAGGAGCCAATCCAGAAGGCTGAGCCGCGGCCGCAACCGACTCCCAGGCAGACCATCACCGGTACGCAGCCTCCTGCCGCGCAGAACGCGCGCCGGGAGCCCGCTGTGTCTGATACGCAATGGCTCGACGCCGTTCGCCAGGCATTGGTCACGCACCAGCCGGCTGCGCGGCCTGCAGAGAGCTCCAGGACCCGCCCGATGCCGCAGCCTTCCGCGCGTCCGGTACAACGCGACCCAGAGCCGTCTGCGCTTCCGGTAACCGCACCTCCCGCGACCGCAAGCCCTGCACCCGTAGTCGCGCCGACTTTGCCGCCGCCGGTCGCTATTGCACCGGCGCCCGCGCAACAGAATGCCGCGCAACGGCAGGATCCCGATCATCCGGTTCCGCCGGAATCGATCCCCTCTTCAGAAACAGCCGCCGCCACGGAACCAAAAACCGATGAGTCCGGTCGCTCACGGATCGGCAAATGGATATCGGCAATTCCGTTGCTTGGTAATGTAGTCGATAACGGCCGGCACTAGCCCGGTTGCCAGTCCGCGACCGTCTTCAGGTCCGTTTCAATCTGCCACCGTCCGGGCTTTTCGGCCTGACGCTCGGCCTGCGCAAGACCGCGAAGATATTCGCTGCGCGGGATTTCGCGGAAGCCCATGTCGTGGCAGGTCGGCGTCATAAGCTTGCCGTCGTTGAAGGCAAAACCCCGGCGCGCGAGCTGCCAGTTGAGCGCGGTGAAGCCCATTTTCGAGGTGTTGGGCTCACGAGAGAACTGTGACTCGGTGACGAAGGCGCGGCCGAGCGCAACACCATAGCCACCGCCAGCCAACTCGCCTCGTTCGTTCCAGACTTCGAACGAATGCGCGTAGCCGGTATCGAACAAGTCGGCATAGGCACGCATGATACGCGGTGTTATCCACGTCAGATGCCAGCGGCCGTCACGTTGCCCTGCGCACGCCGTGATGACCGCTTCGAAGTCGCGGTCAAGCGTGACCGTGTAGTTCTGCTGGCGCATCTGCCGGCGCAATCGTTTTGCGATGTGCAACTCGTCGAAGAAGAGAACGGAACGCAGCGGCGGCGACCACCACTTCAGCGGCGCAATATGCGCGAACGGATAGAGCCCGCGGCGATACGCGGCAAGAAGCGTCGGTTGGCTCAGGTCGTGCACAATCCCGACAAGGCCGGGCGGGTTGTCAAATGCACTCTCAGGATCGGGGAGGGCATAGTCGGGAGCGAGAAATTCGTCGAAGCAAAGCCGGACTACATTCGGCAGTCCGCGGATGCGCGCGGGGCTTAGCGCCCAGGCGAGACCAAGGACGTGGCGTTGCGCCACGCCGCCGAGGCTCTCGCGAAAAAGTTCCGTGCGGCGATCGGCACGGCCGCGAACTGCGGCCGGCAATCTCATGCGCTCGGTTTCGAAAGCCATGGCGTTTGCGGCTTCCCGGCTGTGAACAAACAGGATCGGAGGCATTTTCTAAGCACGTTCGGCGCTAACATTGGGTTACCCCGATTGCGGACACTTGACCTTCAGGCACAAAGCCCGCAAAAAGCGGCCCCGAACGGCCCTTGCGCGCCCTAGTCGGCCATTTTCGGGGCACATCGACCGTCCATGCACGACAAGGTACTGATCGTCGATTTCGGTTCCCAGGTAACCCAGCTCATCGCGCGCCGGGTGCGGGAGGAGAAGGTCTATTCCGAAATCGTTCCCTACCAGAAAGCCGAGGCTGCCTTTCGCGAGATGAAGCCGAAGGCAATCATCCTGTCCGGCGGTCCCGCTTCAGTTCTCGATAAGAATGCGCCACTCGCTCCCAAAGCGATATACGACGCCGGCCTGCCGGTTCTCGGCATTTGTTACGGCGAGCAGGCGATGGCGTACCAGCTGGGCGGCCAGGTGGAGGGCGGGCATCACCGTGAATTCGGCCGCGCCGAAGTAACCATCACCGAGGATTCGCCGCTCTTCGAAGGCGTCTGGCGCAAGGGCGAGAAATACCCGGTGTGGATGAGCCACGGCGATCGGGTGACCAGGCCGCCGCAGGGCTTCCACGTCTTTGGCACATCGCCAAATGCGCCGATCGCGATCATCGGCGACGACAAGCGCAAATTCTACGCCACGCAATTTCATCTTGAGGTGATGCACACGCCGCACGGGGCGGCGATCCTGCGCAACTTCGTGCGTAAGATCGCCGGCCTCAAGGGCGACTGGACCATGCGCGCCTTCAGGGAAGAGACAATTGAAAAAATCCGCAAGCAGGTCGGCAAAGGGCGCGTGATCTGCGGGCTGTCGGGCGGCGTCGATTCTGCGGTGGCCGCCGTGTTGATCCATGAGGCGATCGGCGACCAATTGACCTGCGTGCTCGTAGAGCACGGCCTGATGCGACTCGGAGAAGCGCAGAAGGTGATGACGCTTTTTCGCGACAGCTACAACATTCGGCTGGTGCACGTGGATGCTTCCGAAACGTTTCTCAAGGCGCTTGCTGGCGTCGAGGATCCCGAGCAGAAGCGGAAGACCATCGGCAAGCTTTTTATCGACGTCTTCGAACAGGAAGCCAGAAAAGTTGGGGGCGCTGAATTTCTCGCGCAGGGTACGCTTTATCCCGACGTGATCGAAAGTGTTTCATTCACGGGTGGCCCGTCGGTCACCATCAAATCTCACCACAACGTCGGCGGCTTGCCCGAGCGCATGAACATGAAGCTGGTCGAACCGTTGCGCGAGCTTTTCAAGGACGAAGTGCGAGCGCTCGGCCGGGAGCTTGACCTGCCGGAGGCCTTCGTCGGGCGGCATCCATTCCCGGGGCCCGGCCTTGCCATCCGCTGCCCGGGGCCGATTACGCGCGAGAAGCTCGACATCCTCCGGCTCGCCGACGAAATTTACATCGAGGAGATCCGCCGCAGCGGACAATACGACGACATCTGGCAGGCCTTCGCGGTGCTCCTGCCGGTCAAGACAGTGGGCGTCATGGGCGACGGCCGGACCTACGATTATGTCATCGGATTGCGAGCGGTGACGTCGACCGACGGTATGACCGCCGATTTTTATCCCTTTGACATGAAATTTCTTGGAACCGTCGCGACGCGCATCATCAACGAAGTCAAAGGGGTCAATCGCGTCGTTTACGACGTGACTTCCAAGCCGCCGGGGACGATTGAGTGGGAGTGAGGGGGAGCATTTTGGAGTAGGATTGGGTAATGACGAATACCTGAGGCGCTTCCTCCTGGACGAAAGTAGTTGATGGTTGTCGATTGGTTGCGGCGTACTGACTGCCGCGCCGTGCTTGCACTGTTCATCAGCGAAGTTGAGCAGAGCAGGCATACGCGATCAGCGCGCTCTCGGTAACCGCAGCACTGCTACGCGATGGAGTGATCAGTCCTGGAATTTCCTATGACGAATTGGCAACGCCGATTTGCGGATGTGTGCTGCTAAGGTTTGACCCCCCAACTTTGGACGAGCAATTTCTCCACTACAGTGGTCGCGGGATTGGCGAGGTGATCGGCTAGCATTCTTTTGTGCCGCTCAAGATCGTCGTCGCTCAGCACGCCAGCTTCGACGATCTTCCCTCGGATCGAATCGATCAGTGAAATGAGGTGCGTTCGGCGATAGTCCCCGATCTGCAACACATCCGCATAAATTTTGGTCTTTACGTCCTGAATGCCAGCAGTGCGAAGGAGCCCGGGAAGGCGTCGACCGAGGAATCCGTCTCCGCCGCTTTTGTGAAACGCCTCGTGAAACGCGTCGAATAACGTCGTCCACGAATCATGCGCCGGATGGCAGAGCCAAGATGAGTTGTCGACATCTTCGAGGGCGATCGTACCGCCGGGCCGGAGCAGAGACAGCATTTCAGCGACAAAGGCTTCTCGATTCGGCACATGCATAAGCACAAGGCGTTCGTGCACCATGTCCAAAGTACCCTTGCTTAACCCCGTCGCGAATCCGTCGGCCTGTACAATCGTGACATTCTGAAGGCCGCGTCTCGCGGCTTCCTCCCTTGCCATCGCAGCAAATCGCGCTTCTCTCTCGACCCCGAAGACCTGCCCCTGGGAGCCGACTGCTTCGGAGAGAAGATTCAAGATGCCGATTGGACCGCAGCCGATATCGGCGACACGCCAACCTGATTTGACCTGCACCCGTTCGAGCAGCTCGCGCGCCATGGGTTCGTAGGGCTGCACTTGGGTGAGCAATCGCTGCTTCTCGATCTCGGTACCCCCGAGCGAATACTCTGCGTGCGAAGTGGACACGTCCGACCTCCCTTTGAAGGCAAGCAACTCATTGAATTTATTATACTATCATAGAGTGGGAGTGAGGCGTTAGGCTCGCTTCGGCTTTCTTACCGCTCTGATTTTCCCGCTGCTTCCGCCGCCGCAGAAGAACGTGTCGCTGCCGTTCGAATCGAGGCCCGACACCGCCACGCCGCGCGGCATGTCGAGCCGCTCCAGAACTTCGCCGCTCTGCGGATCGATTCTGCGCAGTTCACTTTCGTCGCCTTCCCAGGTGCCGTGCCAGAGTTCGTCGCCGGCCCAGGTCACGCCGGTGACGAAGCGGTTCGACTCGATGGTGCGGAGGATCGCGCCGGTCTGCGGATCGACCTGATGGATCTTGCGGTTGCGATACTGCCCGACCCAGAGCGACCCTTCCGCCCAGGCCAGTCCGGAGGCGCCGCCATCGGGCGTTGGAACGCTGGCGATGACGCGGCCGGTCTTCGGATCGATCTTCTGGATGCGGTCCCCGGAGATCTGGAACAGGTGCTGGCCGTCGAAAGCTGTTCCGGCATGCGCGGGGACATTGAGCGCGCGCACCGTTTTTCCGCTCGCGGGATCGACGGCGTTCAGCGTGTCGCCGGTCGCGATCCAGACATTTGTGCCATCATAGCTGACCCCGTGCACATGCGTGACATCCGGAAAGGGGCCGTATTCGCGGACGATGGTCGCTGCCGATTGTTTCATACGCTCATCCTGGGTTGCTGCTGTTTGCTTGATGCGATTACCCTAGCCAACTGGCAGCGCGGCCGGGAGTAACAAGGTTGTCGGGAAACCCGGTACCGGCTGCGTCATCCAGCGGCGCGCCCGGCCGCGGCCTGTCGCCTGCACCTTGCCGTCTGCCGTCAAATGGTCGAGCGCGCGCTGGACGGTGCGCTGGCTCGCTCCGAGCGCGAGCGCCAGTGCCGAGCTCGACCATGTTTCGCCATCCGCCAGCAGGGCAAGCACAGTTGCATGTGCTTCATCTGTCGGTGGCGCGAGCACCGCGACATCGCGCGCGTGACGCGGCACGAGCGCAAAGCCGTCCTTGGTCGCATCGATGCCGGCGATCTCACGCAGCGTCTTGCGTAGGCGCCCGATCTCGACGCGCAGTCGGGCGCGATGTGATTCATCGGCATATTTCGCGCGGAACGCGCGCGCCAGCAGCGCAGCTCGCGACACGTCGCCGGGACAGGCCTCGGCGAGTGCGCGGGCAAGCGCGAACAGCACCGGGCGTCTTTCCAGCGAAATTACCTTTCCGGATTGACAAATGACATGCCTGCAGGCGTCGACAACGAGCGCCGTCGACGCCAGCAGCGCTTCAATGTCGTCGAGCCGCAGACGCTGCTCCTTCCCTCGCGCAACGAGCCGCGCCGCAGGCGTATCGAGGACGTCGGACGCACTTTCGACTTCAGCCACGAGCGAAGGGATGCGGGCTTTGTGCGCAATGTCTTTGGCCTGCATCAGAGCGGCGCGTGCGGCCTTGATCCGTAGGCGCCGGATCGCGATTCCGCCGACGGCCAGTTGGTACGCGGCACGCGAGGCGGTCGGCAGCGTTGCGGGATCGAAGTCCTCGATCAGGCGCTCCGCCTGATCAAGGCGGCCGATCAGGAGTAGACGCCGGATCGCGAGATAACGCGCATGCGCGGCGTTGGCGCGATCGCCGTGCCGTTCAAGTACGGTCCGCGCTGAATCGAGCGGCTTCGCCGGCCAGCCGAGGTCGCGGGAGACGAGTGCGATCTCGGCCTCGGCGACCACGCAACGTGCGCGGGCGACAGTGTTTCGCGGACCGAAGGCGCGGGTTGCACGGCGCAGCAGCGTCTTGGCGCGAGCGAGATCGCCGAGTTGCGCCATCGCGATGCCGCGAAGCGCCAGCGCCGGCGCATCGTCGCGCAAGGCGATGAAGTTCAATGCGGTGAGAGGATTTCCCGTTGCGAGTGCGCGCGCCGCGGCGGTGATCAACGAGTCCATTGAAATCCCGACACACTTGTCACTCCCGGCCGTTCGATGGCCGGCATTAAATCTACCTCACGATCAAGGACCGGCAAGCCGTCGCGGAAGCGCGGCAGACAGCCGAGGTAACGAAAGGAGAGAAAAAAGATGACGACACATGTGACCGCAACACGCGACAAATGGCTGGAAGCGCGGCTCGACCTCCTCGCTGCCGAGAAGGACCTGACACGGCGCAGCGACGAAGTCGCGCAACTCCGCCAGCGCTTGCCCTGGGTCCGGGTCGAGAAGGCGTACCGGTTCGACACCGAGGAGGGGGCGGCTTCGCTCGCCAACCTGTTCAAGGGGCGCTCGCAGCTCCTGGTCTATCACTTCATGTTCGGGCCCGACTACAAGGCGGGCTGCGCGTCGTGCTCGGCGATCGCCGACGGGTTCAACGGCATTTTCGTCCATCTGGAAAATCACGACGTCGCCTTCACGGCGGTGTCGCGGGCGCCGCTCGCGAAGCTCAAGGCGTTCAAGCAGCGGATGGGCTGGTCGTTTCCCTGGGCATCTTCGGTCGGCGGCGACTTCAACTACGACTTCAACGTCTCGATCACCGAAGAGCAACAGCGCCGAGGCAACTTCGAATATAACTACGCGCGGGGCACTCACGCGATGGACGAGAAATCGGTTCCGCCGATCGTCACGGCGAACGCGGCCATGACAGGTGCCGATCCCGTCGCGTTTGTGCGCGAGAGGCCGGGCATGAGCGCGTTCGTGCTGGAAGATAGAGTCGTGTACCACGCCTACTCGACTTACGCGCGCGGCCTGGACGGCCTGTGGGGCATGTATCAGTGGCTCGACCGCGCCCCCAAGGGCCGCAACGAGACAGGTGTCTGGTGGCGTCACCACGACCGGTACGGCCATGACTGAAGTGTCGATGTCTTCCGTTGTGAGTCACGACGCCGAGACCTGTGCCGGGGGCGGCCACGCCGCTTCCGGCGCAGCCGGCTGGCTCGGTCTTGCCGCCACGCCGACCTTCGGGATCATGGCGCTGTGGACGGGCTTGTTCAGCGGCCAACCCGACATGCTTTGCATGGGCATGCAGGATGCATCGCCGTTGAACGGAATGGCGCTGATGTACGCGCTGATGTGCGCTTTCCATGCGGCGCCGTGGCTGAGACTGATCTCCCGCCGACGCTGTCCGCCGGGCATCGCCAGTTAGGCGGACGCTGCGTCGTTGCGGCGGCCGTCAAAAAATCGGCGAATTGGCACCGGAACGCACAAAAAATTCTCCCTATTGAATAGGAGTGCGACCATGGCCTAGAACCATCGAGTGGACATGCCAGTCACCATCTACGGCATCAAGAACTGCGACACGATGAAGAAGGCGCGTGCATGGCTCGACAAGCACGGCGTCGACTATGCCTTTCACGATTACAAGAGCGCAGGGATCGATCGCGCGCAACTCGAACGCTGGGCGAAGAAAGCCGGCTGGGAGACACTGCTCAACCGGGCAGGGACCACCTTTAAAAAGTTGCCCGAGAAGGAGAAAGACGGCATCACGCCGGCAAAGGCGATCGCCCTGATGCTCAAGCAGCCGTCGATGATTAAGCGGCCTGTTCTCGAGGCAGACGGGGGAAAATTGCTGGTCGGCTTCAAGCCGGAACAGTACGCGGCAACGTTAGGCTAACTAACGCGATAAAAGCCCCGCATTTACCGGCGGTTTTGCGACGCCGGGCCCTTGATCCTGCCCGCTTTCCCTGCCACATGCCGCCCCATGAACAAGCCGATGACCACGTCCGATTCGATCCCGGCGACCCCGCTTGCGGCCGAGGTCGACCGCCGGCGCACATTCGCGATCATTTCACATCCGGACGCGGGCAAAACGACGCTGACGGAGAAGTTGCTGCTCTTCGGCGGCGCCATCAATCTCGCCGGCCAGGTTAAAGCCAAGCGGGATCGCCGCTCGACGCGATCCGATTGGATGGCGATCGAGCGCGAGCGCGGTATTTCCGTAGTCACCTCGGTCATGACGTTCGACTACGACGGGCGGGTGTTCAATCTGCTCGACACGCCGGGCCACGAGGATTTTTCGGAGGACACTTATCGCACGCTCACCGCGGTCGATTCGGCGGTGATGGTGATCGATGCCGCCAAGGGCATCGAGGCCCGCACGCGCAAGCTTTTCGAGGTCTGCCGGCTTCGCGACATTCCGATCATCACCTTCATCAACAAGATGGATCGCGAAAGTCGCGATCCGTTCGAATTGCTCGACGAGATCGAAAAGACGCTGGCGCTCGACACCGCGCCGATGACATGGCCGATCGGCCGCGGCCGCGATTTCGCCGGCACCTACGACCTGTCGAC
This sequence comes from Pseudolabrys sp., assembly GCA_035701845.1. GTDB lineage: Bacteria > Pseudomonadota > Alphaproteobacteria > Rhizobiales > Xanthobacteraceae > Pseudolabrys. The sequence goes on along the minus strand of DASSRJ010000170.1, from coordinate 77,649 downwards.
CGGCGAGATGCGTCTGGTCAGCGAGGATGGAAAAACCGTTGAGCGGCAGGCGCTCGACCTGCCGGGACTTGCCGCTAAAAATCCCATGCTCGATGCCAAGGCGATTGCCGATGAGCTTGCGCTGGTGAAGGAAGCCTGCCGGACATTTGACTTTAAGTCATTTCGCGAAGGCCATCTGACGCCGGTATTTTTTGGCTCGGCATTGAAGAATTTCGGGGTCAAGGATCTGCTTGACTCGCTCGCTTCGTTTGCACCGGCGCCGCGCGCCCAGGTCTCCAATGCGCGGACGGTCGATGCGCACGAAAATGCGATGACGGCGTTCGTTTTCAAGATCCAGGCCAACATGGACCCGAACCACCGCGATCGCATCGCGTTTGCGCGACTTTGCTCGGGAAAGCTCAGGCGCGGGATGAAGGCAAAACTTACTCGCACGGCAAAGCCGTTGACGCTGTCCACGCCGCAATTTTTCTTTGCGCAGGATCGCGCGCTCGCGGAAGAAGCATATGCGGGCGATGTGGTCGGCATTCCCAATCACGGCACGCTTCGCATCGGTGATACCCTTACCGAAGGCGAGGATATTTCGTTTCTGGGCGTTCCGAATTTTGCACCGGAAATCCTGCGTCGCGTAAAGCTGGGCGACCCGATGAAGGCCAAGAAGCTGAAAGAGGCGCTGCAGCAGATGGCGGAAGAGGGAGTCGTGCAAGTGTTCCGTCCGCTTGACGGCGCGCCTGCGCTGGTCGGCGTTGTCGGCCCGCTGCAGCTCGACGTTCTCAAGGTGCGGCTATCGGAGGAATACGGTCTCGACGTCGGTTTCGAACAGCCTGAGTTTCAACTGGCACGCTGGATCTCCTCGGACGATGGCAAAAAACTCGAAGAGTTCGTGCAGGCCAACTATTCAAGTTGTGCAGAAGACCTCGATGGCGACAAAGTGTTCATGGCGCGCAACCAGTTTATCCTCGATTACACGCAGGAGCGCGCCCCCGGGATGTCCTTCACCGACATCAAGGATGTGAAGGACCGCGCGGCCGCCTAGTTTATTTTCACGTGCGCTGCCTTGATCACCGGCGCCCAACGGGCAATCTCGCCGTCCATTCGCGCGCGCAGGTCGTCCGGCGAGGAGCCGACGGGCTCCATCAGCTGGGTGGCGAGCTTTTCGCGCACCGCCGGCCGCCCGATGATCTCGGAAACATCCCTGCTGATCTTTTCGGCGATCGATTTCGGCGTTCCGCCCGGCGCGATCAGGCCGTTCCAGGCATCGGCTTCCACGTCGATTCCGGCTTCCTTGAGAGTAGGCACGTCCGGCAGATATGGCGAGCGGCGGGCCGTGGAGACCGCGAGAATCCTGACCGCACCCGCTTTCGCCTGGGGTGTCACCGCAATTGCCGGGAGGCAGGCCATCTGCGCGTCATTGCGGATCACCGCGGTGACGGCCTGCGGCGAGCTGGTATAGGGCACGTGCACGAGTTTGGTGCCGGCCTTGAGCGCGATTGCTTCGATCGCGAGATGGGACAAGGAGCCGTTTCCGACGGAAGCAAAATTGTATTTGCCGGGGTTCTTCTTCAGCAGTGAAACGAGCTCGGCGACGGAATTGACACCAAGGCTTGGGTTGACCGCGAGCACGCTGGGCTGCGTGACCAGCTGGGTGATCGGGACGATATCTTTGTGCGGATCGTAGGGAGGTTTCGCGAATAAAAGGGTGTTGATGGCGAGCGGACCGCCGATACTCACGCCGATGGTCGAGCCGTCGGGCGCAGCCTTTGCGACGGCATCGGTCCCGAGAGTGCCGCTCGCACCGGGTTTATTTTCTACGACGAAAGAGCTCGTCGGGTACTTTTGCTGCAAGCCGTCTGCAACTAGGCGTGCCACGATGTCCGGCGTTGATCCCGCACCGAACGGCACGACAATTCGTACGGTTTTTCCCGGCCAATCCTGCGCCGGCGCAACCAGCGCGGCGGCGAGTAGAAACAAAAGCGCCGTGACGGCATATTTTGGAAGTCGATATATTGAAAGCACTGAAGTGCGACCTATTCGGGATCGGCTTGCATTGAGGGCCGCTATCCTCTACTGCGGCGATAATCTGACGCGAGTGTAGCATGGGTTTAGGCATTCTCATTCTTGGTCTGGCGGTTTTCCTCGCAACGCATGTGTTTGTCTCGTTTCGGGAAGCGCGTGCCAGCGTCATCGAGCGGGTGGGGTTGCCCCTGTACCGCAGCCTGTTCGCAATCGCTTCACTTGCAGGCCTTGCGCTGATCGTTTGGGGTTACGCGCAATATCGCGCGCATGACCTGATCCAGCTCTGGTCGCCTCCCGTTTTCATGCGCCATATCACCATTGGTTTAGTCTTGTTCGCGGCAATCTTTGTTGTCGCCGCATTCTTTCCAAGTCATATCAAGATCAGGCTCAAGCATCCCATGTTGGCCGGGGTGAAGACCTGGGCGCTGGCGCATCTGCTGTCGAACGGCGATCTCGGTTCGATCCTGCTGTTCGGGACGTTCCTGGCTTGGGGTGTCTATGCTCGTATCGCTGCCAAGCGCCGTGGGGACATTGGCGCCGCCGCGAAGCCCGCTCCCGATGGCTGGACAAATGACATCATCGTCGTGGTTCTTGGAATCGCCGTGTTCCTTGCGCTCGGTTTCTGGTTCCACCCTTATGTGATCGGCGTACCGGTGTTCGGGAGGTAGTGCGTGTCGGTTCAGGACGAGATCAGGCGGCTTACCGCGCCGGACATCCTCGCGCGCAAAGCGGGCGAACCGATTGTGTGCCTCACCTCATATCACGCACACACCGCACGTCTCGTCGACAAATATTGCGATGTCATCCTGGTGGGCGACTCGCTCGGCATGGTGATGCACGGGATGGAGACCACCGTTCCGGTCACGCTCGATATGATGATCCTGCAAGGTCATGCAGTGATGCGCGGTTCGCGGCGCGCCCTTGTCGTCGTCGACATGCCGTTCGGTTCGTACGAGGAATCGAAAGAGCAAGCTTTCATGAACGCCGCGCGCGTGCTGAAGGAAACGGGCTGCGGTGCGATCAAGGTCGAGGGCGGAAAGCGCATGGCGGAAACGATCCGGTTTCTTGCAGAGCGCGGCGTTCCTGTCATGGCGCACGTCGGACTGACGCCGCAGGCGATCAACACGATCGGTTCGTTCCGGGCGCAGGGGCGCGACGAAACCGATTGGGCGCGGATCGAGGAGGACGCGACAGCAGTCGCCCAGGCGGGCGCGTTTTCGGTGGTGATTGAAGCGGTCGCCGAACCGCTCGCGCGCAAACTCACCGCTGCGGTGCCAATTCCGACCATCGGCATCGGGGCCAGTGTCGCTTGTGATGGTCAAATACTGGTGCTTGAGGATATGCTCGGCCTTTCGCCGCGCGTCCCGAAATTCGTCAAACGCTACGGCGCGCTCGGCCCCGGCATCGAAAAGGCGATTTCCGACTACGCGTCCGAGGTCCGCGCGCGCACGTTTCCGGGGCCGGAACATGTCTATCCGATGAAACATAAGAAGACCTAAGGCGCTGAAATATTAACGATTGCGGCCTTTGGCTTTGCCTTAGGCGCGCCACATCGGTAGGTTACGGCGCAATTCGGGCCCGGGGGATGGGCCAAGGCGGGTCGGGAACCATCGTGGCCGATATTTTTCATGAAGTGGACGAAGAAGTCCGGCGCGAGCAGCTCAAAAGGCTGTGGGATCGCTACAGCATCTATTTGATCGCCCTCGCTGTCCTGATCGTGGCCGGCATGGCTGCCTGGCGCGGGTACGAATATTGGGTTGCGAAGAAGGCTGCTGCCGCCGGCGCAGAATTTGAGGCGGCGATCGCACTGAGCGAGGAAGGCAAGCATGCGGAGGCCGAGGCGGCCTTCGCGAAGGTCGCAGCCGAAGCACCGGCCGGCTATCGCGTGCTTGCCCGCATGCGCGCGGCAGGCGCGCTCGCGCAATCCAAACCGGCGGACGCTGTGAAAGCCTACGACGAAATTTCTGCCGACGCTTCGCTCGGGCCAATCTGGCAAGATCTCGCGGCGGTGCGCGCGGGATTGCTGCTCGTCGACACCGCTCCATTGGCTGACATGCGGCGTCGGCTTGATCCGGTCGCCGAGCCGACGCGGAGTTTTCGCCATACGGCGCGTGAGTTGCTCGCTTTGTCAGCCTGGCGGAACCATGACTTCGCCGCTGCCCGCAAATATCTCGACATGATTGCAGGCGATGCCGAGAGCCCGATCGGTGTCCGCGCGCGCGCGGATGTCCTGTCGGCATTGATCACAGCCGACGGAAAGAGCTGAACGCATGCGTTTGACCCGCGTTCTCATGCTGACGCTGCTTGCGGCAGCCGTGCCGGCGCTCTCCGGCTGCACTAATTTCGATCCGGACAGTCTTGATGTTTTCCATCTCAACGAAAAAAAGAAGCTGCCGGGCGAACGTAAAGAGCTGTTCCCCGGCGGCGTGCCCGGCGTGACGCAGGGAATCCCGCCCGAATACATAAAAGGCAACCAACCGCCGCCGGAAACCGCGCAAGCTTTGCAGGCGCCTGCGTCTGAACAGGGCAAGGCCGCGGACGAGACTGAGCCGGAGAAAAAATCCGCCGCTGCCGAATCTGAGCCGAAGCCAAAACCAAAACCAAAACGCACCGCGAAGCCGCGCACGGCGTCGCAGCAGTCCACACCGGCCCCAAGCCAGCAAATGGCGCCTTGGCCGCAGCAAAGCCCGCAACCGGCGCCGCAACAGGCCCAGTCACCGTGGCCATCGTCGCCATCGTCGCCGCAGCCCGGCACCTTCTCGCGCTGACACCGGTGGCAGGCTAAAAACCTGGGTCGCCTTGTGCAGCCGGACGGTCACTCAATGCCATTCACAGTCGCCATTATCGGCCGCCCCAATGTCGGTAAGTCGACCCTGTTCAACAGGCTGGTCGGCCGCCGGCTTGCGCTCGTCGACGACAGGCCGGGCGTTACCCGCGACCGCCGCGAGGGCGAAGGCAGGCTCGGCGATCTTGCTTTCACGGTCATCGACACCGCCGGGCTCGAGCAATCCGCGCCGGAAAGCCTGCCGGGCCGCATGCGGGCGCAGACTGAAGCGGCCATCGATCAGGCGAATGCTGTCTTCTTTATGATCGATGCGCGCGCCGGCCCGCTACCGGCCGACCACGCATTCGCGGATGTCGTACGCAAATCCGGCAAGCCGGTCGTTCTTGTCGCCAACAAGAGTGAAGGCACCGCCGGAGAGGCGGGACGGCTCGAGGCCTATGCGCTCGGTCTCGGCGAACCGATACCAGTCTCGGCCGAGCACGACGAAGGCATGTCCGATCTCTACGATGCGTTGCGGGCAGTGCTGCCCGAGCATGCGGAGGTCGAGCCTTCCGGCATCGAACCGGACTCAGCCCATCCGATCCGCGTCGCTATCGTCGGCCGGCCCAATGCGGGAAAATCCACATTGATCAACCGTCTGATCGGGGAGGAGCGGCTGCTCACGGGACCGGAGGCGGGTATCACGCGCGACGCGATTGCGGTCGAGCATGTCTGGCAGGACCACAAATTCCGGATTTACGACACAGCCGGCCTGCGGCGTCGCTCCCGCGTCGAGGAGAAACTGGAAAAACTTTCGGTCGCGGACGCACTCAATGCGGTCCGTTTTGCCGAGGTCGTGGTTGTGCTGCTTGATGTTGAAAATGCCTTCGAAGAGCAGGACCAACGCATTGCCGACATGGTCGAGCAGGAAGGCCGCGCGATCGTCATTGCCGTCAACAAATGGGACCTGAAGGACAAGACGGCGGGAGCGATCGGCAGGCTGCGCGAGCAGTCCGAGGAAAAACTAACCCAGCTCAAAGGCGTGCCGTTGGTTGCCGTCTCTGGCCTCACCGGTGAAGGGCTCGACCGCTTGATGCAGGCAATCGTCGACGCCTATGACATTTGGAACAAGCGCATTCCGACCAGCGGGCTGAACCGCTGGTTCGAGCATGCCGTGAGCGCACATCCGCCGCCCGCGGTTTCGGGGCGTTCACTGCGGCTCAATTACATCACGCAAGCCAAGAGCCGTCCGCCCAGTTTTGTCATTTTCTGCACCCGCGCCGATGCCGTCCCCGATGCCTACAAACGGTATCTGCTGAATTCTTTGCGCGAGACATTTGATCTTCCGGGAACGCCGATCCGTCTGACGTTGCGCGAAAAGGATAATCCATACAAAGGCCGGGCAAAGCGCAAGCATTGATCGGAGTGAAGTCGACTAGGCCGGAGGTTGAAACGACTTCAGCTTGCGGTCGCGATAGTCATAGAGCTTGCCGGACTCCGTGAAGTCCGGCAGACAAAGGGGCAGGATCGCCTTGGCGACCTCCTCGGGTGTCGGCAGTGTCAATGGATCGACGCCCGGGAACGCGCCGAGATACATGCGCGTTCGCGTGGGCCCGGGCCCGAACAAGTTGGCGCGCACGTTTGTGGTCGCGGTTTCGGCTGCATAAGTGCGCACCAGGGTCTCCAGCGCCGCCTTTGACGCTGCGTAAGGCCCCCAGTAGGCACGGCCCAAATGCGCAACCCCCGACGTCAGGAATACCGCACGGCCGGACTGTGAACGCTGGAGGAGGGCATCCATGCAGCGGATGAGCTGCCAGTTCGCGGTGACATTGACCGCGATCATGTTGTCCCAATCTTTCGGCTCGTAATGTGAAAGCGGCGATAAAGTTCCCAATATGCCGGCATTGCCGATCAGCACATCGAGCCGCTGGTAGCGCTCATTAAGAGCTATTGCGAGCCGGGCAATGCCGTCGCTGTCCTTCATGTCGAGCGGCACCAGGGTCGACGAACTGCCGACGGCCTTGATCTTGTCATCAAGCTCTTCCAGCCCGCCGACGGTGCGCGCGACGGCCACGATATGGGCCCCGGCTTGCGCAAGCTCGAGCGCTACCGCTGCGCCAATTCCACGCGAGGCTCCGGTGACCAAAGCAATGCGGTCGGAAAGGGGCTTGGGTGCGCCGGTCATTGGTCCGGCCATGACCGGTCTTAAATGGCTTCCGCCAGGAGCGACAACTGCCGCGGGCTGGCTTCCTGTGCGGCGAGATCGGTGAGCGGTGTCGGATAGTCGCCGGTGAAGCAGTGGTCGGTAAACTGCGGCCGCACGGGGTCGCGTCCCTCGAATCCCATCGCCCGATAGATTCCGTCGACCGAAAGGAAAGCGAGTGAATCCGCCCCGATAAATTTCCGCATGCCCTCGAGATCGTGGGTTGCGGCGAGCAGCTTGTCGCGCTCGGGGGTGTCGATGCCGTAATAGTCGGGGTGGGTGATCGGCGGTGAGGCTATGCGGAAGTGCACTTCGCGGGCCCCGGCATCGCGCATCATCTGCACGATCTTGCGCGAGGTCGTGCCGCGGACGATGGAATCGTCCACAAGGACAATGCGCTTGCCCGCAACGACAGCACGATTGGCGGAGTGCTTGAGCCGGACGCCCTGGTCTCTGATCGCCTGCGTCGGCTGGATGAAAGTGCGACCGACATAGTGGTTGCGGATGATGCCGAGCTCGTAAGGAATTCCCGATTCCTGCGCAAATCCGATTGCGGCCGGTACGCCGGAATCCGGCACGGGGATGATCACGTCGGCCGGCGCGGGCGCCTCGCGCGCCAGTTGCGCACCCATCGTCTTGCGGACGTTGTAGACGTGACGACCGCCGATGATCGAATCCGGCCGCGAAAAGTAGATGTACTCGAAAATGCACGGCCGCTCCGGCATCGGTGGAAACGGCTTGTGCGACTGGGCACCGTCTTCTTCGAAAATAACGACCTCACCGTTTTCGACGTCGCGCACGTATTGGGCACCAATGATGTCGAGCGCGCAGGTTTCCGACGCGAGGATAGGGCAGCCATCGAGCTTGCCGATGACCAGCGGCCGGATCCCGAGCGGGTCGCGTGCGCCGACCAATTTCTTGTTGGTGAGACCGACGAAGGCATAGGCGCCCTCGAGCTGGCGCAAGCCCTCGATGAAACGATCGACGAAACGATTGCGCTTGGCCCGCGCCACAAGGTGCAGGATCACTTCGGTGTCGGTGGTCGACTGCATCATCGCGCCCTCATGCACGAGGTCGCGTCGCAGCTTGATGCCGTTGGTGAGGTTGCCATTGTGACCGATGGCGAAGCCGCCGGCGTTGAGCTCGGCGAACAGCGGCTGCACGTTGCGGATAATCGTCTCGCCGGTGGTCGAATAGCGCACATGCCCGATCGCAGACGTGCCCGGCAGGCGGTCGATCACCTCACGGCGGGCAAAGGCGTCGCCGACGAGGCCAAGCCGGCGCTCGGAATGAAAGCGCTTGCCGTCGAAGGAGACGATTCCGGCGGCTTCCTGGCCGCGATGCTGAAGCGCGTGCAGGCCGAGCGCTGTGATAGCAGCGGCGTCAGGATGACCGAAAATGCCGAAGACGCCGCACTCCTCGCGCAGGCGGTCGGCGTCGGGATCGAACGCTCCATCGGGCACGGGCACGAGGTCTCGGTTGTCCATTGTCACCGCACGCTTGCTCTCGGTTGCGTCAATAGCTCGGACCGCTGATCGGGAGTGTCGGCATCCTGATCCTCAGGCTTCGGCCTCTTCAGCCTCTTTAAGATGGTGCTCTCGGGGTCGTCCGGCAACATCGACATCAGCCATTGTCCCGTGTTTTGCAGCACGACTTTTGACTTGGCGCTGCGCACCCATTCCGGTTGGCTGCGGTCGGGCACCAGCCATGCGAAAAACAGGAATGCGACGACGACGATGATGAGGCCGCGTCCCAAGCCGAAAAGAAATCCGAGCGTGCGGTCGAGCGCGCCGACCCGGCTGTCGAGCACCATGTCGGAAATGCGCGCGGTGATGATCGAGACGACCAGGAGCGTGGCCAGAAAAACGCCGCCGGCCGTTGCCGCTGCTGCAACCATGTCGCTGCTGAAGTACTGCTTTGCCGTCGGCAGCAGCCGCGAATATGAATACAGCGTCACCAGGGCCGCGACGCCCCAGGCGCCGATCGACAGAATCTCGCGCATGAACCCGCGGATCATGGCGAGCAGCCCCGAGATCAACATGACAGCCAGCAGAATGATGTCGAGCAGCGTGATCGGCATCGGTTGCTCAGGCGCTCCGCGTGCACAGGCGTTCGCCGTGGCGCCTGGCACAGGGCCAGGGCGACGAATCCGGGCCAGCCATAGCGGCTCCAGATAGGGGCGGCAATGTCGACCTTAAGTGCTTAATTTTTAGCCCATTTCTGCGCTGGCTGCAGGGTGCCGGAAGAGGCCGCCGGAGCTGGTTTTGGTGCGCCGCATATATAGCGGGGCGCCGGGCCGCCGTCACCGGTCTTGTGCACCAGTTTTGACGAGCCGGGGCGCTTTACCACGAGCAGCAATGTCCGCGACGAGGCCCGCAAGACTGCTGACGTCGGTAACCTTAAGGCCCGGTTCAGCTGTCTCGGCGCGCGCAGATTCAGGGACAATGGCGCGATTGAATCCGAGCTTGGCCGCTTCTTTGAGCCTGGCAGCGCCTTGCGCCACCGGGCGCACCGCACCCGACAGCGATACCTCTCCAAAAAAGACGGCGTCGGCCGGAAGAGGGGCGTTCGCAAGGGACGAAACCAGTGCCGCAGCCGCCGCAAGGTCGCCGGCTGGCTCCTGAATGCGCATGCCGCCAGCCACGTTGAGGTAGACGTCGTGCCCGCCCAGCCGCACTCCGCAATGGGCTTCGAGCACCGCCAGTATCATGGACAGGCGGCTCGGATCCCAGCCGACCACTGCGCGCCGCGGTGTGCCGAGCGAGGTGGGTGCAACAAGCGCCTGGATCTCGACCAGCAAAGGCCGCGTGCCTTCGATGCCTGCAAAGACCGCGGTACCAGGCTGGCCAAGATCTCGCTCGGATAAAAACAGCTCGGACGGATTGGCAACCTCGCGCAAACCCAAACCGGTCATTTCAAAAACACCAATTTCATCGGTCGGTCCGAACCGGTTCTTGACTGCGCGCAGAATGCGGAATTGGTGCGGGCCCTCACCCTCGAACGAAAGCACCGCATCAACCATATGTTCGACGACACGCGGGCCGGCAATCTGCCCATCCTTGGTAACATGGCCGACCAGGATGATTGAGGCGCCCGTCCTCTTGGCAAAGCGGATCAATGCCTGTGCGCTGCCACGAACTTGCGTCACCGTCCCCGGGGCAGATTCGACCGTGTCGGTCCACATCGTCTGGATTGAATCGATAACAATCAGACGCGGAATCTTCCCTTCCGACAATGTTGCGATGATGTCCTCGACCGACGTCTCCGCCGCCAGTTCGACAGCCGCTTCACGCAAGCCGAGGCGCTCGGCCCGCAGACGTACTTGAGCCACCGCTTCCTCGCCGGAAATATAGACCGCCCGGTGACCGGCGCGTGCGAGCGCGGCCGCCGTCTGAATCAGCAAAGTCGACTTTCCAATGCCTGGGTCACCGCCGACCAGAAGCACCGAACCGCGCACGAAGCCGCCGCCGGTGACACGGTCGAATTCGGCAATCCCGGACACCAGGCGAGGGGCCTCGTGGGCCTCTCCGGTCAGGGCTTCGAGCGCAAACAAACGACCCCGGCCCGGTTTGCGACCCGGCCCGGACGGCCGTTCGGCGCCTTCCTCGCTGAGCGTGTTCCACTCGCCGCAAGCCTCGCATTTGCCCTGCCAACGGCTGAAGGCGGCGGCGCAATTCTGGCAAACAAAGGTGAGGTTGCGCTTGGACATAGGGAATCGCCGAAAAATGGCCGATCGGGACGCTAAAGCGGCCATGAGAACAATACAAGAACATTTTTTAAGAAGACGCTAATTTCAACGGTTTTGAGCGTCAGTTGTCGCGATACAGGCGGTGATACCGGCGGCCTAGGCTCACCAGCACCTCGTAGCCGATCGTCCCGGCGGCCGCCGCCAGCTCATCGACCCCGATCGGATCCCCGATAAGGGTGATGAAGTCGCCACGACGCACCGCATTTTCGGGCAATGCCGTCACATCTACCGCCAGCAGGTCCATCGATACGCGCCCGGCCAGTGGGCAGCGCGTGCCGGCAACAATGGCATCAGAACCGGGCGTCGTGTCGGAGGCGCTGGCCGCACGTGGATATCCGTCAGCGTAGCCGACCGCGGCAACGGCAATTCGCGCCGCATGTTTCGCGGTCCAGGTCGCGTTGTAGCCGATCGTTTCGCCCTTCGGAACGCTCCGCACCTGCACAACACGTGCGCGCAGTTCGATCACCGGGTGCATCGGGTTGCGGTGACCGGGCGTCGGATTGACGCCGAACAAGGCCGCACCGGGGCGGACCAGGTCGCAATGCGCGCTGTTGCCGAGGAAGATGCCGGACGAATTTGCAAGCGAGCCGGCAATGCCGCGATAGAGCAGGCGGACTTCACGGAAGAGCTCGATCTGACGCTGGTTGAGGGGATGCGCCGGCTGTTCGGCGCAAGCGAGGTGACTCATCAGCAGTGTGATCCCGTGATTTTCGGCTCGGATGCGGGGTGCCAGCGCTGCCGCTTCTTCAACGGAAATGCCGAGGCGGTTCATGCCGGTGTCGACATGCAGCGCCGCGCCACCGCGCCACCGATTGGCCGAGCAGAATGCGTCCCACTCCGCGAGTTCAACGAGACTACCAATCACCGGCTGGGCGCCGATATCGGCGAAGGTTGCCGCAGTTCCAGGCAACAGGCCATTAAGCACATAAAGGGTGGCGTTCGGCGCAGCGGCGCGCGCTCGCCGCGCCTCCGAGATGTCCGCGACAAAGAATGTCCTGCAACCCGCATGAGCGAGCGTGCGCGCGGCCGGTTCGATGCCGCAGCCATACCCGTCGGCTTTGATGACGGCGGCGCACTCCGACGGCATTGCCTGCCGGCCCAGCAGCTCCCAGTTTGCGACAATGGCTGAAAGATTGATCGTCAGGATACCGCCTGCGTTTGCCTTCGCGGGGTTGGAATCGGCGGCGCCCGCGGAAGCGGACTCCGCAGGCAAGGCAGGCTGCAGGGCGGTGTCGGTCATAGCGTTTGGGTTTAGCTGTCCGCGCGCCGGCCGTCCATGCCGGCAAGGCGGGCTCTTTAGGCGCGCTCGGGAAGATACGTGTCGCGCGCGAGCGAGGAAAACCGTGTCACTGCCGCATCGAATTGCAACTCGACAGTTCCGGTCGGCCCATGACGCTGTTTGCCGATGATGACCTCGGCCTTGCCGTGCACTTTATCTGCCTCGGCCAGCCATTCCGCAAACTTGTCGCGGCTTGATTCCAGAGGTTTACGCATCTGGTGGTAGTATTCTTCGCGATAGACAAACAGCACCACGTCGGCATCCTGTTCGATCGACCCGGATTCACGCAAATCCGACAGCTGAGGCCGCTTGTCATCGCGGCTTTCAACCTGGCGCGACAATTGCGAAAGCGCCAGAATCGGCACATTTAATTCTTTTGCCAAGGCCTTGAGCTTGGTGGTGATTTCGGTGATTTCCTGTACGCGATTTTCGGCCGAGCGTCGGGTTGAGCCTTGCAGCAGTTGGAGGTAATCGATCACCAGCAGGTCGAGACCGCGCTGTCTTTTGAGCCTGCGGGCGCGGGCGGCGAGTTGGGCCACAGAGAGACCGCCGGTTTCGTCGACATAGAGCGGAATGTTCTGCAACTCGATCGAATAGTCCTTGATCTTCTCGAAGTCGCTTTCGGTGATGCCACCGCGCCTGATCTGGTTCGATGGAATTGCGGTCTGTTCGGCGATGATGCGGGTAGCAAGTTGCTCGGCGGACATTTCCAGCGAGAAGAATCCGACGATGCCGCCGTTAACGGTTACCGTGTGACCGTCGGGCTTCACCTCGCCGCGCCAGGCCTTTGCGATGTTGTATCCGATGTTTGTTGCAAGCGCCGTTTTACCCATACCCGGCCGGCCGGCGAGGATAATCAGGTCGGACTGCTGCAACCCGCCCATCATGCGATCGAGATCATCCAGCCCCGTGGCGACGCCCGATAGCTTTCCGTCGCGCTGGAAGGCGTGCGCGGCCATGTCGATCGCGGTCGTAAGCGCCTGCGCGAAGCGCTGGAAACCGCCGTCATAGCGGCCGGTCTCCGCCAGTTCGTAGAGTCGCCGCTCGGCATCCTCGATCTGGTTGCGTGGCGAAAAGTCGACCGGCGCGTCGTACGCCACATTCACCATGTCCTCGCCAACCTGAATCAGCGCGCGGCGTATCGAGAGATCATAGACGGTGTGGCCGTAGTCTTCGGCGTTGATGATTGTCGTTGCTTCAGCCGCAAGCCGGGCAAGATATTGGCTGACGGTGAGGCCCCCGATATCGATACTTGCATCAAGGAACGTTTTGAGCGTCACCGGCGTCGCGAGCTTTCCGGCCCGGATCAAATCACGCGCGAGCTGATAGACTTTCTGATGGATTGGCTCGAAAAAATGCACCGGTTCGAGAAAATCCGAAACGCGGTAAAAAGCTTCGTTGTTGACCAGGATAGCGCCCAACAATGCCTGCTCCGCCTCGATATTATGGGGAGCGGAACGGTAGAGCAGGGCAGGTTCTTCGGCCTGCTTGCGGGCTGTCGAATCAGCGAGTGCCATGGACGTCGGTGCTTACCCGGAAATTGTGGCATAGCACGCGTTCTGTGACGGCAACGTGCCGGGGCTGCAGTTGTCCCGCAATTCACAAGCTGCATCGAGCGGTGGGAAAGACCGGTTTTTTCTTGACCGCAGGCCGGCGACGGGGGTTGAGCGGCCCGTGATCTACTCGCCGGCGAGCCGCAATGGCGGCCGACGCCTGCTTTCCGCATCGGCAAAACGCCGCTCTTCCCGGGAAATATAGTCTCGCGTGATCGGCACGACGCCTTGCCGTTTGGTCAGCTGGATCTGCGTGACCATCATATTCTGCTCGCGGAAGGACATTTCGGCCGCTGCGAGGTAAAATTCCCACATTCGCACGAACCGCGGCTCGTAAATGCGTTCAACGTCGTCCCGGTGGGCCAAAAACCGCTCGCGCCACGCTTTCAGCGTCTCGGCGTAATGCAGGCGCAGGATTTCAATGTCCGTCACCAGCAGGCCGGCGTGCTCGATCACAGGCAGAACTTCCGACAGTGCCGGAATATAGCCACCGGGGAAGATGTATTTGGCGATCCACGGATTGGTGACGCTCGGGCCTTCCGAGCGGCCGATGGAATGCAGGACCATCACGCCGTCGTCGGCGAGCAGCGTTGCGCATTTCTTGAAGAACGTATCGTAGTAGCCGACGCCAACGTGCTCGAACATGCCGACCGAAACGATGCGGTCGAACGGCCCTCGCACATCACGGTAGTCCTGCAAAAGGAAACTGGCGCGCTCGCTTAAATGCTTCTCGGCCGCGCGCTCGTTTGCGATCGCGTGCTGCTCTCGCGACAGGGTGATTCCGGTGACGTTCGCGCCGCCAAATTCCGCCAGGTAAAGACCAAGCCCACCCCAGCCGCAGCCGATGTCCAGAACGCGTTGCCCTCCGGTCAGTCTCAGCTTTGCGGCAAGATGACGCTTTTTCGCAAGCTGCGCGTCGTCGAGCGATGTGTCCGGCGTTTCGAAGTAGCCGCAGCTGTATTGCCTGTCGGCGTCCAAAAAGAGTGAATAAAGACGACCGTCGAGGTCGTAGTGATGGGCGACGTTGCGGCGCGCCCGTCTGCGAGGATTAAATTGGGCGAGGCGGCGCCCGATGTACCGCAGCAGCCACTGTGGCCGCGCCCAGTTGGGCAGCTCCGTCTGTTGTCCAAGTGCGATCGCCAGCACATCGGCAATCGTGCCTTGCTCCACGACCAATGTGCCGTCCATATACGCTTCGCCGAATTTGAGCTCGGGATCGAGCAATGTGCCGAGCTCGGCGGCCCGGGTCGTAAATCGTACCGCGACCGGGCTTCCGGTGCCGTCGCCGCATGTAAATGTCCGGCCCCGCGAGGTTGTGACTTTGAATGTCCCTCGCCGGACAAATTGACCAAGCAAAAACTGAAGCAACCGGTCCATCGGCCGCCTCCATCACCCAAATCCGCGCGCTGCTGTCTACATCCGCCCCAAAAGGCTCAACGCAGCGAAGCTATAAATGTTCGGACCGCGATAATTAATCAAAGTTCCGCGGCAGCAGCAATCCTGCAAATGCAATGAGGCTCCAAAGCCACCACAGGTCACAATCCCGCAAGAATGCGCTATCAAGGGTCTTTCGCACGGGTGGGCGAAGCAGGAGGTTTGATGATCAGCGGATCATTGCGATGGCCAATAATCGGCCTTGTAACTGTAATTTTGGCAGGTCCGGCGGCCAGCCAGGAAAGCCTCGATCGAGGAAAGACGCCCGCCCAGCTGTTCGCGTCGGACTGCTCGCCGTGCCACAAGTCACCGCAGGGACTCGCAAAGTCGGGCGGCCTTTTTGGTCTCGACGGCTTTCTGCGCGAGCATTACACGGCCAGCCGGGAATCTGCGGCGGTCATCGCGAACTACCTCAAATCGATGGAGGGTGGGCCCTCCGGTCCGGGGCGGGCAACCAAGCGGGCGACCAAAGGCGAGGCCAGGCCTGAGGCAAAGAAGAAGCCGGCGGCCAAATCCGGGGAAGGGAAGGGCGCCGAGAAGAAGCCGGATACCGCGAGCGAGGAACTGAGGCCGCCGGGTATATTGGCGCCAGAGCCGAAGACGAGTGACACCAAGATAAATTCGCCCGCGGCCGGTGGCGCCAAACCGGCCGAGGGCCGGAAAAAACCAGAATAGGCGTCAGGCCTCTTCGTCGGTTTTCTTCTTTGCCCTGGCGGCCTTGGCCGGTTTCGCCGGCGTATCCGGGCTTTTCACGTCCGGCGCAGCAGCCTCGGCACCGGGTTCATCGCGCCGCGTCTTCGCTTCCGGGTCGAACATTGTTTCCGCTGCGGCGGCAGCAGCGGCCGCATCTTCTTCGGCCTCCGTCCGCCGTACGGTCACATCCTCGCCGCGCGCAATGCGCTGCGCTTCATCGGCGCTGCGTGCGACCGTGACGGTGATTGACACTTCGACATCCGGATGAAGCGCCAGCGGCACCTTGTATTGTCCGATCGTCTTGATCGGTGCATTGAGCACGATTTGAGAACGGCCAACTTCGGCACCATCGGTCTTGATCAGGCCTGCGATGTCACGCGTGGAAACTGAGCCGAACAATTGGCCGCTCTCGCTTGCCTGGCGGAGGACAACGTAGGTCTTGCCGTCGAGCTTGCCGGCAAGCACGCCGGCCTCGCCTTTGAGCTCAAGGCTCCTGGCCTGCAATTCGGCCTTCATGTCCTCGAACCGTTTCTTGTTGTCCGCGGTTGCGCGAAGCGCTTTGCCGCGCGGCAACAGGAAATTGCGAGCGAAACCGTCTTTCACGCGAACGACATCACCCATTTGGCCGAGTTTGCCGATGCGCTCGAGCAGGATCACTTCCATAGCTGTTACTCCTCGATTCGATTTTTGGTTGGCTGTCTCATGTTCAAGAACGGGCAGGTGGACCACGTTTGGCCGATACCCGACCCCGCAATCCGATCGCCGTATCGACCAGTCCGAGCAGGCAGAGGGCAAGCATCGGCCAGCCGAGCAGAAGTACACCGGCATAGGTGATGCTGAGCACGAACGGGCGTGCACTCGTTCCTTGTGTGATGGCGTGAAGCACCGCGAATCCGAGTACGCCATAGGCCAAGAGCAAACTTGCCGCGACGATGCCGCCGACAATGCCGAGCATGCCGTCCAGAAAGCTCAGCGCGATCGCAACGGCGAGCGCTGCGGTCATCAACGGCGGAAAGCTCATTGACGAAAGCTGCGGCCAGGGACGTGCCAAACGGCCGGAAAATTTCACGACGCGCGCCGCAAGCCACAGGTTCAGCAAGTTGGTGATAGTCGCGAGCACGGCGGCTGCCGGCGGGATCGCATTGACCAGAAAGTCAATCAGTCGCTCGGGACTGCTCGCAGCCTTGCCGGATGTGCCGTTGGTGCGCAGCACGGCGTTGAGCGCATCGCGCAGACTGGCATGGAAGCTGTCTGCATCGATCCCGAAATTGGGAATGGCGACAATCACGACAAGAATGCCCAATGCCGCTGCCCATACGACCAGTCTGCCGGGCGGGTACCACTCAAACGAAGCGGCACCGTGACCGGTGCTGTTGCCGGCGGCGACCGGGCGGGCAAGCATCGTGAGATAGCCGAGCCACCACGCGGGGAAACCGGCTCCGGCCAGAAACGCCAGCAGGAAGACGGTGCCAAAAACCGCACCCAGGCCAAGCGCGCCCGCAAGTGCCGCAGTCATCGCGGCCCAGTGGCTCCAGCCAAGGCCTGCGATCATGATTGGCAGCGGTGCAAGATAAAACAGCGGGATCGACAGCCACGATCCGGACGTCACCGAGGCAAACAACAGGGCTGCCGCGGCGCCTGCGCCAATCCCAACAATTGCGATCTGCATCATCACGAGCTGTCCCGCTCCTCATCGAGCGGTTAGAGACGGAGTTTTCCGCCCCAACCATCGGCGTCCGGGTGTCCCGGATGCCTCGTCTGCGCTTATTGTATCACATACGGCAGCAAGCCGAGAAAGCGCGCGCGCTTGATGGCCTGCGCCAGCTCGCGCTGTTTCTTGGCCGAAACTGCCGTGATGCGACTTGGAACGATCTTGCCGCGCTCCGAAACATACCGTTGCAGCAGCTTCACGTCCTTGTAGTCAATCTTCGGTGCATTAGCGCCCGAGAATGGACAAGTCTTGCGGCGGCGAAAGAAGGGACGGCGCGCGCCGCCCTGTGGCGCGAATGCCATGGTCTATTCCTCTCCTCCGTTGGCGTCAGGACTTTCCACATCGTCGCCTTCGTCACGACGCCGGCGTTCGCCGCGCCCACCGCGGTCGCCACGGTCTCCGCGCTCATCGCGATCGCGGTCGGATTTGCGCATCATTGCGGAAGGGCCGTCCTCGAGTGCATCGACGCGGATCGAAAGATAGCGAAGCACATCTTCGTGGAGACGTTCCTGGCGCTCAATTTCGTTGAGCGCGGCGGGCGGCGCATCAACATTGAGCAAGGTCATATGCGCTTTGCGATTCTTGCGGATGCGGTAGGTGAGGGACTTCAGGCCCCAATATTCGCTTTTCGTGACTTTGCCGCCCATTTGCCCGATGACGCCGGACAGTTGGGTGGTCAATTCCTCGACCTGCTGCGCGCTCAGGTCCTGGCGCGCAAGGTAGACGTGTTCGTACAACGGCATGAATGCCTTTCCCTTCTTTTCAAGTCCTCGGTCCTCGATCCCGGCGCCAAGCCCCTCGAGCCCTTCGGGGAAAGGCTCGAATGCTCTGAAGGCGGAAACACGGGACGCCGGACCAAGTGGCCCTACCGGCTAATCAAAGACCCAACCGGCCGTCCGTTCAGCTCCCAACCAGGATCGACGGAGCGCGCGGTTTATAGGCGGTTTTGGCAAAAACGCAAGGCAAATGGCGGTTCCAGGCCTCGGGGGCCTTGAGAAAACCTTGCACAGTCACGCAATTGAAACTGGCCATATCCGGCAGTCGCTATATACAATGCAGTTTATCGGCTTCAGCCGACTGCAGTTTGGGGGCATTCATGAAAACGCTTGTTGCTGCGAGCGCAGCCGTATTCGGCGCTTTAACTATGGGGTCCGCGAATGCTGCGGACATGCCGATGAAGGCCCCGCCGGCGCCAATCGTTGCGCCGTGGAATTGGTCCGGTTTCTACGCCGGTCTCAATATCGGATACAGCTGGGGCAATTCGGATACCGATGCCGCCTTTTTTAACAATACCACCGGCGCCTTACTTTTGGCGGCCAACCAAAGCTTCCATCTCAATGGCGTGATCGGCGGCGGACAGATTGGATATAATTGGCAGTGGAGCAACGTCGTTCTCGGCGTCGAAGCCGATATTCAGGCTTCAGGGCAGAAAGGCGATACCGCTTTTCTGTGTCCAGGCACGGTTTGTAACTTTGGCCTGACCGCAATAGCGGCCGTGAACGCACCGGTCTCGGTTATCACTTTCAATCAAAAGCTGGACTGGTTTGGCACCCTACGCGCCCGTGCGGGCTATACCGTGACGCCCACAATTCTCGCCTATGTAACGGGTGGGCTCGCCTATGGGCATATCGAAACCGATGGAGTACTGACCGGCTTTACCGGTGGCGGCGTCCCGACGTCTTCGGCCTTCAGCAGCGACAAGACCAAGACCGGCTGGACAGTTGGCGGCGGCATCGAAGGACGGATCACCGGCAATTGGACCGGCAAGATCGAATATCTGTACATGGATCTCGGTACGGTCGACACGACGGGACTTCTCACAACGAATTTTATCCCGATACGCGCTCAGTTCAGCTCAAAAATCACCGACAACATCGTGCGGGTCGGCGTGAACTACAAATTCAACTAAGCACAATCGCAACAAAGGCCTCGTTGACAGCGAGGCCTTTTGCTTTTGACAGCTTCCCGGCGCTTGACAGGACCGCCTGTGCGGTGTCTTTCGGCGCGATTTCTGCGACAAATTTGAATATGGACAATCATGGCAACCGCTTTCGTATTTCCCGGGCAAGGCAGCCAGGCCGTCGGGATGGGCAAAGCCCTTGCGGCAAATTTCAGTCCGGCGCGCCAGATCTTCGACGAAGTTGACGCCGCGCTTGGAAGCAGGCTCAGCACCATCATTTTCGAAGGCCCAGCCGATACGCTGACGCTCACGGAAAACGCCCAACCCGCCCTTATGGCTGTGTCACTTGCCGTGCAGCGCGTCCTCGAAGCCGAAGCGGGGCTGGATCTTGCGCGCGACGTGCAGTTTGTAGCCGGTCATTCGCTTGGTGAATATTCAGCACTGGCCGCGGCCGGCGCCTTCAGCGTGGCTGATGCCGCGCGTCTCCTGCGGACACGGGGCCAGGCCATGCAGAAGGCGGTTCCCGTCGGCGTCGGCGCGATGGCGGCGCTTATCGGGCTCGAGTTCGACGCCGCCGCCGCGGTTGCGGCCGAAGCCCGCCAGGGCGAGGTCTGCCAGGCGGCGAACGACAACGGCGCGGGCCAGGTGGTTGTTTCGGGAAACAAGGCAGCCGTCGAACGGGCGGTCGAAATCGCAAAAGCAAAAGGTGCAAAGCGTGCGATGCTGTTGCCGGTGTCCGCACCTTTCCATTGCGCGTTGATGCAACCAGCCGCCGATGTGATGGCCGAGGCGCTCGCCAAAACGACAATCAAGACACCCGGTATCCCCGTGGTCGCCAATGTGCAGGCGAAGCCCATCCGCGACCCCGGCGAAATCATGCGTGCTCTCGTCGCGCAGGTAACCGGAACGGTTCGCTGGCGCGAATCCGTTGTGTTCATGGCAGGTGCGGGCGTTTCAAGTTTCTACGAGGTCGGCGCCGGGAAAGTATTGAGCGGGCTGATCAAGCGTCTTGCCGCCGGTGCCACGACGGTTGCAATCGGAAATCCTGAGGATGTCGCCGCCTTCAAGGCGGGGAGGAATCCATGATGTTCGATTTGAACGGCAAGACTGCGCTGGTGACCGGGGCCAGCGGGGCGATTGGCGGCGCGATCGCGCGCGCTCTCCATGCCCAGGGCGCGATCGTGGCAGTTTCCGGAACGCGAAAGGAAGCGCTTGAAGGTCTGGCAGGTGCGCTCGGCAATCGCGTGTTTGTCCTTCCTTGCGATCTTGCGGACAAGGAGGCCGTTGAGGCGCTGGTGCCGAGCGCTGAAGATAAAATGGGAAAGCTCGATATTTTGGTTGCGAATGCAGGCGTCAATCGCGACAACCTTTTTGTCCAGCTGCGCGACGAAGATTGGGACAAGGTGATTGCCGTCAATCTTACCGCGACGTTCCGGCTGGCCCGCGCCGCGGTGTCACGCATGATGCGTCGACGCTGGGGCCGCGTGATCGGTATCTCTTCAGTGGTCGGCTTTACCGGCAATCCGGGGCAGGGCAACTACACCGCTTCCAAAGCCGGCATGGTCGGAATGATCAAGTCGATTGCAGCCGAGTATGCCAAGCGAAACATCACGGCCAACTGCATAGCGCCCGGCCTCATCGGGTCGGCCATGACAGATAAGCTCAATGAGAAGCAACGCGAGACAATCCTTGCCCGCATTCCCGCCGCCAAACTCGGCACCCCGGATGATGTGGCCGCGGCTGCAGTCTTTCTTGCCTCGACTGAGGCGGCCTACGTCAACGGGCAAACCATCCATGTCAATGGCGGGATGGCGATGATATAGCGCGCGGTCCTAAAAATCCGGGGAACGATCTTCAAACTGGCCGCGGTGGATATGCGCGGTTTTCGGGGGTTGCTCGCTCGTCCGGCACGCGCTAGTCAATGGATTTGAAGTATGGTAACCGACTTTCGGCCCGGCTGGGGCGGCTAAGTGCGGAGTAATGTTCCGCAATTGGGGATCGTCTCATCACCGTCAACCACGACGAGGCCGTATCGCGATGGTTGCGAACTGAGCTTGACTCGCAACCCAATTCATAACGCACGAGGTTGGAACGATGAGTGACATTGGCGAGCGGGTGAAAAAGATCGTCGTGGAGCACCTGGGCGTAGAACCCGACAAGGTGAACGATCAAGCCAGCTTTATCGACGATCTTGGCGCCGACAGCCTCGACACGGTCGAGCTCGTGATGGCCTTCGAAGAAGAATTCGGCTGTGAGATCCCCGACGATGCCGCTGAAACCATTCTGACCGTTGGCGACGCGGTTAAATTTCTTGAAAAGAACGCCAAAAGCTGAGCGCGCTCTAGGCAGCTGCTCGATTGTTTTGCTCGTCAATGGCTTCGGGTGCGCGTGGCGCAGCGGCAGCAATAGATGCGCTCGGAGCCGGCCATGAGGCGTGTTGTCATTACCGGGATGGGGATGCTTACCCCGCTGGGTTGCGGCGTCGAAGCAACCTGGATGCGGCTGCTCAACGGTGAGAGCGGCGCGAAGAAGATCGACACCTTTGAGGTTTCAGATATCGCCTGCAAGATCGCCTGCGTGATCCCGCGCGGTGACGGAACCAACGCGACCTACAATCCCGACCAATGGATGGAGCCGAAGGAGCAGCGCAAGGTCGACGAATTCATCGTTTTTGCGATGTGCGCGGCGCGTCAGGCACTCGACGATGCAGGATGGCACCCCAAGAGCTATGAAGAGCAGACCACGACCGGCGTGCTGATTGGGTCCGGCATCGGCGGTATCGAGGGAATTGCTGAGACGGCGGTGGCACTCCACGAACGTGGCCCGCGGCGGGTATCGCCGTTCTTTATTCCGGGACGCATCATCAATCTTGCGTCGGGGTTTGTATCGATCGCTTTCGGGCTCAAAGGCCCGAACCATTCGGTCGTCACGGCGTGCTCAACGGGTGCTCATGCGATCGGCGATGCGGCGAGGCTCATTGCGCTTGGCGACGCCGAGGTGATGGTGGCGGGCGGCGCAGAATCGCCCGTCAACCGCATCTCGCTTGCCGGGTTTTCGGCCTTGCGCGCGCTTTCGACCAGTTTCAATGATGACCCGACGCACGCGTCGCGACCTTATGACAAGGACCGCGACGGCTTTGTGATGGGTGAGGGCGCGGGCGTTGTGGTGCTGGAATCGCTCGAGCACGCGAAAGCGCGGGGTGCCAGGATCTACGCGGAGCTGATTGGCTATGGGCTGTCCGGCGATGCCTACCACATCACGGCGCCGGCCCCGGACGGCGATGGCGCGCTGCGCTGCATGGGCGCGGCGATCCGCCGCGCCGGCATCTCCGCGGGCGACATCGACTACATCAATGCCCATGGCACCTCGACGCCGCTGGGCGACGAAATCGAGCTCGGTGCAGTGCAAAAACTGGTTGGCAATACAGCCGGCCGCATGTCGATGTCTTCGACCAAATCATGTATCGGCCATCTGCTCGGTGCTGCGGGTGCGGTTGAAGCAATTTTCTCGATCCTCGCGATCCGTGATGGGGTTGCCCCGCCGACGATCAATCTCGACAATCCCTCGGTCGATACCCCGATCGATTTGGTGCCCCACCAGATGCGCAAGCGGGAGGTCGACACGGCGCTGTCGAATTCGTTTGGTTTCGGCGGAACAAATGCCTCCCTGATTTTCCGCCGGTATACGAACTAAAAAAGGCATCGACAGGGTCCCCCCGCTTTCGCCATAATTTTTTCTAACGTGCGGCATGCGTTGGTGCTTCGTCGGCGTGGCAGAACGGTGATGACTGATGGAGCGGACGAGGTGAATTCCAGTTTGCCGCCGGGAGGGAGTGGGAATGGCTTGTCGGCTGCAAAGCCGGCAGTGCCGCGTAGCCCGCGCGCCGCGCTCGAGCCGGAACGTGTGCCAATGCCGAGCCGCCGCTCCAGCCGTGCCCGGCATCCGGTCATCGTGGTCGGGAATGCAATCTTTACAGTTTTGATCGTGATTTCGGTTGCGGTCGGTGCCGCGCTGTTTTTTGGAAAGCAGCGCTTCGAAGCCGCGGGGCCGCTCGCCGACGACAAGGTGGTCAATATTCCGCGCGGGCTGGGAATCCGCGACATTGCCGACGTACTGCAGCGCGAGGGAGTGATCGACCAACCCTATATTTTCATGGGTGGAGTCATCGCCCTCAAGGCGCGCGGCGAGCTCAAATACGGTGAATATCAGTTCAGCAAACATGCGAGCATCGCCGACGTCGTCGACACGATCATTGATGGCAAAGTGGTGCAGCATGCTTTCACTGTCCCTGAGGGGCTGACGTCGGAGCAAATTGTTGCACGGCTTCTCGAGAACACTGCGCTGACGGGACAAATCAAAGAGATCCCGCGCGAGGGGACTCTGCTGCCGGAAACGTACCGGTTCACCAGGGGAATGACGCGCGAGCAGATTATCCAGCGTATGCAGCAAGCGCATCGGCGTGTGCTGCAGGACGTCTGGGATCACCGGATGCCGGATCTGCCTGTCAAGACGCCGGAGCAACTGGTAACGCTTGCATCGATTGTGGAAAAGGAAACCGGGCGACCTGACGAGCGAACACGGGTGGCCGCGGTGTTTGTGAATCGCCTCAAAGCCAGAATGCGACTGCAATCGGACCCGACGATCATCTACGGTTTGACGGGCGGAAAGGGCTCGCTCGGCCGCCCAATTCAGAAGAACGAAATCGAGCAACCAACGCCCTACAACACCTATGTCATCGACGGCCTGCCGCCAGGACCGATCGCCAATCCAGGACGGGCTTCATTGGAAGCTGCGGCAAATCCGGCGCGCACCAAGGAAATTTATTTCGTCGCCGACGGCAGCGGCGGCCACTTGTTCTCGGACAATTATGCCGAACACCAGAAGAACGTTGCGCGGTTGCGGGGCATAGAGCATGCAAACGGCAACCAGAGCGGCAGGCAGTGATCTGCTCGCCCTTGTGACGCGTGGTTGCCGCGGCTAAGGTCGCCACACCTTCGAGAAAGTATCAACGCGAGACCCTGAGCCATGGCTTTGTCGAGCATGACCGGTTTCGCTCGAAGTCATGGCGTAGCCGGCGCTTACGCGTGGGCGTGGGAGATCAAATCTGTAAACGCCAAAGGTCTCGACCTGCGTTTTCGCCTTCCGGCGGGGTGGGACGCGGTGGAATTGCCGTCGCGCACCCGCGGCGCCGAAAAGCTCTCGCGGGGCACCGTCTACGCCAACCTCACCGTTGAACGCAAAGGCACACAACCGACCGTGAAGGTGAATGAGCCTGTCCTCGGTGCGGTCCTTTCGGCGCTCAAGGGCCTTTCGGAGCAGGTCCAGGCAGCACCGCCGACTCTCGACGGCATCTTGTCGCTCAAGGGTGTCATCGAGGTCGCGGAAGATGATGAGAGCGAGGAGGAGCATCGTGCCGCCGAGGCGGCGATTGTCTCCGGCTTTGAAGAGGCATTGACGGCTTTGCTCAACATGCGGCGGGCGGAAGGCAAGACACTGGGAGGACTGTTATCGAAGCGGCTTGATGAAATTGCGTCGCTCTCCGCACAAGCGGAGAACGCCCCGGGGCGCAAGCCGGAAGCGATCAAGGCGCGCCTTGCCGAACAAGTATCGACGTTGCTCCAGGCCTCCGAGCGTTTTGATTCGGATCGGCTCTACCAGGAGGCCGTCCTGCTTGCCGCCAAATCCGATATCCGCGAGGAGCTCGATCGTCTTGTCTCGCATATCGCGCAGGCGAAGAAGCTGCTGGCGAACGGCGGTGCGATCGGACGCAAGCTCGACTTTCTGGCGCAGGAATTGCATCGCGAATCGAATACGCTGACCGCCAAGGCCAATGATCTCGAACTCACGAATATCGGCCTTGAACTCAAGGGCGTCGTCGAGCAATTCCGCGAGCAGGTGCAGAACCTGGAGTAACCACGCGATGGCAGGCCGGGAAAAGGGAGAGAAGGTTGCCCGGCGCGGCCTGATGCTTGTTCTCTCTTCTCCTTCGGGAGCAGGCAAGACCACGTTGTCGCGCAAGCTGCTCGATCGGGACAAGAACGTCATGTTGTCCGTATCGGTGACGACACGAAAGAAGCGTCCTGGTGAAAAAGACGGACGGGACTATCACTTTATCGATCGGCGGCAATTTGATGCGCTTGTAGACAAAAATGAGCTGCTCGAGTGGGCCGAAGTCTTTGACAACTATTACGGCACACCGACGAAGCCGGTCATGGATGCATTGGTCGGCGGACGCGACGTGTTGTTCGACATCGATTGGCAGGGCACGCAACAGCTGCGCGAAAAGGCGCGAATGGATCTGGTCAGCGTCTTTGTGCTGCCACCTTCGATTCCCGAACTGGAGCGCCGCCTGCACGCGCGCGCGCAGGACGACTATGAAACGATCCATCGCCGGATGGCCAAGGCCGCCGATGAAATGAGCCATTGGGCTGAGTACGATTACGTCGTTGTCAATCGAGATCTGGAGCTTGCTTTTGCCGATGTGACGGCGATCCTGGCGGCGGAGCGGCTCAAGCGCGAACGTCAACCGGGGCTGTCAGACTTCGTCCGTGGCCTGCAGGCAAAGCTCTAAATCGTCAGGACGACACGGCATGGGCGTGCCCGGCAAAAATATTGGCCATAGCGACGAAGCCGTCGACCGGAATCTCTTCGGCCCGTGCGGTCGGATCAATTCCCGCCAGCTCCAGCAGAGCGTTCGCATCGATACCCAAAGTCTTCAGGCTTTGTCGCAGCATCTTCCGCCGCTGGCCGAAGGCCGCCTCGGTTACCCGTTGCAGCGCTACTGCACTGCATTGCGCCGGCACTTGCTTCGGGGTCAGCCGTACCACCGACGAAGTGACCTTCGGCGGGGGCACGAAAGCCGAGCGCGCCACGTCAAAAAGGATCTTCGCCTCGGTGCGCCATCCTGCAAGCACTGAAAGGCGGCCATAGGATTTGCCGCCGGGCGCAGCGACGATGCGCTCCGCGACTTCCCGTTGGAACATCAGGACAAGGGAATCATACCACGGCGGCCACGGTTCTGCAGTAAGCCAGCCGACAAGAAGAGGTGTAGCAACATTGTAGGGAAGGTTTGCAACGACGCGGGCTCGTTCGGGACCAAGCTGGTCGCGCGGGTCGATCTCGAGTGCATCACCCGCAACGATGTCGAGGCGTCCGGGATACCGCGCGCTGATCTCGGCGAGCGCATCGATTGCGCGCGGGTCGCGTTCGATCGCAATAACACGCCGGGCTCCAAGCGCCAGAAGCGCGCGCGTGAGGCCGCCCGGCCCGGGACCAACCTCGACTATGGTGATGTTTTCGAGCGGTTCGGCTGCGCGGGCGATACGGGCGGTCAGGTTGAGATCGAACAGGAAATTCTGGCCAAGAGACTTTTTGGGAGTCAGGCGATGCCTGCGGATGACCTCCCGCAGCGGCGGCAGGTCGTCGAGTTGTGTCATTATTTTGCCGGAACCAAAGCCGGTGCGGTTGCCGAGAGACGTGCGGCAAGCGAGATCGCAGCGACCAGGCTGGAAGGGTCTGCGGTGCCTTTGCCCGCAATATCGAAGGCGGTGCCGTGGTCAGGCGACGTGCGCACGAACGGCAGGCCAAGCGTGACGTTGACGGCATGATCGAACGCGAGGGTCTTGATGGGGATCAACGCCTGATCGTGATACATGCACAAAGCAACGTCGTAAGTCGCGCGTGCCTGCTCGTGAAACAGCGTGTCGGCGGGAAGAGGACCGATGGCATCGATCCCTTCATCGCGCAGCCGTTCGACGGCCGGCGCGACGATTGCGGCATCTTCCTCGCCAAGTGCACCATCTTCGCCGGCATGCGGGTTGAGTCCGGCGACGGCGAGACGCGGACGCAGGATGCCGAAACGCCTGGTAAGATCGTGTGCGACGATGCGCCCAGTCTCGACCACCAATTCGCAGGTTAGTTTTGAAACAACGTCCTTGAGCGGCAAATGGATCGTTACCGGCACGACGGCAAGCTCGGGCGACCAAAGCATCATCACCGGGCGGCCGCTTTTCCCGGTCGCTTCCTGCGCAAGTTTGGCAAGAAATTCCGTATGCCCCGGCTCGGCGAAACCTGATCGATAAAGCACGTTCTTTGCGACCGGATTGGTCACGATCCCCGCGGCATGACCCGCAAGGACGTCGGAGACAGCGTGCCGGATCGAGGCAATGGCGGCGGGCGCGCTGGATTCGTCCGGCTTTCCTGGCGCGGCCGTCACAGACATTTCAAGCGGTACGATTGGCAAAGCACGGGAAAAGACTTCCGCCGCCTGTGCGGGAGTTCCGACGCTCAACGCGATCTCGGATCCGAGCTGGCGCGCGCGATGACGGACAAAGTCCGGATCCCCGACAAGATAGAAGGGCGGCAGCCGGAACTTCTCGCGGCGTCGCCAAATCCCGATTGTCAGGTCAGGGCCGATGCCTGCGGGCTCGCCCAGCGTCAGCACCAGTGGAAGACCGCCCGGTCCGCTCATTTCTTGTTCTTGTATTCGATCATCGCCGACTTGCGAATTTCATCGAGAAATCTTTTCGACTCGGCTTCGAAGCGCTTGGTGTAAAGCTGCTCCCGCACCTCGCGCCGGAGCGGAGATTCAGCTGTCGTTTCCTTCTTGTTGCAGACAGCGAACATCTGCAGCCCCTGTGGGGTCACTTCCGGAGCGGTCAGGTGTCCTACCTCGATGTTTCCCAGAATTTCACGCAGCTGGGCGCTCAGGTCCGCCGAGCTGCGCGTAATCGGCTCCCGAACGGCTACATCCCGCAAGGCGCGGGCCGTAGCGAGGCCTTCGTTGCAGGACACGAATCGGGACCGCAGATTGTCCGCAATGCTGCGCTTGGCCGCTATCGTAGCTTC
Organism: Pseudolabrys sp.; assembly: GCA_035701845.1. Lineage (GTDB taxonomy): Bacteria > Pseudomonadota > Alphaproteobacteria > Rhizobiales > Xanthobacteraceae > Pseudolabrys. Next base: position 49,504 of record DASSRJ010000170.1, on the reverse strand, counting down.
ATTTGAGCCTCGCGGAACCACAATGGTCACCGGATAAAGCGTGTAGATGTAGCCGACAGCCGGCGCCTCGCTTTCGTTGCGGCTCTTCAGAGCATTGGCGACATCGCTGTCGCCGACCTGCAATGACGAGCCGAACTTACCGCGGATCAGTTGCTGCCAGGTCAATTCGGCGCGGATCCGCGCCTTGACTGTATTCGGGGAAATACCGGCGCGTTCAAGGACCTGAGAGAATTGTTGAACAGTGATGTGCTGTCTGGTCGCCATGCCTTCGAACGCACGGCTCACTTCATAGTCGTCAACTTCGAGGCCGTAAACCTTCGCCTTTGAAATCTTGAGACGGTCGTCAATCAGATCGTCGATAATCTGTTGACGGGTCGCAGTTTTGTGCGTGGCGCTCGCATCGAGCTTCATGCGTTGTTGAATGTCATACTCGGTTATGGGGGAGCCATTGGCTATGACGACGACCTGCGCGGCGGCAGGGCAAGCAAGGGCAATGGCGATCATCGCGCCGAGAAACCACTGATATCGCTTCATCGACACCTTCAGCATCGAGATGTACCGGCTCCGAGCCCTGGCGCGGGTATCTAATTTGAGGCCGGCCGACCAACCGGCTGGCCAACCGACGTGCCACCGAGCGTGCGCAGACTGAGTTGCAGCATGACCGTATGATTGGCCTGCACGTTTCCGCTATAGGTGTAGTTGGTAATGTAGTTCAGACCCAGGATCAGACAATCGTCAACATAGCCGACCCCAACGCGCGTTTGATCGAATTTCCCTGCATTAATGTCGTAGCGCGCCGATCCCAGCAAGATCCAGTTGGCATCAAGCTTGACCTGGCCTGTTCCCAGGATGCCCTGTCGACGATCGAGAAATCCAAGCGCTGGTTGGGCGGCGTAATTGCCGTAAAGCAAAGCTCCTGACCATCGATCGAAATTGACGCGGCCCTCGAGTTCGGTTCGCTGGACCTCGAAAGTATCGTTGTTGAAGCGGAACCGCGAGGTGAACATGTAAGTGCTGTTCGGCTGATAGGACATCCGCGCCACATAGTCGGATTTCGTTGTATCAAGACCGCTGTCGAGGCCCGTGTTGGTCGTGCCGCCGAGCGCAAACGAATTTTGCCCGAACAGATTGTACGACTGGCCGAAGAGCACGTTGACAAATCCACCTTGATTGATCTGGGCGGTGTACTGCATGCCGTAGTTTGCGCGGCTGCCGCCTTCGACGCGATCCCAGCCGGAAAACTTGTCGACGCGGAACAGGTTGCTGTCGTCGAACACCAGGCTTTGCGCATCTTCGGTCGGCCATCGGCCAATCTGCTGCTCGTTCGGGCGAACGATCACCTGCGCGATCGGTTCGATCGTTTGCGTACCCCATGACTGAATATTGATGAACGGATACCGGTACTCGACTCCGACGGTCGGCATCGCGCGCACGAGATTGTCATCGCCGGTCTGAATGTAGTTGGCAACACCGGGCTGGTCCTTGATTTGCATCGATCCTGCATCGACCCTTACCGACGCAAATGGCGTGAACACCTGACCAAACTGGTCGGTAATCCTCCGTCGCCATTGTGTCTCTGCCGAGAAGCGGGTGTAGGTGCCGGGAACGCCGCGCAGCAGGCAGCTCGTCGATGTTTTTATCGCGGGGTCCGCAGTCTGTGTGCAGGTCCCGTTGTTGAGAGCGCTCTGGGTTATCGCATCGAAGTTGGCATCCTGGCGCGTGAGACTGGTGAAGTTTAACCGGTAGCCAAGCTCGCCGCCAAGGATCGGACGATCAAACGTATAATTATAGTCGATCACCGGGTGAATGATGGGGATCTGGCTTTGCACGTCGGCCTCGGAGAAGCCGAAGTAATAAATGGATCGCGCTTCAAAATAGCTGCGGTTACCCTTGCCGGTGAGAAAGGCCTGTGAAATCGCCTCGCTATAGGGATTCTGGAATGGATCAGTCGTCCGGTATCTCGACAGGCGCGGGTTGTAATCCTGAAAAAACGTTTTGTCGGACAACAGCACCCCGTCCCAGCCCCACACCCATTTATTGTTGAGCGCGAACAAGCCCGAGCTTTCCAGGCTTCCGCGAAAATCGCGATAGCCGGGCGTCGTGCTGCCATCGCTACGAATAAAATAGTCCTTGTCGAGCTGGTAAATTCCTGCGGCACGAATTGAGTAAGCGCCGTTGATCAGACGTTGGCGAAATTCGCCTTGCAGCAACGGTCCCTGTTTCGTCGTGATCATTGGCGCGAATGTCGCATCGTAGTCCGGTGCCAACGCCCAATAGTAGGGGACCTCGATCGCTCCGCCGTAAACAGAGCTCGATCCGAACGACGGCATGAGAAATCCGGTCTTGCGCTTGACGGTCGGATCCGGTGCCGAGAAGTAAGGCAGCCACGCAAGGGGCCGACCGAAAAACTCGAGCCGCGCGTCCTCGAAATAGATCATTTTTTCGGTCTGATCGTGAATGATACGGGCGGCCTTTACCTGCCACAGAGGCGGCTTCTTCGGATCGTCCTTGCACGGCGCGCAGGCCGTATAGACGCCGTTATGAAACACGGTGAAATTGCCGCTCGAACGTTCGGCGCGCGCGGCGGCCATGCGTGTCTGATCGGGAGCGTCCAGGCGGAGCGAATCAACAAATCCGTCCCGGTAGTCGTCGGACAGATCCATGATCTCGCCATAGGTGACCTTGCCGTCCTCCTCCGTGAGCCTGACGTTGCCCTCCGCATGAAGCCGTTTGGTCTTCTGATCATAGACGACGCGGTTCGCTTCGAGAGTTGATCCGCCATAATAGATCTGCACGTTGCCAACGGCAGCAACGCGGTTGTTCGTGTAGTCGTAGTCGACCTCGCTGGCCTGGACGAGCATCTGCTTTTGCCCGGATTTTTCCCGCTCCAGCGCAATCTTGGATTTTTTGGGCGGGGGCGGCCGCTGCGGAAATTGCAGCTCCTGCGCAGGCGCAGACGCAACCAGTCCGTCGAAGGCCAACAGGCCGAGGACGGCTGCAAGCATTGTCAGGCCACGGCAATACAGCCGCGGCCCTGATGGACGAGCGCTAAAAAGCCCCGCCATCACCCGTCCTCCTGGTACAACAACGCGACAAACCCCGTGACGCCGCCAACGATCACGGGCAGCCAAGCTGCTGTTACAGGGTGCATCAGCTCAGCCTTGCTCAAATCTTCAGTTACTTTCGATAAAACGTAAAGCAGAAACCCGGCAGCTATGCCACTTAAAACCATCTTCTGGATTCCGCCGAAGCGGAAGAAGCGTAGACTTACAGCAGCTGCAAGAAGTACCATCGCTGCAAGCAAAAATGGCCGCGCCAAAAGCTTTTGAAACTGCAACCTATAGCCTGCGGCCACGAGTCCCGCGTGCTCGGCAATCTGAATATACACGGGCAGATCCCAGAACGGGACGGTTTCGGGAGTAGCAAAACTTTCCCGGACTTGCTCGGGGGTCAGGCTGGTCTTGAGCCGGTATTCCGGTTCGGTGGTGGGGACGGTGCCGAGCCCATAGATGCGGGTGTCTCGCAGGATCCATGCGCCAGGGATCAGAACGGCGGCGCGCGCTTCGATCCGCTGTTTGAAACGACCGTCGGTGTCAAACACATAAATCGACACTCCGTTGAGATTGATACCCTGGTCGCGGCTACCAGCTGCGTTGATGATGGCCTGCCCTTCGTCAGTACGCTGATTCATCCAGAAGGTGCCGCCGCTCCGGCCGAGCGCTGTTGCCGTCTGCCCGAAAAGTTCAGCCTCGAAGCGCTTCGAGCGCTCCTGCAAAGTGGCCGATATTGGATTGTAGACGGCGGTGGCAATGACACCGAACACGAATGCGGTCACGACGGCCGGCATGACGAACTGCCACGCGGACATTCCGGCTGACCGGGCAACCACCAGCTCAAGCCGTCGGGACAAGTTGAGATAGCAGGACATGGCACCGATCAGCACGCAGAACGGCAGGATGCGTTCGACCACTTGTGGTACGCGATATAACGAGGTCTTCGCGACAAGTGCAGCCGATACGTTTGGAATATCACCGGCACGCCGCATCAACTCGATGTAATCGATCAATGCGACCAGTGCGAAGATGCCGACGAAGACCACCAACACTGCGTTGACAAATCGCAGCCCGAAGTACCGTGCAAGTGTTCCGGCGATGATCGGCATAGGGTCACATCACGGTGCAACGAAACGTCGGCCCAGACGCTCGGTGAGCGCGGCGAGCCAATCGGAGATGAGGACAGGAGGTTCAATGATCACACCGCGGCGTATGACGTACAGGCCAGCACCGATTGCAGCGGCCAAAGTCAGATACTGCAGCGCGAGCACCCAGGGGATAGTGGCGCCAAAGACGGTCGAGGCGAATCCGATCAAGCGCAGCAGGGCAACGCCGCCGATTGCGCCAAGCATCGACAATGTACGGCTCTGGCGGGTCGTACGGGGAGCGCCGAGATAGGCATAAGCGATGACAACGAATGCAAGCGGGTAAAGCGGCGCCATCAGCCGGTCGTGCAATTCGGCCCTGAACTGGCCGGGCTGCTCGATGTAGAACTGGTCCTTCGGGTCAGGAAACAACAGTTGCCAGAGATAACGCTCGCGGATCGAGTATTTGGCGGACTGCGCGCCTCCGGCGAATTGCGATAGATCGAAAGCGTAGCGATCGAAGACGACCATCGCGGGATCGCGCTGGCCGGTCTCCTGCCGCTGGACGATACCCTTTTGAAGGACCAGGTATGTGCCGCTTTCATTCTCGAGCAGTTCGCCGATTTCCGAAAGGACGGTAATGCGCTCGTTCGGATTGCGTCGATCGTCCAGAAATATTCCGGCCAGTTGGCCGTTCGGACGCCGCTCTCGGATGTGAATGGTCACGCCGTTTTCGATCGTCGTAAAGCGCCCGGGTTGAACGATGCTGCTGACGACGTTGGCGCGAACTTCGGTCAGCCAGTCGCGCAGCATGCGAAGGCCCTTTGGGGCGAAATAGGCGCTGATCGCGCCGACGAGCAGCGACACGACCAGGGCGGCCGCGATGAACGCGCGGAACAAAACCCAAGGCGACATGCCTGCCGCGTTCATGACGATGATTTCTGAATCGTTGGACAGTTTGTTGAGCACATGCGCGACCGCGATCAGCAACGCGATGGGCGCAATCACCAGAATCAGCAGGGGTATGATCAGGCCGGTGATGCCGACGAAGACAAGAATGGTCTGCCCCTGGCTCGTCATGATGTCGATGTCGCGCAACGCCTGCGTCACCCAGATCACAGCGGTCAGGCTGACCAGCACGATCAGGAACGCACCAAGCGTAGTGCGCAAAATGTATTCGTTGATGGACCCCATCCGCAGCATCGTCCCCTGATCCGGCATGAACCGGACCCCGCGCATGGTTCCCCCACCAGGCGCCATGTCTTCAGCTTAAAAGTCACGCCGTCAGACTTACCTTGATCGCCTGACAAAATGGCCGGGCAAAGGCAAAGCCGTTGAACATGCACAACAAAACGTAAAAGCTGCGGCTGCCGTAGACGGGGGAGAAGCGTGTTCGGCCACTGACCGGGTTGGTATTTAAATACCGTAAATTGCTGATGTTTTTGCCGCCAAACCGACCGGATCCGTGAGGAAAACGCTGAAAGCCGGGCAATTAGGCTTTGCAGGGACCCGGCGTCGGCGCCATATGGACCAAACACGCTCCCGCCGACTGCGCCCCTGCCTAAAAGGACCTTTTTTCGATGCCCAACGTTCTGAAGCTTGGCTTTGGCCCCTTTACGGCTCCCGCAAGGGGCGCGTTCGTGGTGTTTTGCGATGATGGCCTGAGATTCGGCCCAGCGACCCGCAAGGTGCTCGGCGGGGTCACCGAAATGGTGGCGAGCGCTGCGAGGTCAGAAGGGTTTAAAGGGAAAAAAAGCTCAACCTTGGACCTCGTGATGCCGGCCGGGCTCAAGGCGTCGCGTCTGGTCGTGATCGGCGTCGGGAAGGTCGCCGACCTCTCGCCAAAGGACTTTATCCGGCTCGGGGGTCTTGCGGTCGGCAGGCTGCCGAATTCGACCGCCGACGCCAGCATCTTCGCCGAACTGCCGGGCGGCGCCATGCGGGCGGAGCAGGCGGCAGATCTGGCGCAGGGGGTGCGCCTGCGCGCCTACGCCTTCGATCGCTACAAGACCAAACGCAAGGAAGACGAAAAGCCGCCCGACGTTCGGAACGTCACCATCGCTGTCGGTGATATCGCCGCCGTGCGCAAAGCGGATGCGCCGCGCACGGCAATTTCCGACGGCGTCGTCCTGGCCCGTGATTTGGTCAACGAGCCCGCCAACGTCCTTCACCCGGAAGAATTCGCGCGCCGAGCGGGGGCATTGAAAAAACTTCGTGTCGCAGTCGAAGTCCTTGATGCCAGGGCGATGAAGAAACTCGGCATGAACGCTCTTCTCGGTGTCGGCCAGGGTTCGGCGCGCGAAAGCCGCGTCGTGGTGATGCGTTGGAACGGCGGAAGAGCGGGGGAGGCTCCCGCCGCATTCATCGGCAAAGGCGTCTGCTTCGATACCGGAGGTATCTCGATCAAGCCGGCTTCCGGCATGGAGGACATGAAGGGCGATATGGCTGGCGCGGCCTGCGTCGTCGGGCTGATGCATGCGCTCGCGGCACGCAAGGCGCGGGTAAATGCCGTCGGGCTCATTGGTCTGGTCGAGAACATGCCGGATGGCAATGCGCAGCGCCCCGGCGACATCGTCAAATCAATGTCGGGACAGACGATCGAGATTATCAATACGGATGCGGAGGGTCGGCTCGTTCTTGCGGACGTGATCTGGTACGCGGCGCAGCGCTTCAAGCCGAAATTCATAGTGGATCTGGCAACCCTGACGGGCGCAATCATGGTTGCGCTCGGACAGGAATACGCCGGCATGTTTTCGAACAACGATCAGCTTGCCGAGCGCCTGACCAAAGCAGGGAATGAGACGGGAGAGCTGGTCTGGCGCATGCCGCTTGCTCCCGAGTACGACAAGATGATCGATTCCAAGTTCGCAGACATGAAGAATACGGGTGGAAGCCGTTGGGGTGGTGCGATCACGGCCGCGCAATTCATCAAGCGCTTCGTTGACGACAAAATTCCATGGGCTCACCTGGACATTGCGGGAACAGGGTTCGACTCGCGGCAGACCGATATCAACAAAAGCTGGGGTTCCGGTTGGGGGGTGCGGCTTCTCGATCGGCTTGTTGCGGATCACTACGAAAAATAGCGACAGTGGCATCCACTCCCATGACCGAGATCTTATTTTATCATATGCAGGGGCAGAAACTCGAAAACGTGTTGCCTGCGCTGCTCGAGAAATCGCTGGAACGGGGCTGGAAAGTTGTGGTGCAGGGTTCCACCGACGAGCGCATCGAAGCACTTGACGCGCATTTGTGGACTTACCGCGACGATGGCTTTCTCCCGCACGGCACATGGCGCGAATCCGAGGCGGCACAGCAACCGGTCCTGCTCACCTCCAATGACGGCAATCCAAATGGTGCGACCGTACGTTTCCTTGTCGATCGCGCACCGTTGCCCGCTGACGTCGAACGGTATCAGCGGATCGTGCTGGTGTTCGATGGTGACGACGAGGAAGCTGTGGCTGCGGCACGTGCGCACTGGTCCGATGTCAGGGCGAAAGGTTTTGAGGCAACCTATTGGCAAGCGGACGAACGCGGGCGCTGGACAAAAAAGAGCTGAAGCAAGGAAGCGCGTTGAGGTTCCGGCTCCGGGCGGTCGGCCAATGCACGATCCGCCAATGGCCGATCTCAGGTAATCCTTTGAACGACACGGGCTTGCCGCGCGCCATTGTGATGACGCAAAATACGTTTTAAGGGACAAGCAGATAAGTCAGCCGGGATCGGAAGTTTGCCGCGTCACCGCGTTTCCGTCAGTTTTGCACTCGTCTGCAGTGCCGTACTCCTCGTCGGCGGCTGCAAGAATACGACGCATATTTTGGATGATCAGAACGAAGGCGGATTGTTCAAGCCGGCGGATGTCTTCAGCAAGCCCGCTTGGGCGCGTCCCAGCACGTCAAAGGTCAGCCTCGGTCCGCACGGTCCGGTGGGCCCGGAAGACCTGGTGGGTGCCGATGGCCGGTGCGCGCCGCCGCCAGCCGCGACCGCGCAAGCAGCAGAGTCCGCGCCGGCTCAATCCGAAGCGCCTGCGAGTGCCGACCGTGACGTCGGCTCGGTTGCCGGGGATCTTGCCGGCGCAGCGGCGCCGGCGCGTACTTCGACTGGTGCTGGGCCAAGCCTTGAGAAGCCCGAGCCGACGATGCCCCAGGTTGCGGGCGGTATCGCGCTCGGCATGACGGAATGCCAGACCGTGCAACGGGCGGGCGTTCCGACCAACGTAGCGATCAGCGCCGGCGACAAAGGCGAGCGCCGGGCGGTGCTGACTTTTCTCAGTGGACCTTGGCCCGGAATTTACACATTTGCCGACGGCAGGCTTAAGGTCATCGACCGCGCGCCCGAGCAGCCAAAGCCCGCCGGCGCTCCGGCCAAGAAGACGCCAAAGAAAAAATCCGGCGCGCCCAAGACCGCGAGTCAGAATTTCGAGCGCAGCTACGTCCAGTAAGGCGCATCAGCCGACTGTTCGCAGGCCTCCTTCGCCGGTCTCGCGCTGGTAGATGATCAAATCAAAACTTGGCGTTCTGTCATTGCCCAATATTCCGCTGACCAGCGCGTGGGCCTGGCCGCGATGATGGGTCTGATGATTGAAGAAATGATCGAGCGCCGGCGCGAGTATCTGTTCTATGTCCTGGGGATTAACGAAGGTCCGATATCGGATGGGTTTTGAGAGATCACTCTCGTTCAGACGTCCGACGTAATCGCTGATCCGTGCATCCTCGGAGCGGCGCGCTGCGCGCAACCGGGAAAAATCGTCGTAAAGGATGGCATCGAGACCGGGCGAGACTTCGCCCTGGGCGGTAAAACGCCGCATCCAGATGCGGTCACCCACAAGCAAATGATTGAGTGTGCCGTGAAGGGACCGGAAATAAGCTCCCCGATCGGCCCGGTATGCGGCATCTGGAATCTGCGCGGCAGCCGCGTAGAGCCGCTCATTGCACCAGGCATTGTACCCGGCGAACATCCGGTAATGGGCCAGCATTTTCTGTCTCCTGCGCGAAGTCTGCCGCCGTTGCGGGCTGATCTTGCCGCCTGAAATGCCCCCCGGTATAAGCCGCGCGATCCGGTCTCGCCAAATGAAACCCCTTAAACTCACCGATTAATTCCAGTGAAGGACAGTAGGATGGCTGTAGAGCGTACTTTTTCGATTCTGAAGCCCGATGCGACCGAACGTAATTTGACCGGCGCGATCAACGCCATCATCGAAAAGGCCGGATTGCGAATTGTGGCGCAGAAGCGCGTGCGCATTTCGCGCGAGCAGGCGGAGAAATTCTATGCGGTGCATCGCGAGCGGCCGTTCTTTCGCGAGCTCGTCGAATTCATGATCTCGGGTCCCGTCGTCGTGCAGGTTCTTGAAGGCGAGAACGCCATTGCGCGGTATCGCGAAGTCATGGGCGCCACCGATCCGGCAAAGGCGGCTGACGGGACGATCCGTAAAATCCACGCAAGGTCAATCGGTGAAAACTCGGTGCACGGCTCGGATGCTCCTGACACCGCGGTACGGGAAATTGCACAATTCTTTTCGGACAACGAAATCGTCGGATAGAGGCAGCGCGTAATCGCAAGGGCGGTACCGGTCCTTGCCGAATACCGGGACAAACCGCGAGCATCAGAACGCGGTGCAGGGGAGGAGAGGCAAGTGGGCTCGATGTCACAGTTTATGGATCCTGCGAGCTGGTGGGCGCTGGTCAGCTCCGGCTGGAACGACATAGGTCATACCGAGTTCTGGATCGCGCTCGCCAAGATCATGTGGATCAACATTCTGCTGTCGGGCGACAACGCGGTCGTCATCGCGATGGCGTGCCGCGGCTTGCCGCACCGCCAGCGGATCTGGGGCATGATCCTTGGCGCCGGTGTTGCCGTCGGGCTGCGGGTGATCTTCACCGGTGTCGTCGCCTCGCTGATGCTGCTCCCCTACCTCAAGATCGTCGGTGGCCTCGCGTTGTTCTACATAGCGGCGAAATTGCTCGTTCCGGATGATCCGGACGAGAGCGAGGCCGAAGCAGCCGAGCACCTCTGGCGTGCGGTCCGTATCGTTGCGATTGCCGATATCATTATGAGCCTTGATAACGTGATTGCGATCGCCGCCGCGGCAGGCGGCAACATGGCGCTGCTCGTCATTGGCCTGGGAATCAGCATTCCCCTGATCGTGGCAGGAGCCGCGCTGATCATGTCTCTTCTCGATCGGTTCCCGATCCTGGTTTGGGCCGGCGCCGCTTTGCTCGGCTGGATTGTGGGCGAAGTCATCGCTACCGATCCGGTGATCGCGAACTGGCTGACCAGCCAGTACGGGGCTGCGACGGCGCACAAGGTCGAAATCGGCGCGGCCGCGGTGGGCGCCGCCCTGGTGCTTCTGGTCGGCGGCTTGTGGCGCCGTTCCAGGCTTCAGCCGGAGAGCGAATCCTAGCCCGCAATCGGCTATACTGCGGAGCCATGAACCAATCGGTACAGCTCGCGAAGGCGGTGCGGATCGGCCACTCGGCCTGTCCGCATGATTGCCCGTCGACCTGCGCGCTGGAGGTGGAGATTCTCGACGAGCGCACGATCGGACGCGTGCGCGGCTCAGAAGACAACGACTATACGGCCGGCGTGATCTGCGCCAAGGTCGCGCGCTACGCCGAACGCGAGCATCATGCCGGGCGCCTGCTGCACCCGCTGCGCCGTACCGGCGCCAAGGGTTCGGGAAAATTCGAACGTATCTCGTGGGACGACGCGCTCGATCTTGTGGCCGAGAAATTCATCGAAGCCGAGCGCCGCTATGGCGCGGAAAGCGTCTGGCCCTACTACTACGCAGGCACGATGGGCCTGGTGATGCGCGACGGCATCAATCGCCTGCGCCATGTCAAGAAATACTCCGGATTTCACTCGACCATCTGCGTCAACCCCGCTTATGCCGGCTACGCCGCCGGAATCGGACGCATCGCCGGCGTTGATCCGCGCGAGATGGCGAAATCGGATTTGGTGATCATCTGGGGCACCAACGCGGTGAACACGCAGATCAATGTCATGACCCATGCGGTGCGCGCGCGGAAAGAGCGGGGCGCCAAGATTGCGGCTGTTGACATCTACATGAACGGAACGATGGAGCAGGCCGACCTGCCTGTGCTTATCAAGCCGGGCACCGATGGCGCGCTCGCTTGCGCGGTCATGCATTGCCTGTTCCGTGACGGCAGAGCCGACTGGGGCTATCTCGAAAAATATACCGATGCTCCACGCGAGCTCGAAGCGCATCTGCGCTCGCGCGATCCGCAATGGGCCGCTGCAATCACCGGTGCCCCTGTGGAGACAATCGAGGAATTTGCGCGGCTGATCGGAGAACGCAAGCGTGCGTTTTTCCGTCTTGGTTACGGCTTTTCGCGCTCGCGCAATGGCCCGGTGAACATGCACGCGGCGAGTTGCATTCCGGCGGTGACGGGCGCCTGGCAATACGAGGGCGGTGGCGCCTTCCATATCAGCGCCGACATTTTCAGGCTCGACAAGACGTTGATCGAGGGTCTTGACGCCTGGGATCGGTCGATCCGGATGCTGGATCAATCGCGTGTCGGGGCAATCCTGACCGGGGAGCGTGAGGCGCTGCACGGCGGTGCTCCGGTCACCGCGATGATCATCCAGAACACCAATCCGGTATCGGTATGTCCCGACCAGACGCAGGTGAAACGCGGGTTTGCGCGCGAAGATCTCTTCGTCTGCGTGCACGAGCAGTTCATGACGGAAACTGCGGAAGTCGCGGACGTTGTGTTGCCGGCAACGACATTTCTCGAGCACGACGATATCTACCGCGGTGGCGGGCACCAGTACCTCATTCTCGGACCGAAACTGGTCGAACCGCCGGGCGAGTGCCGCAACAATCACGAGGTGATCTGCGGGCTGGCGCAGCGGCTTGGTGCCGGGCATCGCGGCTTTGTGATGAGCCCGCGCGAACTCATCGACCAGATGCTGCAGGTGTCGAAGCGGGGCACGCTGGCCGAGATCGAGGCCAACAAGTGGATCGACTGTCAGCCGCCGTTCCGTGAATCGCATTATCTCGATGGCTTTCCCTGGCCGGACGGGAAGTTCAGGTTCAAGCCGGACTGGCCCAACGTTCCGTTTCGCAGCCCTTACAAGAGCGGGCCGATTGCCGACATGCCGCGGCTGCCAGACTACTGGACATCGATCGAAGTTACGGATGAAAAGCATCCATTCCGGCTCTCTACGTCGCCGGCGCGCGGCTTCCTCAATTCGACTTTCAACGAGACACCGACGTCGCTGGCTCAGGAAAGCCGGCCGACGGTGATGATCCATCCCGACGACGCTGCGGCGCGCGGGATCTCGACCGGCGATTATGTGGTTCTCGGCAACAAGCGGGGAGAAGTGCGTCTGCACGCACGCGTTTTCGATGGCGTGCGGCAAGGGGTTCTGATTGCGGAATCGATCTGGCCGAACGCCGCCTATGCCGACGGCTGCGGCATCAATACGCTCGTCGGCGCGGATTCGATCGCGCCTTACGGCGGAGCGGCCGTCCACGACAACAAAGTTTGGATACGGCGGCTCTCGAATTGAACCGCCGTATCTTTTCGTCAGCCCTTTAATTTTTCATCGACACTAAAGCGGCCGCCGCCTGTCACGAACAGCACGAGCAGTCCGCCTGCAATTGCCAGATTTTTCGTTAGGAATATGTATTGCACGAGTTGGGCGGCCTGCGGATATCCCCAGTAACGGTGTGCCGTCACCGTCGCGATGATGACAAAGGCGAGGCCGAGCAAAGCACCGTAGCGGGTACCGACACCAAGAATGAGCGAAGCGACGATGACCCACTCGGCGATATTCGCCAGCGGGCTCATGATGCCCGGGTTCGTAAAGTTAATGGAGGTGAGATAGGGAACAGTCGGAGATCCACCCCATACGGTCATCAAGAAAACACACGCGATAAGGATTCGCCCAATAAGCAGCAAGATGTCGGCCATGCCTGAGGCAATGCCATCGGTGTGCGAAAGCAACGGATGCGATGATCCCTTAGCCATGTAGTCCCCCCGGTATGATCGTTGCGATGAACAATATTTGCGTCCGCCGATCTGGTGGTCAACTCCTCGTCAAGCAATTGTCCAGCATTACCGTCCGGGCCCGCATCGATCACGGAAAGCAAGTTTCGATGATCGCCAGGTTTTTGTAGAGGTCGCATAATGTAGAATGAGGTTAGAATTCCTTGCCGATGAGGCGATCAATCGAATAGGGCCCGCCACCCCGTAGCACAATCGAAATCAACACCAGCAGCCAGAACAATGGAAATTCCCAACCGTTCACGGCCGCACCGAAGCCGCGCGGGATATGCACGACCAAGATTAGAACGATGAATTCTATGACCAAAAGAAGGGCGGCAGGACGGGTCAGCAGGCCGATCGCGACCATTAGCGCGACAACTGTCTCGTTGAAGGGGATGTAATAGGCCCAGAAACCCGCTGGCTCGATTCCAAGCTTTGCAAAATATCCGGTTAGGCCCGCGTGGCTCATCGCTGTAACTTTGACCCAGCCATGCACGAAGACAAACACGCCTGCCGTCACACGAATGATCAGGTAAGCTAAATCGGATGCAAGTCCATAGTGCTGACCTAGTGCCGGAATGATTGGGCGTGGGTCGCTGGCTGCTCGCGCGTTCATTGCGCATTCTCCCTCGATTGGCCGGTGTTCGAACTACAAACACCGCTATCCTAGGCGACATTTCACGTTGAACTATGGGAAAGTTCCCAAAGGAAGCTAAAGCAGCCGAGTCGGGGACGGAGGATGCCGTCGACGACATCGGTTGCAGTGTTTTTACAACACCGGATCGGGGCGGCTATTCACATCCATGCGTTGTTGCAGCGCGAAATATCCCCATCAAGGTACCGGAATCAAACCAGCCGGATCCGGCACCGGAATGCCGTCGATCAGGCAGCGGCCGTTCTCGACACGCAGACGCCCCTCGGCCAATAACCTGAGCGCCAATGGATAGATTTGATGCTCGACCCTGAGCACGCGCGCAGCGAGTTCCTCTTCGGTGTCGCCGGGCCGCACGCTCACTGCGGCCTGTGCGATGATCGGCCCGGAATCCATTTCAGGCACCACGAAATGGACGGTTGCGCCATGAACCTTGACGCCAGCCTCAAGAGCCCGTCTGTGGGTATCAAGCCCCTTGAATGCGGGCAGCAGAGCGGGGTGGATATTGATAATTCGATGCTGCCATTGCCTGACAAAGTCTGCGGTCAACAGCCGCATGAATCCCGCCAGGCAGACGATGTCGATGCGATATTTTTCGAGCACGGTCTGCAGCGCGCGCTCGAAGCCTGTGCGGTCCTTTCCGTAGGCGGTATGATCGACAACCTCGATGGCAATTCCGTTGGCCTGCGCAACCAGAAGGCCGCCCGCATCCGGACGATTTGACATCACCAGCACGATTTGCGCGGGATAAGTCTTGTCCTTCGCGGCTTCGATCAGGGCGGCCATGTTGGAGCCGCGGCCGGAGATGAGAACGGCGACCCGCTTGCGGCTCATGTCTCACCCGAGATTGAGCTTGCCGTCGTACACGACACGCTCATGACTTGACGTCTTGATGACCTTGCCGAGCGCCACCGCCTTTTCCCCGGCGCGCTCGAGTTCTCGCGAGACAGCATCCGCATCCATGGCGGATACGACGACGACCATTCCGATGCCGCAATTGAATGTGCGCAGCATTTCGTTCTGCGCAATTCGGCCTGCGCCGGCGAGCCATTTGAAGACCGGGAGAACAGGCACGGCCGCAAGATCGATGCGCGCTCCAAGACCTTTTGGCAGCACGCGTGGAATATTATCGGGGAATCCGCCGCCGGTGATATGCGCCAGCCCCTTCACCGCCTTTGTGCCGCGGATTGCCGCCAGGCATGATTTTACGTAAATCCGGGTCGGCGCCAGAATTGATTCACCCAGGCTTTTGCCGGCCATGAACGGTGCCTGCGCGCTCCAGCCAATTCCGGCTTGTTCGACGACCTTGCGGACCAGCGAGTAGCCGTTGGAGTGCACGCCCGAAGACCCAAGGCCGATGATGACGTCACCTTCCGCGATGTCGGCACGCGGCAGCACGGCGTCCCGTTCGACCGCACCGACCGCGAAACCTGCAAGGTCGTAGTCGTCGCCCCGATAGACGCCGGGCATTTCCGCCGTTTCGCCGCCGATCAGGGCGCAGCCGGCCTCGCGGCAGCCAATGCTGATACCGGCGACAACGGCGGCGCCGAGCTCGGGCTCGAGCTTTCCGCACGCGTAGTAGTCAAGGAAGAACAGGGGCTCGGCGCCTTGCACGACCAGGTCGTTCACGCTCATCGCGACCAGATCAATGCCGATGGTGTCGTGCCGGCCGGTTTCAACGGCAACCTTGAGCTTGGTGCCGACGCCGTCCGTTGCTGCAACAAGAACGGGATCCCGGTACCCTGCCTGCCTGAGATCGAAAATTCCGCCGAAGCCGCCGATCTCGGAATCGGCGCCGGGCCGTGCCGTTGCCCGCACCAGGGGCTTGATCAACTCCACCATCCGGTTGCCGGCATCGATATCAACACCGGCCTGCGCGTAAGTGAGCCCGCGCCGATTTTCTGGCATGATACGCCCTCGCAAACGCATGACCTCGGATGCCCGGAACTCCGGAAAAGATCATGCGCAGACAAAATGTTACGCCGGGGTCCTACGTTGGAATCGCAAGTCGTGCAATGGTCCAGGCGCCGTTATACTCTGCCCGGGGGACTGACGCTGTTCCGGCACCTGACGCCGGGGTGCGCGCGCGAGCCGGGATTGCCTTGAGTATTCCTAATCTCATTACGCTGGGACGCATTTTGCTGGTGCCGATCGTAGTCTGGGCGATCGCATCCGGCGCGATGTGGATTGCGTTCATATTGTTTTTGGCAGCCGGCGTAAGCGACGCGGTCGACGGCTATCTCGCCAAGCGCTTCCAGATGACCACCATGCTCGGCGCTTATCTCGATCCGCTTGCCGACAAGGCGTTGATCGTGTCGATCTACATCACGCTTGGCATCAACAATCTGATTCCGGGCTGGCTGGTCATCCTCGTGGTCTCGCGTGACATCATGATCATCGGCGCGGTCATGCTGTCCTGGCTTGTGGGCTCGCCGCTGAAGGTCAAGCCGCTGCTCGTTTCAAAGCTCAACACCGTCGCGCAGATCGTGTTCGCGTGCGTGGTGCTGGGGACACTTGGCTTCGGCTACAACCTGCCGACCCTGACGCTTGTGCTGATGAGCCTGGTGGCAGTGCTGACACTCCTGTCGGTCGCGGCCTATGTGGCTGAATGGGTGCGGCATATGAATTCGACGGTGGCGAAACCGTGAGCCCGCGCGCCGGATCGCGCCGCAAGCACGTTCTTGATCGCGCCGTTGTCGAACGCCAGGTCATTTTCTGGCTCGCGATGCTGGCGATTGTGGTTCTGGCGCTATGGCTCCTGAGTGAAATCCTGTTGCCGTTTGTAGCCGGCCTTGCCATTGCCTATTTGTTGACGCCTCTTGCGGACCGGCTCGAGCGCCTGGGCGTCAACCGTCTGGCAGCGGCACTGTTCATCATCGCCGTCGTCGTACTTGCGCTTGTCTACATCATCTTGCTGATTGCACCGATCGTGGGCACGCAGCTGTCGTCCTTTATCGACAGCGTGCCGGGCTATGTGAACACCCTGCAGGCGCTTCTTGGCGACAGGAGCCGGCCCTGGCTGCAGAAGCTGCTGGGTGCCGGCTTCAGTGCCGACAAGTCGATCAGCGACCTCGTCACGCAAGGAGTCGGCTGGTTGACGACATTCCTTCGCTCATTGTGGTCGGGCGGACGCGCGCTCGTCTCGATATTCTCGCTTGTTGTCGTGACGCCTGTGGTTGCCTTCTACCTGATCTACGACTGGCACCGCATGATCCGCAGCGTGGACAGCTGGATTCCGATCCAGCAACGCGACACGGTGCGCGCGCTTGCCCGCGAGGTCGATGCCGCGATTGCCGGCTTCCTGCGCGGGCAGACCGCGGTGTGCCTTATCCTCGGCTCGTTTTACGCGGTTGCGCTCACCCTCACCGGGCTCAATTTCGGGCTGCTCATCGGCCTGATCTCCGGCCTCATCACATTCATCCCGTATGTCGGGTCTATGACGGGTCTCGTGCTGTCGCTTGGCGTCGCGGTCGCGCAGTTTTGGCCGGCCTACGGATCGATCCTGATCGTGCTCGGAATTTTCCTTGTCGGCCAATTTGTCGAAGGCAACGTGCTTGCCCCGAAGCTGGTGGGCGAAAGCGTCGGAATTCATCCGGTCTGGCTGATTTTTGCGCTGCTTGCCTTCGGCTACCTGTTTGGCTTCGTCGGGTTGTTGGTCGCCGTTCCGCTTGCGGCCACAATCGGCGTGCTCACTCGCTTTGCGTTGCGCCACTATCTGCAAAGCTCTCTTTATACCGGGGAAGAGGCGGATTGACCGGGATGGACAGTGCAGTTGCCCCACGCCAGCTTTTGCTGGCGCTCGATCATTCCGTGAGCTTTGCGCGCGAGGATTTCCTGCAAGGCCCGCCGAATGTTGCGGCGTTCAATCTGATCGAACGATGGCCGGACTGGCCGGACCGGATCGTCGCCCTGGTTGGCCCGCAGGGTTCAGGCAAGAGTCATCTTGCAGCGATCTGGGCGGAGACCGCCGGCGCGCGCGTGCTGTCTGCGAAGTTATTGCCGCATATCGATTTGCCGGCCGCATTCGCGACCGGATCTCTTGTGCTCGAAGACCTCGAGTTCGAAGGCCTCGACGAGCGCGCGCTTTTTCATTTCCTCAATCTTGCACGCGAGCAGGCGGCCTATGTTCTCGTCACTTCGCGGTCGCCGCTCACGACATTTCCGGTGGCGATCCGCGATCTCGTCTCCCGCATGCGCGCGGTGCCGAGCGTGGCGCTCACCGCGCCCGACGATGCGTTGCTGAAAGCGCTCATCATCAAGCTTGCGCTCGACCGGCAGATCCCTGTCGACGAATCGCTCGTCACATTTCTCACCAATCGCATTGAGCGGTCGTTTGTTGCAGCCCATCAGGCGGTCCGCCGCCTCGACGAAGAGTCGATGCGCCGGCACCGGCCGGTCACGCGTGCGCTTGCCGCCGAACTGTTTCGCATCCCTTAACGCAGTTGTGCAATGCTTGACGCACCCGCCATGCGGGCGCTGACTGTCATGCAGCAGCCATGTTTTTCGGTTAGGGCTTGATTTTGCGGACTTTTCAAATGGCTGATCGTGGCCAAGCTATTGCTTCGGTTGAAGAAATCTCATCGACGGGCGGTCGCGCAAATGTCGCTGCGCCGAGTGCGGATGGCATCATCCAGTCGTTGAGGTCGCAGCCGGCGCGATTCATCAACCGCGAGCTGTCCTGGCTGCATTTCAATCGCCGGGTGCTCGAAGAAGCGGCGAACGCACAGCATCCGTTGCTGGAGCGCGTGCGTTTTCTGTCGATCTCCGCCAACAACCTCGATGAATTCTTCATGGTGCGCGTGGCCGGTCTCAAGGGTCAGCTGCGCGAGGGCATTCTCACCCAGAGTCCGGACGGTCTGACGCCGGCCGAGCAGCTTTCGCGTATCGGCGAGGCGGTGTCGCAGCTCGCGCACGACCAGCAGCAGCGCTGGATCGAGCTGCGGCCGGAGCTTGCGGCCGCCGGCGTCGTTCTGGTTGACGGCAGCGACATCAAGAAATCCGACCGCAACTGGCTCGAAGAGCATTTTCTTACGCACATTTTTCCCTTGCTGACGCCGCTCGCGATCGACCCGGCACATCCGTTCCCCTTTATTCCAAATCTGGCCTTTTCCATCGCTTTGCAGCTTGCGCGCAGCAAAGACGGCAAAGCAATGAACGCGCTGATCCGCATGCCGCAGAAGATCGAGCGGTTCATAAGGCTGCCGGGCGGCGGCGATCAGGGAATGCGGCTCATCACGCTGGAAGAGGCGACGGCGCTTTTCATCGGCCGGCTCTTTCCCGGATATACCGTCAAAGGACACGGAGCATTCCGTGCGATCCGCGATTCCGAGGTCGAAATCGAGGAAGAAGCCGAGGATCTGGTGCGGCTTTTCGAGACCGCGCTCAAGCGGCGGCGGCGCGGTTCGGTGATCCGTCTCGAGCTCGAGGCGTCGATGCCGGGCGAATTGTGCAATTTCGTGCAGCGCGCACTGGCGGTCGCCGACGACGAGGTCTTCAGGGTCAATGGCGTCCTGGCGCTGAACGACCTCAACCAGCTGACCAGGCTGGATCGCCCGGATCTCGAATTCGTTCCCTACAATCCGCGCTACCCCGAGCGCATCCGCGATCACGGCGGCGATTGCTTCGCGGCCATTCGACAGAAAGATCTGGTCGTCCATCATCCGTACGAATCCTTCGACGTGGTCGTGCAGTTTCTGCAGCAGGCCGCGCGCGACCCGAACGTCGTCGCCATCAGGCAGACGCTCTATCGCACGTCGGCGGAGTCCCCGATCGTGAAGCAGCTGGTCGAGGCGGCGGAAGCCGGAAAGTCGGTGACCGCGCTGGTCGAATTGAAGGCGCGGTTTGACGAGGAGGCCAATATCCGCTGGGCGAGGGACCTCGAGCGCGCCGGTGCCCAGGTTGTCTACGGCTTCATCGAACTGAAGACGCACGCCAAGCTGTCACTCGTCGTTCGTCGCGAGGCGGGCGAGCTTGCGACCTATGTGCATGTCGGTACCGGCAACTATCATCCGGTGACCGCGCGCATTTATACCGACTTGTCGTTCTTTACCGCCGATGCGGTGATCGGCCGCGATGTGGCGCGCATCTTCAACTACATCACCGGCTATGCCGAGCCGGCCGAGCTCGAGCGGATGGCGGTCTCGCCGATCAGCCTGCGCAAGCGGATTCTTGACCACATCGCGCAGGAAATCGCGCATGCCAGGGCAGGGAAGCCGGCGGCGATCTGGATGAAGATGAACGCACTGGTCGATCCGGGCATCATCGACGCGCTCTACGATGCTTCGGTTGCGGGCGTTGCGATCGACCTCGTGGTGCGCGGAATCTGCTGCCTGCGGCCCGGCGTTCCCGGTCTGTCGGAGAACATCCGCGTCAAATCCATCGTCGGCCGGTTCCTGGAGCACGGACGTATTTATTGCTTTGGCGCAGGTCATGCGCTGCCGCATTCGAAAGCCGCGGTCTATATTTCCTCGGCCGACATGATGCCGCGCAATCTCGACCGGCGCGTTGAAGTCCTGTGCCCGATCCTCAATGTCACCGTGCATGAGCAGGTCCTTGGCCAGATCATGGTGGCGAACTTCAAGGACAATGAGCAGAGCTGGAAGCTCTTGCCCGACGGCAGTTCCACGCGCATAAAGGCGGCCCCGGGCGAGGAGCTCTTCAACGCCCACAAGTACTTTATGACAAATCCGAGCCTTTCGGGCCGTGGGAAATCGCTCAAAGAGTCGTCGCCGCGCAGCCTTATACGCCGCCTCATCGAAGGCGCGTAAGTATTCACCCGCGATCAGCCCGAAGGGCCGACTTGATCACGGTCCGTCGATCGCCGTCATCGACATCGGCTCGAACTCGATTCGCCTCGTCATCTATGAAGGCCTGACGCGCGCGCCGACGCCGATCTTCAACGAGAAAGTGCTGGCGGGTCTCGGACGGCAGGTCCAGTCGACCGGCTTGTTGCCTGCCGATGCCATCGAGACCGCGCTCAGCGCGCTGAGGCGATTTCGCGCCCTTTGCGACATCCTGCATGTCCGGCACATCTGGGCGATTGCTACGGCGGCGTGCCGGGACGCGCGCAACGGCCGCGCATTCATCGCCGAAGCCGAACGCATCTGTGGCACCCGCATTTCGATCCTTTCGGGCAAGCGTGAGGCTCATCTCACCGCGTTGGGTGTCGTCTCCGGCATCCACAAGCCGGACGGTATCGTCGGCGATCTCGGCGGTGGATCGCTCGAGCTTGTCGATGTGCATGGCACGCGCGTGCGCGGTGGGGTGACGCTGCCCTTGGGCGGCCTGGCCCTGCAGGACATCACCGGCAAATCCCTGAAAAAAGCGGAAAAGTTCGTCGAGCAGGCCTTCGAGGATCTCGATATCCTCCACGATGGCGAAGACCGCACCTTTTACGCTGTCGGCGGCACCTGGCGTGCGCTGGCGCGCCTGCACATGTGGCAAACCGGCTACCCGTTCCACGTGATGCACAATTACCGGATTTCCGCGCGTGAGGCGCAGGAATTCTCCCGTCTGGTGCATCACGTCGATCCGGAGACCCTGTCGAAGATCGAAGTCGTCAACGCGGCGCGCCGGCCGCTGCTCGCTTATGCGGCGCTGGTGATGGAAAATCTTGTCCGCACCATCAAGCCGAAACAAGTCATCATCTCGGTGCTCGGCGTACGCGAGGGCTTGCTCTATTCGTTACTGAACGCGCGGGAACGCGCGCGCGATCCGCTTATTTCGGCGGCGGCCAACCTCAACGTGCTGCGCTCACGCTCGCCGCGCCACGGCGAGGAGCTGATCGTCTGGACTGACCGCTTTATTGCATCGTCTGGTCTGGAAGAGACAACAGACGAGCAGCGCCTGCGGCATGCCGCCTGCCTGCTTGGCGACATCGGCTGGCGCGCGCATCCGGACTATCGCGGCGAGCAGTCGATGAACATCGTTGCGAATGGTGCTTTCGTGGCGATCGACCATCCCGGCCGTGCCTACCTCGCGCTGTCGGTGTATTTCCGCCATGCAGGCTTGAGCGAGGAGGATCTGTCGCCGCGGCTGCGCGAACTCGCGACAACCCGGATGCTTGATCGTGCGCGGGTGGTCGGAGCTGCCATGCGCGTCGCATATATCCTGACCGCCGGGCAGGCGGGGGTTCTTCCAAAAACGCCGATGCAGGTCAAAGGCGGCAAGCTCATTCTCAAACTGCCGGGTGCATACGGCGAGCTTGCAAGTGATCGGCTGGCCAGCCGGTTGCGACAATTGGGACGGCTGGTTGGCCGCGAGTCGGCGATCGAAGCGTAATCGGCCGGCGGCGTCAGTCTTTCTCCACCGTAACGACTTTTCCCTTGTCGACGGCGAGCGCCAGGCGCCCGTGCTTGAGCGCGAGCGCCTTCTCCCCGAACAATTCGCGGCGCCAGCCTTTCATCGCGGGAACGTCGGCCGCGTCATCGGCGGCGATCCGGTCGAGCTCGTCGACGGTCGCAATGACCTTGGCGGCGACCCCGTGCCGCTCGGCGATCATGCGCAGCAGAACCTTGAGCAGCTCGACTGTCGCAGCGCCATTGACCGCGGGGCGGAAGCGTTCCAGGCGCGGCAGCGTCTTCGGATCACGTTCTACCCCGCGTCTGACCGCCTC
Organism: Pseudolabrys sp.; assembly: GCA_035701845.1. Classification (GTDB taxonomy): domain Bacteria; phylum Pseudomonadota; class Alphaproteobacteria; order Rhizobiales; family Xanthobacteraceae; genus Pseudolabrys. The sequence continues at coordinate 27,095 of DASSRJ010000170.1, read as the reverse complement.
GAGGATCTGTTCGCCCCAGCGCGACCGCTCGAATCCTTTCGGCAGCGAGCGCATGTGGCCAAGCCGCTCCATTGTGGTCGGCGCCTGGATGGCGATATCCCCAATGGCATCGTCCTTGAGCACGCGTCCGCGCGGCACGTCGCGCACCTTTGCCTCGCGCTCGCGCCATGCTGCAACTTCGATGAGTACTGCCAGTTCTTTCGGTTTGCGCACGCGGCTTTTCAGGCGCTCCCATGCGCGTTCCGGGTCGGCCCGGTAGGTGTCGGGCGAAGTGAGAACATCCATTTCCGCCTCGACCCAGTTGCTGCGGCCGCGTTTTTCGAGGTCCTCGGCAAGTTTGAGATAGACCGCACGCAAATGCGTCACATCCGACAGTGCGTAGGAAATCTGCGCGTCGCTGAGCGGCCGCCGCGTCCAGTCGGTGAACCGGTGCGATTTGTCCAGCGTATCGCCTGTGATGCGCTGCACCAGCTGGTCGTAGGAGATCGAGTCGCCATAGCCGAGGACCATGGCGGCGACCTGCGTATCGACGATCGGGTGGGGGATCTTCTGGGCCAGGTTCCAGACGATTTCGATGTCCTGTCGGGCGGCGTGGAAAACCTTGATGACCGTCTCGTCGGCCATCAGGTCGAAAAACGGCGCGAGGTCGATGCCGTTGGCCAGGGCGTCAATCACGACGGCCTCGTCGGGTGAGGCCATCTGCGCCACGCACAGCAGCGGATAATAGGTGGTTTCGCGGAGGAATTCGGTATCGACCGTCACGTAGGGGTGTTTCGCCGCCCGCGCGCAAGCTGCCGCTAGTTGGTCGGTGGTCGTAATCAGGTCCATTGCCGGGCTGACAATAAACTCATCAGGGTCCGTCATGGCAACCCGATTTATTTTCCGCGCGCCCGGGGCATCATGATGAATTCCCACGGGCTCGGCATCGGGCCGACCGGCACTTCGATGAGGGTCGGTTCGCGCCGTGCAATTGATTCGCGCAAGGCGACGCGCAGTTCATCAGGCCCCCGGGCGCGCCGTCCGGCCGCGCCGAAACTTTCCGCGTATTTGACGAAATCTGGATTGGCCAGATCGCAGGCGATCAGCCGGTTGCCGAACTGCTCCTGCTGAATGCGACGGACATTGCCAAATGCGCCATCAACGAACACGAGTGCCACCAACGGAATGCCGTGCCGGATCGCGGTGGCGAGCTCGTTGCCCGTATAGAGAAATCCGCCGTCGCCATTGATCGAAAGGACCGGGACGTCGGCCCTCGCATGCTGCGCGCCGAGTGCGGTCGCATAGCCCCAGCCGAGGTTGTCCTGATAACCCGGCGAGAGAAACGTGCGCGGCTTATAGACCGGAAAGGCTAGCCTCGCGGCGAAGCCGATCTGCGTAACTTCGTCGACGAGAATGCCGTCTTCAGGCAGTTCGGCACGGATGACCTCGAGGAAAGCGAGCTGGGGCCCGAGTTTCGCGAGGCGTTGACGCAGCCTGGCCTGCCGCTCCAGCATTTCATCGCGGCGTGATGCCCGCCGGACGTTGAATTTGACGAGCTCGTCGATCAGCGCGCGCAGGATCGGTGCGGCATCGCCGACAAGCGCCACTTTCGGTTTGGTAATCCGTCCGGGTTCTTCGGGATCGGCGTCCACCCGCACGATCTGCAGCGTCTTGTCGACGCCCCACTGGTTGATCGGATTGAGAAGACGTGTGCCGACGGCGAGCACGGCATCGGCTTCGGCCCATAATTCGCGGCCCAACGGCAGGGTCACGCTGAACGGGTCTCGTGAGTCCAGCACGCCACGGCCGCGGCGATAGCCGAGCACGGGCGCCTGCAGCATGTTCGAGAGCAGCGTGATTTCGGGCGACGCATCTTGCGCGCCGCCGCCGGCAACGATGAGAATGCGCCCCGCTTTGCCGAGAATCCTTGCCGCGGCACGCACCTTGTCGATGTCGGTTTTTGGCCGGCGCTGCGGTGCCGGTGCGACGATTGCGTGCACCGGCGCACGTTTGCCCCAAACGTCGATAGGGCATTCGATTGCTGCCGGACCGTGGCGCCCGCGATTCATGGATTGAAGGGCCTTTGCAACTTTCGCGGACGCCTCGGCCGGCGCGCGGATAAAGGACGAATGGTCGACAAGACGGGCCACGATGCCGGCCTGATCTCGGATCTCGTGCAGGTGACCGTAGCCCTTCCCGATTGCCGCCTCCGGAATTTGCCCGATGAGCGCGAGCACCGGTGCGTTCATTCCATATGCGGTCAGTAGAGCGGCACTGGAATTGAGCAGACCGGGTCCGGGGACAACCGCGTAAGTTTGCGGCTTGCCGGTCGAGAGCGCCGCGCCGAGCGCCATGTAAGCGGCACCTTGCTCGTGACGGGTATGGACCACGCGCAGGCTTTCGGAAGCACGCCGAAAGGCGTCGAACAGGTGGTCGTTGTGGATGCCCGGGAGCGCATAGACGGTGTCGAGGCCGTGCGCAATCAAGGTCGCCACCGCCGCTTCGGCGGTCGACATTTCAGTCTCCGCCGAAGTCGTCTTTGTCTTTTTTCTGGCTTTGCGCATTGAGGACCCGGTCACTTTAAAACCAACTGTGCAGGCCCCGGGCAAGTGTGTCGAGGCACCCGCGTGAATCCCGCCTTTCGCGGCCGCTTGCCTTGACAAAATCGACCCCTCATGCGCTTTTCGCCCGCCTCACACCGAGATTCTGACTCATCCCCGGCAAGCCCAAAGAACGGACAATGCATCGCTATCGCTCCCATACCTGCGGCGCACTTCGCGAGAGCGATATTGGCAAGACCGTGCGCCTTTCAGGATGGTGTCACCGTATCCGCGATCACGGCGGCGTGCTGTTCATCGACCTGCGCGACCACTATGGGTTGACCCAGGTCGTTGCCGACCCCGACAGCAAGGCGTTCAAGCTGGCCGAGACACTGCGCGCCGAATGGGTCGTGCGCATTGACGGGAAGGTGCGCAGGCGTCCGGGGGGCACCGAGAATCCGGAGCTGCCCACCGGGCAAGTCGAAGTGTACATCGATGAAATCGAAGTTCTCGGTCCCGCCGCAGAACTGCCGATGCCGGTTTTCGGCGAGCAGGAGTACCCGGAAGAGATCAGGCTGAAATACCGCTTTCTCGATCTGCGCCGCGAGCATCTGCACAACAACATCATGCTGCGGGGCAAGGTCATCGACTCGATCCGGCGGCGCATGAAGGAAGCGGGCTTCTTTGAATTCCAGACGCCTATCCTCACGGCGTCATCACCCGAAGGCGCGCGCGACTATCTGGTGCCATCGCGGCTGCATCCGGGAAAATTCTACGCGCTGCCGCAGGCGCCGCAGCAATTCAAGCAGCTGATCATGGTCGCGGGTTTCGACCGCTATTTCCAGATTGCGCCGTGCTTCCGCGACGAGGACGCGCGCGCCGACCGCTCGCCGGGCGAGTTCTATCAGCTCGACCTCGAGATGAGCTTTGTCACCCAGCAGGATGTTTTTGATGCGGTCGAGCCGGTGATCCGCGGCGTCTTCGAGGAATTCGCCAACGGCAAACCGGTGACGCCAAAGTTTCCTCTCATCCCTTACGCCGACGCGCTGCGCAAATACGGCAGCGATAAGCCCGATCTGCGCAACCCGATCGTGATGCAGGACGTGAGCGGGGCGTTCCGCGGCTCCGGATTCAAGATTTTCGCAAAGATCCTGGAGACTCCCGGAAACGCCGTGTGGGCGATCCCGGCGCCGAAAGGCGGCAACCGCGCCTTCTGCGACCGCATGAATTCCTGGGCGCAGGGCGAGGGGCAGCCCGGCCTCGGCTACATCTTCTGGCGCGAAGGCGAGGAGGGCGGCGCGGGTCCGCTGGCCAAGAATATCGGGCCGGAGCGCACCAGGCAGATCGCGGACCAGATGAAGCTCGGTATCGGCGACGCCTGTTTCTTTGTCGCCGGCAAGCCGAAGGACTTTGTGAAATTCGCCGGGCCGGCGCGCGCCAGGATCGGCGAGGAACTCGGGCTTATCGACAAAAACCGCTTCGAGTTCTGCTGGATCGTCGATTTTCCGATGTACGAGTGGAACGAGGAGGAGAAGAAGATCGACTTCTCCCACAATCCGTTCTCGATGCCGAACCTGCCGGTCGAGGAATTCCTCGCGCTCGATCCCAGGGACAGCGACAGGCTGCTGTCGATCAACGCGATTCAGTACGACATTGTCTGCAACGGCGTTGAACTGTCGTCGGGCGCGATCCGGAACCACCGGCCGGAGGTGATGAAGAAGGCTTTTGCGATTGCCGGCTACAGTGAGGACGTGCTCGAGACGAGATTTGGCGGCATGCTGCATGCGCTGTCGCTCGGCGCGCCGCCCCACGGCGGCATCGCGCCCGGAATCGACCGCATCGTCATGCTGCTTGCCGGCGAAGAGAACCTGCGCGAGGTCGTGCTGTTTCCGATGAATCAGCGCGCCGAAGACCTGATGATGGGCGCGCCGTCCGAAGCTGCGCCCAAGCAGCTCAAGGAGCTGCACATAAGACTCGATTTGCCGAAGAAATGACGCCTCTTGGCGTCATGGCCGGGCATAGCAGTCCGACGGACGGCGTGCTTTCGCATCCACGTCTTACCGGTAGACGACTGAAAGGCATCGCGACCGCTTTACTTGTCGGGCAGCGGAATAAACTCGATCTCGTCGCCCGGCACCTTGTCGAAGTGGCCGGCCTTCCAGTCCGCCTTGGCCTGCTCGATGCGTTCCTTCCGGGATGAAACGAAATTCCACCAGATGTGGCGCGGGCCGTCCATCGGTGCGCCGCCGAGGATGACGAAATGGGCGTTGTTGACGGCCGTAATGGTCGGGGCGTCGCCCGGCTTGAATACCAGCAAGCGTCCGGGCTCGAACTTGTCGCCGGAAATATCGACGACGCCTTCGATGACGTAGATCGCGCGCTCTTCGTGGTCCGCGTCGAGCGGCAGCGATGTGCCGGCGTTCAGATGCACATCGCCGAATATCGTCTCGTGCACCGTCGGCACCGGCGATGAGGCGCCATACAGGGAACCTACCACCACGCGCACGTTCTTTCCGTTTTCCCTGATGACCGGAAATTCCGCGGTCGCGTGATGCGCAAAGCCGGCCTCCATCTCCTCTCTGGCCGCGGGCAGCGCGACCCACATCTGCAGGCCGTGGATCGGTTCACCGTCGACCCGGCGTTCAGGCCGGGTGCGCTCGGAATGGACGATGCCGCGTCCGGCCGTCATCCAGTTGACTTCGCCCGGCTTGATCGCCATGGCGGTGCCAAGACTGTCGCGATGCATGATCTCGCCGTCGAACAGATAGGTCACGGTGGCGAGGCCGATATGCGGATGGGGGCGAACGTCGAGCCCGTTCCCTGCGTGAAACTCCGCCGGTCCGAAATGATCGAAAAAAATGAAAGGGCCGACCATGCGCGTCCGGGCCGACGGCAGCGCCCGCCGGACCGCGAAGTCGCCGAGATCGACCGTACGCGGCACGATGACCTGAGAAATGGCGTCGCATTGATGCGCGTCGCCCGCAGCCGGATCCTTGCCGGGAAAGAAACTCATGATGAGACTCCCATCGATTACTCGCGTCGCAACCCGAACAGCCGCAACGCGTTACCGCTTGCAATCCGCTGCGCTTGATCGGCCGGAAGCTGGGCGAGCCATCCACGATATTCCTTGAAGATCGAGTCGTAGCCGAACCAGCGCTCGTTGATCCAGGTATCCGAGCCGAGCAGGAACCGGTCGGAATAACGTGCAAATAGGTTGCGCCAGTCGCTTGTCAACTTGCCGTCGCCGCCGGTGATACCGCCGCGGTACGACAATTCGCCCCAGAGCGCGTCCTCGTGCTGATCAAGCAATTCGGCGACGCGCGCCGGCGCCACCGAAAATCCGGTATGTGCCCAGATGATTTTTGCCTTCGGATTGTGTTTGAACAGAATAAGCAGCGCCTCTTCGTCGCAATGCGCATGCAGGTACAGGTTTCGCTCGACCGCGAAGTCGACCATCTTCTTCACCCAGTCCGATTGGGCGGATTTTCCGTAGATGTGGAATTCGCCGATGCCGCGGTAATAGCCGCGGGCATATTCTTCGTTGATGAGCTCGAAAATCGTCGGATCGTTGAACCAGGTCTGGATATCGCTGCGCACGCGGTAAGGCCGGATGAACGGCACGACCTTCAGCTCCGGCCATTTTGCATCCATCAGCTCATGGGTGCCCTTGTTGGGCCGGCTGGTCGCAATGATGCCGCTGATGCCATTGCGGCGGAATGCGTCGCGCACCTGGTCGAGCGAGTAAAATGGTTTGGGCTCCTGGTTGTAATGCAGATGCGCGTCGAAAATTTCGATCCGCTGCTGTGCCTGCGCGGCCAGAATCCCGGTCGTCAAAGCGACCCACGCCGCGATCCACTCGAAACGCCATTTCATCGACAATCCTCCGATCGGAGCCAGGCGCGCCTGACCGACCGCGTTATTTTAACCCATTACTAACCATGGCGGCGCGGGCGGCAGTTTTTCGCGCAGTAGCTGGGGTTACCCGCCTTTAAGCTTAAGGTTGTCTTTACGGCGGCATGGCTGACTGGAGAGGCACCAGGACGGGGCCCCTGGCTGGAGGCGGGATGGGGTTTTTTGTGCGCGCCGTTACGCGCCGGAATTTATTTGCGATTATCGTCGGCGCCGTGCTCGCCGGTGGTCCGTTCATCGCCTTTAACCTCTGGCTCGACAATCTCATAGAGCGGCAAGGCCAGTCGGAGGTAAGCACGGCCGCCAAGCGCGCAATCGCACTTGCCGAGGCGCGCGTCCGGGATGCGGTCGGAACGCTCGACACCCTGGCTTTGGCGGGCGTCAGCTCCTGCGATCAGCACGACATGGAGGCGATGCGCCGCGCCGCCTTTAATACGATTCCTGTCAAGGAAATCGCCATCATCGGCCCCGACGGCAGGACGCTTTGCAATCATCTCGGCTTGCCTCCAGGCGAGCGGGACGTGATCTCGTCCGAGCCATTGGTCGGCGCCGGCGGGTATCGTCTGGACATCATATCTCTGCCGGGCGGCGAGCGAATGGTGCGCTTGCGACGAGATGTCGGCTCCGCCGCGAACGCCATCAGCGCTCTCGTGCCGACGGTATTGTTTTTGCCGCAGGTGTCGACGCGTGGCGGGCCTTTCAGCGGCTACGCACGCATCGTGACCGTACAAGGCGCAGAGATCGGAGAGGTCGGCGCGCGGACAGCCGACAGCGAGAGCGGAAATTTCAGTGCCGAAATAAGGTCGAACAAGTTCGGCTTTGATGTCGAGGTTCTCAATCCGCGGGCGCGGATCGAGGCGGAGCACGCCGACCTCAAATGGTTCGGTCTTTTTGCGGCCGGTGTCATCATGATGACCGTCACGGGATTTGTGGTGTTGGTTCCACGCCGCGCCCCCCGTAACCCGGTGGCCGAAATCGAACGTGCGCTCGAAGCGGGCGAATTCATCCCGTACTACCAACCCGTCGTCGACATCCGTTCCGGTCAATTGCGGGGGGCTGAGGTCCTGGTTCGTTGGCGCAAATCGGATGGCACTTTGGTCCTGCCGGGCGCATTTATCCCACTGATGGAATCGAGCGACCTCATCGACGATCTGACGCGCCGTCTGATGCGGAAAGCCTCCACGGAGGTCGGCCCGGCACTGGGGCGGCGTCCAGACCTGAGGATTTCATTCAACTTTGCGGGAAAACTTTTCAGCAAGCCATCGATCGTCAAGGACGTTCGCAACATCTTCGTGGATTCGCCGATAAAATTCTCCCAGGTCGTTCTTGAAGTCACCGAGCGCGATCCGATCGAGAACTTCACAGAAACCCGCCGGACGATCGCAGCACTGCAAGGCCTCGGCGTTCGTATTGCGATCGACGACGTGGGCACCGGCCACAGCGGTCTTTCCTACATGCTCAAACTCGGCGTCGACATCATCAAGATTGACAAGATGTTCGTCGACGCCATCGGTACCGATCGGAATTCAACGACCATCGTCGAGACGCTTGTCGACCTCGCACGCAACATGCGCATGGATGTCGTTGCGGAGGGCGTCGAGAATTTCGAGCAGGTCATGCATTTGCGGACGCTGGGCGTGCGGTCGGCGCAGGGTTACGTCTTCGCGCCGCCTTTGCCCGGAAGCTCGTTCCTGCAGCTCGTGGAAGCCCTCGACCCGCTGCAATCGGCCGCATTTGAATTTGGCGGCGCCGAGCGCATGGCTGCGTCCGCCTAGCCACTTGCCGACGATTTGCTGAAATGAAAAGGGGCGGCCTTGCGGCCGCCCAGTTAAAACGCCACGCGGGAGGAACCTCTTTACGGGTCGGCGATTGAACCCGCCGGCCCACGTGACCGAATGTCGTGCTGACAATCCGTCATGCGCGCACCGATTCGTCAATCTAATTTTTCAATATTGTGACAGAAGATTTCCCTCCCTGCCTCGCCAAAGTTGACAGGCTCCGCCGCTTTGGTTTCGCGGCGGCGAGTGCGCGACGCGCGGCGCGGCGATTCGCCGGAGCTATGCGTCTGCCAGGACCTGCTCGATGGCGGCGATCACGAGCGGGTCCGTTGGCTCGACCGCCGAGGGGAAGGCCGCCTTCAATTGGCCATCGCGTGCGATGAGGTATTTGTGAAAATTCCAGCGAGGGGCCTCGCGCGGATGGTCGGCCGCCACCCACCTGTAGAACGGGTGGGCGTCCTTGCCCTTCACGGCGACCTTTTCGGTCACTGGGAATGTGACGTGGTACGTCCCCTGCGCGGTCGCGTGGATCTCGTTTTTGCCGCCCGGCTCCTGTCCGCCGAAGTCGTTCGACGGCACGCCCAGCACGATCAATCCGCGGTCGCGGTAGCGCGTCCAGATTTGCTGGAGGCCAGCATATTGGGGGGTATAGCCGCATTGCGACGCCGTATTGACCACCAGCAAAGGGTGACCGGCATAGGATGAGAGCAGGATATCGTCCCCATCCAGGCCTTTGAATGTGAAGGCGTAGGCGGTCACGCGGCTCATAGCGGTTGCACGAGCGGGGCGGACACCGAGGGTGAGGGGGATGGCGGCGAGTGCAATGAAATGTCTGCGGTCAATCATGCCGACACTATAGCGTGCCGACATTCGGCCTGCTGCGCAAAACTCCGTGAAATTCGGGCGCTCGGCGGCATTTACGCCGCCGCTATGCGCACCGTCGTCTCGAAAGAGGTGCCGCACGCGTCGCATTGCCACAGATGACGCACGCGGCTCCCGTCGAGGCATTCAGACCATTCAGGAATGTAGATGCGCTCACCGCACTGTGCGCACTCAATCACAGGACGCGAGCGCGCAAACTTTGCGATATCGCGGGACAGTTCCATGGGCCTTCCTCCCGACCAAACTCTGACGCGGCCCGTACCCCTCGCGCTTATATGCTTGTTCGACCGTAGTGCAACGGCGGCGCGCGAATGAAGCAGGAGCGTTGACATACCTTGCACGCGGCTCATGATATTTTTGCGGCAGAACGATCAAGCGCGGGTCAAAATTTTCAGCCCGCTGCTGATTCAAGTTTTACTGCGCTGCATCAAAGCGTGCTGCCGAATTTTCCCAAGGTCCAGATTGTCGCAAGGTAAAGCACCAAGGTGAGAGCGCAGCACGTCGCAAGTGTTGGCCAGAAACCGATTCCGTGCCGCAGCATCGCCGGCATCACGAGAAACATCGGGAGCGTTGGGAGTACATACCAGAACGTTGACTGTGCGTGCGCCGCGATACGTTCGGCGTCGCTGGTATCATGCCACAGCCACAGAATCCCGAGGATTGACACCAGCGGCAGCGACACGATCAGCGCGCCGAGGGTCGGTGAGCGTCGCGCCACTTCCGAAACGACGGCAATGATGAGGCCGGACAGCGCGGCTTTGACGGTCAGGTAGAGCATTCGAGCCTCCGTCGGATGGAACCCGGTGCGTGGACCGCGGTTAGGCTACATGCTCAAGAGAGGGACAACCATGCGCGTTGCATTTGCTGCACTTTGCCTGGCGTGCGTCTGCGGCATTGCGTCCGCGCCGGCTCGGGCCGACGACAAACCGGCCGATAAATCGGGCTACAGCACCGGCCGCCAGCAGACTCCCGAGACGACGGGCCAGAGGCAGCCGCAGGGCCGGACCGGTCCCCTCGAAACCGGGTCCGGCGGTGCACCCGCGGAGAGCCCGCAGGGTCAAAGTCCGCCAGGGATGCAGACGGCCCCCGAAGGCTCTTCAAAGACGACCGTTGCGCCGGACAAAAGCAAATAGCGCCATTACCAACCTGCCTATGGCGACTGCGGTTGTCGTCGCCTTGTATTTTGTCGAAGTTTTCGACGGATACCGACGCGCAAGCTGAAGCAGTGGAACGCCCTCTGGGTTGGGGGCAAGATGCGGGCTTGTGACGGGAAGCCGGCTCAAGAGGATTCTATGTGAGCCAGAAGACCCTCGAGAAACCGCGGACCAAAGTGAAAGCGAAGACGCAGCGGCCGCCGCTGTGGAAAGTAATTCTGCTCAACGACGACTATACCCCGCGCGAATTCGTCGTCCTGGTTCTTAAGGCCGTCTTCCGGATGAACGAAAGCCATGCCTACAAGGTCATGATGACGGCGCACCAGAAGGGTGCTTGCGTGATCGCTGTCTATACGCGCGACGTGGCGGAGACCAAGGCGAAGGAAGCGACCGAGATGGGTCGTGCAAAAGGTTATCCGCTTTACTTTACGACCGAGAAAGAGGAATAACGTCGCGTTTCTTCGCATCGGTGGAAGAAGCGGTAGACTTCCGGAGACCGCATCCACATGAATTGATGCGTCAGGCCGCCGTTCCGGCTGAGCCAGACCTTGATGTCCATCGGGTACGATCGCCAGAGCGCCGCCGTTTCGCGGGGCAGGTCGGCGAGGCGGAAGCCAAAACGACCCTCCGGCGTGACACAAATGTGGTCTCGGTTGAGATAACCGATGATCATTGTGCACTCGGATTCACATGGGCCGGCAATTCGGACGTGAACCCCATCGCGGCGATACTGGGCCCAGCGCGCAACGTAGTTGCTGCCGCTGCCGCTGCCGCCACGATCGCCGACGATATCGATGGTCTCGGCCTGCGACGGCCAGGCGCTCAACGCAGCGAGTGTGGCTGCAACGATGCAATTTCGTATTCGTATCGCGTGACCTCGCCCCGACATTTTCAGGCGTTTGGCGTATTTTTTGACTCCTCGCGTCCTCCAAATGGTGGAGCAAATGGTCGAGAGTGCGCAAGTTCCACAATTTTGGGTCGCCATTGTCGCGTGAGACTTCACACATTGTTGTGATCGGTTGTGATCGCCGAAGCGGACGACAGGCGTTATTCAAGGTGCCATCCAGACCGGGCCAAGCTGGAAGGTGGAGGGACAGGAGGGACAAATGACGCAATTCAGGCAAAGCACGGTGGCGGACCAGGATACCTGGTCGCGTTATGCGCCGCAGGTGCTGAGCATCGTGCGCATCATGGTCGCGCTGCTGTTCTTTGAGCATGGCTTGGCAAAGCTGTTCGGCTTTCCGCAAGCCTCCCCATCGCCTGTTCTCTTCTCGCTGTCGTGGTTCGCGGGCGCAATCGAGCTGGTCGGCGGCGCGCTGCTCGCAATAGGGCTCTTCTCGCGTGCGTCGGCATTCGTCATGTCGGGGGAAATGGCCTTTGCCTATTTCATGAGTCACGCGCCGCGCGACTTTTTCCCGATCAACAATCGCGGCGAAGCCGCAATCCTTTATTGCTTTATCTTTCTCTACATCGCCTTCGTCGGGGGCGGACCATGGAGCCTCGATGCGGTACTGGCTCGCCGAAAGGCAGATTCGGCGCTACGACCGGCCGAATAGGGCCGTTTCACGCCCCAATCAGAGCCCTGCCGGGCGCTGCAGCCGGCTTTTTTGCGCCTGCGTCTTGAACCGGGATACGGAATATTGAATCATCATTTTATGAAAAAGATCGCATTTGCGGTGGCTGCCGTAACGGTCCTGCTTCTCGCCCAGCCTGACGCTGCGGTGTCCGGGCCCGGCGGCGGGAAGGGCGGGCCCGGTTTTAAATCCGGCGGCCACGGTCACCACGCGATGAACAACAAGGGCCAGTGGTGGAAGAACAACAATAATAACTGGTGGTACGCGATGAATAACGGCCAGTTGTGGTGGCAGAGCAACAAGTGGCGGTACTACGGCTATGGCGGCGTGTATGCGACGCAGCCTGCCATCACAGAAACGGTTGCCGTGCCGGTTGCAGTCGCGGTCGAAACATCGCGGCCATGCCAGCGCGTCCAACAGCCGATGACGGTCCGGTCGGAAGATGGCGGCGAGCGAGTCGTTTCAGTCACGCGCTGCCAGAACTGATCTCCGCTAACCTTGCACTTAACGCTAACGCGCAGTTTGTGCGTTTGGTCGATTTGTCGCGCGTCCGCCCCTTGATATCGCTCTCGCGAAATCGCCTGGAGCAAGTCGATGGTTGAAAAAAGAAAAGCCGCCCGCTCGCGCACGCTGCTCGGCGGCGTGATCGCATTCAACGATCGTGCGTCGACGATGGATTGCCAAGTGCGGAACCTGTCGACCGGCGGCGCCAAAGTGACTTTCGACAGTACAGCTGTTGTGCCGGATCGGTTTGATCTGAAGGTCGCACGCAAGGAGCGTTCGTTCCGGGCGCGCATGATATGGCGCACGCCGAACGAGGCCGGTGTCGCATTCCTCAACGAGTACAATCAGGATGTGCCGGTGCCGCTCGAATGGGCAAAGCGGCTGCGCGACTGCGAGGCCGAAAAAGCAGCCCTGCGCAAACGCATTGCGCAGTTAAGCGAAAGCAACGGCATCTAGGCCTGGCTTCGCCTCTTATTTTGCTTCGATCTGAGCGACCGGCTGGCGCCCATCGGGGCCCGCCGCGGGCTCGGGCGGCTGTGCCATCGCCGCCGACTGGGCTGCCGGCGTAATCGCGACAGCCTGAGGTGCCAGCGCCGCCTTAAACGGCGCTACGATGGATGCGATTGCCGGCGAAAGGCTTTGTAGCAGTGCGGCCTGCTTCTTGTTGTTCTGTGCGTAGAGATAGAGGCCACCGAGCACGATCACGATCACCACCAGGATGACTAGTGTGTTGACGGTCTGATCCGCACTCGCGCGCCGGCGTGCGGGACGCCTGCGACTTGCCCGTTTGCTTGCTGCCTTTCGCTTCTTCGCCATGGCGTAGAGCTCCCTCGATGGTGTTGCCAACGCACGGCACTGCACCTCAATTCACTCGAACCAGGGCACCTCACTCCAATGCAAACCCGCTCCAGGGCCAAGCCGCCCGGGCGCGCAGTAACGACAACCGAATCAACGGCGGGAGCTTAGCCGATTCGGGCCTTTCAAGGGTGAACGCAGTAGCGGCGGGCCGTTGTCCCGTGCTGATCAGTATGGTCTGATTGCCACGAATCATGTCGCAACGCGTCCTGATAACGGCCGGGGCCGCCGGCATCGGCCGGGAGTTTGCTCGCGCATTCGCTGCGAACGGCGCCAAAGTCTTCGTGTGCGACATCGACGAGAAGGCTCTTGCCGCAATCGTCAAGGAAATTCCCGGCATTACCGCGCGGCGCTGCGACATGGCGAGCCGCGCCGAGATCGAGCGGATGGTGCCGGAGGCTGTGGGCGCGCTCGGCGGGCTTGACGTGCTTATCAATAATGCCGGTATTGCCGGCCTGACGCTGCCGATCGCCGACTACCCGCCTGACGATTGGGACAAGGTTGTTGCGGTCAACCTTACGGCCATGTTCGACGTCTCGCGGCTTGCCATTCCGCATCTGAAGAAATCGAAGGCGGGCTGCATCATCAACATGTCGTCGGTTGCAGGCCGTTACGGCTTTCCCAATCGAAGCCCCTATGCCGCGACGAAATGGGGCGTCATCGGCCTGACCAAGACGCTGGCGATGGAGCTCGGCGAATGGGGCATCCGCGCCAACGCAATCGCGCCTGGCGCGGTGGAGGGCGACCGGATCGTGCGCGTTTTCCAGGGCCGTGCGCAGATCAGCGGGCGCTCGCTCGAGGAGGTGAAGGTGGATGCGCTGGCCGCGGCGTCGATCAAGGCCATGGTCGATCCGAAGGATATCGCGCAGCTGGCGGTATTCCTCGCGTCCGACGCCGCGAAGGCGATTTCGGGGCAGGTGATCCCGATCGATAACGACCGCCAGAACGCCTAGGCGAAGGCGCAGAATGGCGGTGGGTCACACGCCGCAGTTCGCATTGTGCGATACGACGCGATAGCCATCGGGATCTTCGAAAGTTACGCCTGCCCATTCCCAGTATGGGTTAAAGGGCGAGACCGGTGCAAAGCCTGCCTCCCGCATCCTTTGCACTGCCGTTAGCCAGGCGGCTGGGTCTGGCAGATAGAAAACAAGCAAATTGTCGTGTGACCGTGCCGGACCCGCCTGGTGGCTGCGCTTTTTTGTAAACTCGAGATGGTACGGTGCGTCGCGCCGGCCGAGCACGACACCGTCGAAGCCGTTATGGTCTTTGAACTCGAACAGTAAAGTCAGCCCAAGGCCGTCCCGGTAGAATCGCAGGACCGTCTCGAGGTCGACGCTCATGCGAGCGATCCGAAGGATCGGTGCTCTCATGGAGATTTTACCGCTAGGCGTGCGGCAGCGATGGCTTGCCGGAAACCAGTCGCATCGAGCCCGCCGCCAATCCGGAACGTGCCAACAATAAAACCCGGTGTGCCGAGAAAACCGAATGCGACCGCCTGCTGCTGATTGCGCGCCAGGACGGCTTCGACTGTCCTGCGATTGGCGTCAAGGTCGCTTGCGGCTTTCGTAACATTCACGCCCGCCTTCGACAGAATGTCGTGAACAACGCCCTGCCTGAATGAGATCTTTGCGGCAAAAAGCGCTTCGTGAGCTTCTGAGAATTTGCCCTGGTATTTGGCTGCAAGTGCAATCTGCGCGGCATAGATCGATGCCTCGCCGAAGATCGGCCAGTTCTTCGATACCAAACGCACCTTGCCGTCGTCGCGGATCACGCGCGATAGATCGGGGTGAACCGCTCTGCATATCGGGCACTGATAGTCGAAATACTCGACCAATGTGATGTCCCCTTCAGGGTTACCCAAGGCCGGGATGTCCGGGTCATTCCAAACACTCTCACGGCTGAGGACGTCACGATTGTCAGCGGCAGCGAGGGTATATCCAAAGCCGGTCAATGGATTTGCCGCCGACGCGAGCAAGGTCAGGTTCATTGCAACATAGGATCGTCGGTTGATCATGATGATTTCGTTCCAGTTCGATGGGTGCCCTGCAGCAGGGCCTGCGGCGACGTGCGCCGCGCCAGAGTGAGACACAAGGTCCCGACTAGGTTGTTGGAGGGGCGTTCTGGCTGTGGCTAGGCGCGCGGAGGGCGGTAGGGCGGGCCTCTGCGCCATTGATGCGTGCGCGCGGGCCTGGTTGCGATTGCTACTTTTTCAGCGACGGCCGATGGCGCAACGCAGGCGGCGTCACAAAAGGAAAGCGTTACGGAAAATCCTGGCATCGCACAGAAGACGCTTGCGGTCGGCGCAACACCGCCATGGCAACGGCCTCCCAATGCCGGTGCAGTGTTTTCTACGACGGCAATTGTTTGCCCGACGTTCGATGGAGCCGCGCCGATGAAGCCATGGCTTGCGCCAGTGAATGGCGCGAGAATGGAGACGCCGGCAAAAATGCACAGAGCGATTGCCTGCACAGGCAAACGCTGCGCGAAGTTCTGGCCGGGCCTTCGGTCTGCGCGTCGCATGACACGCGATTAAAGACCAAAAAACTCAATAACAAATAACGTGTGTGTGAAACCTATGCGCACGAAGCATCCGGTGCGTGCGCAGCAGTCATGACGCCAAACGGCAGCGAGTTGTGACTATTCCCTCCTTTTCTCGTGAGCGGGAGTGCGACGCCCGTGACCAAACCGTGGATTGAGCGTGAAGCGGCGCTCCGCCACATCGGGCGTACGCAAGAAAATCCATCTTGCCCGAACGAATGGACGGAAAACCATGAAGATCATTACCAAGGTATTCCTCGCCTCGGCTTTGGCGCTGGCCGCAACCGCTCCGGCGCTTGCAGACGACATCGCAATGGATCATCGGATACATGCTGCTGGAAAACGCGCGCCGCATACGATGGACGACGGCGTTCGCGACCACACACGAAAGAGCCATGCCCTCGACTCGATGGCCTCTGAACCGGCGGAATCCTTCGAGGGTTACGGCCTTCGGTATTTCCGCGATTTCGGAATCGGCAGCCAGAGCTAGGCGTCCCTGGCTTGGATCAAACTAGTGGAGGCCGCTGTTATGGCGGCCTCTTTTGCGTTTCCGGCGCCGTGTGGGTCATTTACTATCGAAAGTATCGGGACAGGGCGCTTCATCTTAACGTTTAACCTTACCTGGTCAGCTTACCGAGCGGATTTGCTGGCTGTGGCAAACGCGAGTGGCTACGGCTTCATCCATCACATGAAAGGAAAAGCGGAAAACACCGTTCACACGGCCTGACCGCTTTGATGGATGGAGTATCAGTTTTGAAAAAACAAACCACGTTGATTGCACTTCTTTCAATTGCGCTTTCGATTACGTTCGCGGTGAGCGCCCATGCGACGCCTCGGCACAAACAACAGCGCCAGACGATTGTCTGCGACATGCGAGGCTGTTCCGATCAGGTGAGGCGGGCACGGGCTGCGCGGGCCGAGGCAAATGGCGCGGTCGATGCCAATGGCGGCGAGGTGGTGAGCCGCAGGCCGCAAGGCTGCCCGCATCGGTTCTGTGGCTGCGAGGCTTCGCTCTATCTATTCGGAAAGATTCGGCCTGAGCTCAATCTGGCTTCGAACTGGATCAGGAAATTCCCCCGCACGTCACCGGCGCCCGGCATGGCTGCTGCGCGCAGCGGTCATGTCATGGTCCTCATGAGCCATGTCGGCGGCAACGACTGGCTCGTTCACGACGGCAATTCCGGCGGCGGGCTGACGCGCGAGCACGTCCGATCAATCAAAGGCTACGTGATCGTCAACCCGCGCGGCTCCTATGCCGAAAATCCCTCCGGCCGCCATTCAAGCGTAAACTAAAAAGACCAGAAACCGGGTCGCGTGCCCGGACTGTACAAAAGGGAACAGGAGCCGCTGTCGAATCGGCCTTTTTTCTTAAAGCCGAGCCACGTGCGACTTTTTGCGGCTGCAACATTACGGTAAAGGGCAGCATTGCTGCTCCGCCATTGGCACCCGTCCCGCTACGCTTTGCCTCTATAGCCTTAAAGGCGTCCTCTTTGGACCTTAGCCTTTTCGGACATGCAGCCTGTGCCAACTAAATCGCGTTCTTTGCAGGTGCTCCTGGTCGCTGTCATGGCGGCGGCGCGGGGGCAGGATCGCTGGCGGGCGGGTTATTGAGGCGGTGAGATGGCAGCCCTGAACAGGCGGGTGTTGATATGCGTCGCGGCGATCCTGACGCTTCTCTGTATGGGCCTTCAGTCGGGCGCGCGCGCGCAGGTTTTTGACTTCGGCCAGATCGAGGAATTCGAGTCGCTCGGCTCCGGCACACAAACGGGCGGCTCGCCGACGAAGACGATCGTCGATGACAACGAACGGCACACGGTGCTGTTCACAATCCTGGAATCGAACACTGAGGCGAAGATCTACTGGAAATCAAAGGATGGCAGCCAGACGACGATCATCCGCGGGCAGGGGCTGCGGGCGTTCCAGACGATCGGCGAATTCAGGATCGAGGCGGCCGGCGACAAGAGCCGCAGCTTCAGATACGGATACGTCCTGCTTCGGCTGAAGAGCGAGAAAAGCGCGCAGGAAGACAAGATCTGAACAGGGCGGCCTGAAAAAGCCGGGAACGCTGGTCCGAGAGCCGGCAGACCGGCACACTTAAGGTTTATGTTTTAGCTTAACTCTGGAACGCAGTTGCCTGGCGGACCGCGGTAATTACTTTTGTCATGGGGCAGCGGCCGTCCCCGCTGTCTCGAACCTCGAACTGCGAAGCCGTCAGGCAAAAAACCCATCCCCGCCTGGCGGCTTTGTGGTGTCCGGCCCCACGGTTACAGCTTACCTGGCTATCGGCCTGCGCTTCGCGTTTTCGCCGCCCGTTGCCGGCACGCGAGATAGTCGCTTGAACCGGGCGACGCGATGGCGCGGCAGCGTGCGTCGTCGATCGATGCGACGGTTTCGTCGCCCTCCCGTTCCTGGGTCATTTGCTGGTGGCCCATCGTGCCCGGCGCGCAGTCCTTGGTGCCGGTGCCGGTGACGCAGGCGGGTGAATAGCCCGCGCATCCGGCGAGGAGCGCGGCCGCGAGCGTCATCAGCGCGATTGGGTGCATTCGCAAGCCGTAGTGATGCCGTCTCTTATTTATTTTTTCTCGATCGTAATTCCGCTTGGGCCGACGTTGATCTGCACTCCTTTCGGCTCCTTGCGGTCCTGGTAGAGCTGATAGCCAAGCACCGCAACGACAACGACAAGCGCTCCGACGAGCACGTAAAGCACGTTCCGGCTGAGCCCTAGCTGCATCCAGTCGTGCTCCCGCACGTATCGCATTTCATGCAGGTGCCGTTGCGCACCAGCGTGAAGTTGCCGCACTCGCCGCACGCTTCGCCTTCGTAGCCCTTGGCGCGGGCCTCGGCGCGCTTTTCGGACGCCGCGGCCTTGGCGTGCGCACGGGCATCCTGTGTGTCGATGCGCTGCTCAAGCTGTTCGGCGGGCGAAAGCTTCGCCTCCGGCTCGGCCTTGAGCGCGGTGGTGCCGGCCACTTCAGCGCGTGCACCGCCGACCGCGGCGAGCGCTGTGACGTTGCCGCCGGCCACCGGCGTTGGCGAAGCAACCCCACGCACCACCGACAGGCGGTCGGTGCGCGAGCGGGTGAGACCCTTCGATACGTAGTTGGTCGCAGGCGCCGGCTTGCCTTCCTCCACGCCTTTGCCGAGCGCGTCGAAGCCTCCGGCCTCGCTCGGGTCAACATGCGCGAGATCGAACCGCTCCAGGTAGGAGACGGCGAGTTCGCGGAACACATAGTCGAGGATCGAGGTCGCGTATTTGATCGAGTCGTTCCCTTGCACCGGTCCCTGCGGCTCGAAGCGGGTGAAGGTGAAGGCGTCGACATATTCCTCGAGCGGTACGCCGTATTGCAGGCCGAGCGACACCGCAATCGCGAAATTGTTGATGATGGAACGCAGCGCCGCGCCTTCCTTGTGCATGTCGATGAAGATCTCGCCGAGCCGGCCGTCGTCATATTCGCCGGTGCGGAGATAGACCTTGTGGCCGCCGACGACCGCCTTCTGGGTATAGCCCTTGCGGCGGTCGGGCATGCGCTCGCGCTCGCGCAGCACGGTCACGCGCTCGACGATCTTCTCGACGATTTTCTCGGCAAGACCCGTCGCGCGGGCTGCGGCCGGACGGTCGAGAAACATTTCGACGGCATCGTCGTCATCGTCGTCGTCGGCAATGAGCTGCGCATTGAGCGGCTGGGACAGCTTCGAGCCGTCGCGGTAAAGCGCGTTGGCCTTCAGCGCCAGTTTCCATGAGAGCAGGTAGGCCGCCTTGCAGTCCTCGACCGTCGCCTCGTTCGGCATGTTGATGGTCTTGGAGATGGCGCCCGAGATGAAGGGCTGCGCCGCCGCCATCATGCGGATATGGCTCTCCACCGAGAGATAGCGCTTGCCGGTGCGGCCGCACGGATTGGCGCAGTCGAACACCGGATAATGCTCAGCCTTCAAATGCGGGGCGCCTTCGACCGTCATGGCACCGCAGACATGGATGTTGGCAGCCTCGATTTCGCGCTTGCCGAAGCCGAGCGCGGTGAGGAGATCGAAGGTGGGCGATGCGAGGTCATCGGCGGGAATGCCGAGCTTGTCGCGGCAGAAGTCTTCGCCCAGCGTCCACTTGTTGAAAGCGAACTTGATGTCGAAGGCCGTCGGCAACGCCTTCTCGACTTTTGCAATGGCTTCATCGGTGAAGCCTTTGGCCTTGAGCGTGGTGTGGTTGATCGCGGGCGCCTGCGACAGCGTGCCGTGACCGACCGCGTAAGCCTCGATCTCGGCAATATCGGCTTCGCTGTAGCCGAGCGTGCGCAGCGCTTCCGGCACCGCGCGGTTGATGATCTTGAAGTAGCCGCCGCCGGCGAGCTTCTTGAACTTCACCAGCGCGAAGTCCGGCTCAATGCCGGTGGTGTCGCAATCCATCACCAGACCGATCGTGCCGGTGGGCGCAATCACCGTTGCCTGCGCGTTGCGATAGCCGTGCTTCTCGCCGAGCGCGAGCGCGCGGTCCCACGCGGCCTTGGCACGCGCGATCAATGTCTGATCGGGGCAGGCGGCATGGTCGAGCGGAACCGGCGGGGTCGCGACCCTCTCGTAGCCGGTGCGCTCACCGTAGGCGCCGCGGCGATGGTTGCGCATCACCCGCAGCATATGTTCACGGTTCTTTTTGTAGCCGGGGAACGGCCCGAGTTTCTCGGCCATTTCGGCGGAGGTCGCGTAGGACACGCCGGTCATGATGGCAGACAGCGCGCCGCAGATGGCGCGGCCCGCATCGGAATCATACGGGATGCCGGACGTCATCAGCAGGCCGCCGATATTGGCGTAGCCGAGCCCGAGCGTGCGGAATTCGTAGGACAGTTCGGCGATCTGCTTCGACGGGAACTGCGCCATCATCACCGAGATTTCGAGAACGACCGTCCACAGCCGGACGCCGTGCTCATAGCTCTCGACCTGGAAGTTGCCGGTCTTCTCGTCACGGAAGGTGAGCAGGTTCAGCGACGCCAGATTGCAGGCGGTGTCGTCGAGGAACATGTATTCCGAGCACGGGTTGCTGGCGCGGATCTCGCCCGAGGCCGGGCAGGTGTGCCAGTCGTTGACCGTGGTGTGATATTGCAGGCCCGGATCGGCCGAGGCCCAGGCGGCGTAGCCGATCTTCTCCCACAGGGCGCGGGCATCGAGCGTCTGCGCGACCTTGCCGTTCTTGCGGAACTTCAGATCCCACTTGCCGTCGGCTTCGACCGCCTTGAGGAAGTGGTCGGTGACGCGCACTGAATTGTTCGAGTTCTGCCCCGAGACCGTGAGATAGGCATCGGAATCCCAGTCGGTGTCGTAGGTCGGGAAGTGGATGTCCTTGTAGCCCTGCTTGGCGAACTGGATCACCCGCTTGATGTAGTTGTCGGGCACCATCGCGCGGCGCGCGAGCTTGATCTCGCGCTTCAGCGCCGGGTTCTTTTCCGGCGAGAAGCAGTCATCGCCCGAGCCCTCGCAGTTCACGCAGGCTTTGAGGATCGCCTTGAGGTGCTTCTGGTTAATCTTGGAGCCGGTGACGAGCGCCGCCACCTTCTGCTCCTCGAGCACCTTCCAGTCGATATATTGCTCGATGTCGGGATGATCGACGTCGACGATCACCATTTTCGCGGCGCGGCGCGTGGTGCCGCCCGACTTGATCGCGCCAGCGGCGCGATCGCCGATCTTCAGGAACGACATCAGTCCCGACGATTTGCCGCCGCCGGACAGGCGTTCGCCTTCGCCGCGCAGCAACGAGAAATTGGAGCCGGTGCCGGAGCCGTATTTGAACAGCCGCGCTTCGCGCACCCACAGGTCCATGATCCCGCCTTCGTTGACGAGATCGTCACTGATCGACTGGATGAAGCAGGCGTGCGGCTGCGGGTGCTCGTAGGCCGATTTCGATTTGCTCAGCTTGCCGGTGAACGGATCGACGTAATAGTGACCTTGGCTCGGCCCATCGATGCCGTAGGCCCAGTGCAGGCCGGTGTTGAACCATTGCGGCGAATTCGGCGCGCACATCTGCGCGGCCAGCATGTAGCGCAGCTCGTCGAAGAACGCCTGCGCATCGTTTTCGGAATCGAAATAACCGCCCTTCCAGCCCCAGTAGGTCCAAGTGCCGGCAAGACGATCAAAGACCTGCCTGGAGGAGGTCTCGCCGATATAGCGTTCCTTCTCGGGCAGCGCGGCCAGCGCGTCCTCGTCGGCGACCGAGCGCCACAGGAACGAGGGAACGGAGTTCTCTTCGATCTTCTTCAGCCGGGCAGGGACGCCGGCTTTGCGGAAATATTTCTGCGCCAGGACATCCGACGCAACCTGCGACCAGAATTCGGGTACCTCGACATTGTCGGCCTTGAACACCACCGAGCCGTCCGGGTTGCGGATCTCGCTGGTGGTAAAACGGAAGGCAATGTCCGCGTAGGCCGACTGTCTATCCTTGGTGTAGCGCCGCTCAATTCGCATATGTTTCTAGCCCCAAATTGCAGGACGATTGACCACCGTCCCTTTGTCTTCGGCAGACTTGTCCTCGTCCGCCGCCCTTTGCTCGAACTCCTTCGACGCAACCCACCCCACTCATTTAAGTCCGATGCTTCGCAGCGGCACCGGTTTGAGCCGGGGTTTTTGCCCCGGGCACACAACAAGTCCCTGTCCCAAAACGCCATGTTCTGGCGTGGGTTGAGCTCATCGACTGAAAAGCCGTTCTGAGGGTCCGGAGGGAACCTGAAACTCAACGCCACCGAACAGATCAAAGCTAAGTGGACTCGCCGTACGCGTCAACAAGAGATAGTCGGTAAATCTGAATCAAACACTAAATCTTGTGTCCAACGGTGAACTTTGGGGACAATCGGACCGCAAGAACGAAGCCAGTATTGGGCGATCGCGGGCGGGCGGGAAGCATTTTTCTCGAGCCGCCCGGGTAGGTTTTTATGCCTTCGGCCATGACGGAAAAATGACGGAAAAATGGGACTTGCATGCGCTGCGCCGCAAAATGCAGTCGGCGCCACAGCGGGGGACAGGGCGGGGAAAAGCGGTTGTTATCCGGCTTTGGAGTCTCTGATTCTCGGAACCAGTTCAGTGCGTTAGTCGATAGGCGACGGGTGCACTGCGCCTCGCTTGGCTTACCCAGTGCTGTGAATTATGGCGCGGCCGACATCACCGCCGCGCAAATAATCAGCTGCCGTTTGGCGTCGTCATAGCTCGATCTGAGGCAGCACAGTAGAGTGACCGTCATTCTTTTGGAGGAGTTGGGGGAGAATGACCGATGCCGATGCTTTTTTCGATCGTCTGCGCCGTTGGACTCCTGGTCACGTCTGCGTCCTACCCTGCACTTGCACAGAAAAAGCCGGCGAACGCATGCTTTGAAAAGTGCTCGCAAAAATGCCAGATGGCGAACCGGAGAGCCAACTGTCTGACTGCTTGCCAAGCGAATTGCGAGAGTCGACGCGGCGCGAAATAGCGCTTGCGTATTGTCTATCGATGCCATGCCTGGCTGCGCCCTCGAGTGAAATCCGGGCGCGATCGAAACGACCTCGCCATCGCAACGACAGCGGCACAATAGTCGAAGCGATCAGCGGGGCGTAACGCATTGCGGCCTCCGCTTTTTGAAAGCGGCGCACTCAATCATCGAAACGTCATGGTGGCAAGCTATCGCCCGCTGGCGGTCTTTCTGCTGCTCGGCGCAGCATCGGCCTCCGCCTCGCTCTTAAAGGCGATCTGCCGCGAATGCGGCAACGCTTCGGGATGCTCGCTCTGAAGAAAATCAATCAGCTTCTCGCGCACTTCGCAGCGCAGATCGAAGGTCTGACCGGACGAGCGGGCGCTCATCAGCAACCGCAGCTCCATCGTGCCTTCCTTGAAGTCGGTGACCTGCACGGCGGACACCTGGCCATCCCATCGATGCGATTCCTTGAGGATTGCGTTGAATTTCTCGCGGATCAGCTCAACCGGGGCGCGATAGTCAAGGTAGATCACGACGCTCCCGATGAGGGCGGAGTTCTCCCGCGTCCAGTTCTGGAAAGGCTTCTCGATGAAGTAGGTGAGCGGCACGATCATGCGCCGCAGGTCCCACAGCTTCACGACGACGTAAGTGGATGTGATCTCTTCGATGGTACCGTATTCATTCTCGACAATGACCGCGTCATAGAGCCGGATCGGCTGCGTCATCGCGAGCTGCACGCCCGCCATCAGATTGCTGAGCACAGGCCGCGCGGCGAGGCCCGCGACAATGCCTGCGACACCCGCAGAGGCGAAAAGGCTCACGCCGTATTGGCGCACGGCGGGGAACGTCATCAGCGCGGCGCTGAGCGTGAGCATGACCAGCAGCACATCGATCGTACGCGAGAGCACGCGCACCTGCGTGTTATGCTTGCGCGCGAGAAGATTGTCGTCGATGTCGAGGCGGAAGCGCCGCAGATAGAGATCGGCGGCGATGTGCAGGGCGATCATTGCCGCCCAGCCGATAAGGCCGATGACCGCGACGGCCATCGCCCGCGCAAGAAACGCCGCGGTATCCGGCGGTAACGGGGCAACGGGGATCGCCACGATCATCGCAAGGATCAGCAGTGCAAGGCGGGTGAGCCCGCGCGTCTGGGTGAAGACGGAAAACAGATAAGGGTAGCGTTCGCCGAAGGCCCGGCGGACGAGCTTGCGCGCCCAGCGGTGCAGCGCGAGCGCAAAAAGCACCGCGATCGCGAGGATAAGCAGTGCGACCACCGGGTCGGGCAGCCAAGTGAGCAGGTCCTTGACCGAGGTCAGCGCAGCTCTGAGCGAATCCATGCGCCTTTCATATCATTCATGTCGGTGCAGCAAATATGGCCTATTATCCAGACGCTTCAACATGCTCTCGCTGGACAAGGCCGCGGTCAGGTGGCAAAACGCCCGCGTTGCAACAGGATTTAATGCGCGGCGCCGATGAAAAGTTTCCTGCTCAAATTGTTCACCTGGTGGAATTCGCAGACCTTCGGGACGCAATTCTGGACCTGGATGTACGGTGAGCCTGTCGGTGAGGACGAATTCGGCAACCGGTACTATCGGACCCGCGGCGGCAAGATCGACAAGACGCTCGGCTTCGAGCGGCGCTGGGTGATCTACAACGGCTACACGGAAGCCTCCTCGGTGCCGCCCTCCTGGCATGGCTGGCTGCATCACACCGTCGATACGCCGCCGACGCAGGAAAACTACAAACCGCATCCCTGGCAGAAGCCGCACCGTCCGAATTTGACCGGAACGCCGGGCGCGTATCGCCCGCCCGGATCGACGCTCGCCACCGGACGCCGGCCGAAAGCCACCGGGGACTACAAGGCCTGGAATCCAGGGAGCCAGTAATCAGTAATCAGTAATCAGAGGTCAGACCGACCATGCCTGACGTTGACTTCATGATCCCTGATAAAGCCTGATTCCCATGGTTTCGTTTAGCCTGAACACTTGACCCCTGATTACTGATCACTGATTACTGACTCCTGACCATGGCGCGCCGTATTCGCCAAATCGCGTTGTTTGTGCTTGCCGCACTGGTTGCGGCGCCGCCGGCATTTGCACAGTTCGGCTCGATCTTCAGCGATCCGCCGCCGCGGCCTCCAGCGAATGTTCCGAACGCGCCGCCACAACAGCCGCCTTACTACCCGAGTGGCCGCGACATTCCGCCATCGCAGCCATTGCCCGCCCCGATGAATTTGCCGCCGTCCAACCGGCCAGGGGCCGGCGCGATCCAGTCGCAGCCGCTTCCGCCACCGCCAGGTGGAATCGTGGCGCCGGCTCCGCCGCCCGGTCAGCGTCCGCAACAGGATGTATCCACGCCCGCGCAGCCGCCGACGGCGCTGCCGCCAGGTCCCGGCTCGCCGCGTAATGCTCCGCAGCAGGCCAATACGGCGCCGCAGCCCACAGACGAAGTTGTGGTCGAGCCGCCGCCGCAACGCATCACCAATCCGACAGCGGTGTTCTCGGGCCTCGACAAAATCACCGGACGGATCATTTCATTCGACGTCGCGATCAATGAGACCGTGCAGTTCGGCGCGCTGCAGGTGACGCCGCGTGTCTGCTACTCGCGGCCGCCGACCGAGACGCCCAATACCGATGCCTTTGTCGAAGTCGACGAGGTCACCTTGCAGGGGGAGATCAAGCGGATCTTCACCGGCTGGATGTTCGCTGCAAGTCCCGGCCTGCACGCGGTCGAGCACCCGATCTACGATGTCTGGCTGACCGAATGCAAAGGCGGGCAGAATCCGAATGTCGCCGAAGTGCCGGCGGACCAGGCGCCGAAGCCGCCAGCGCGGCAGCAACAACAGCAGCAACCGCAACAGCGCCGCACGTCGCCGCCGCCTCAGCCGCAGCGCGTGCCACCGCCGCCCGGCTTCTTCCCGCCGCCGCGTTAGGCCTGAATAGCGAATAGGGTGTAGCGAGTAGCAGGAACGGACAGATCGCCTGTCTCCATTCACTGCTCGTTATTCGCTCGTAATAATTGACAGTGCTTTTTCCCCGCTGACCGGCTGCGTGACGGGCAAAGCTGCAAAATCCCCTTCGCCATGCAACGCCTCTTCGAGCAGCCGATGATAGCGGCGCTTCGGGATCTCGATGGCACCGAACGTCTTCAGGTGCTCGGTCACATATTGGGTATCGAGCAAAATGTAGCCGCCCGCCTTGAGGCGCGCGACAAGATGCGCGAGCGCGATCTTCGATGCATCGCGCGCGCGGTGGAACATGCTCTCGCCGAAGAAAGCGCGCCCCAGCGATACGCCGTAGAGTCCGCCGACAAGATGGTCGCCGTCGTAAACCTCAACCGTGTGACAATGGCCGCGGTCGAACAATGAACGGTAGATGCGGCGAATGCGGATATTGATCCAGGTGCGCGCGCGGTCCTGTTTGGGCTCGGCACAGCCTTCGATCACCGCATCGAAGTCGCGATCAACGCGAACCGTATACTGTGTCGAGCGGACAGTGCGCGCGAGACGGGACGGAACGTGGAACCTCCGTAGCGGAATGATGCCGCGCATGTCGGGTTCGATCCAGTAGAGGGCGGGGTCGTCGGCGCTTTCCGCCATCGGAAAAATCCCGCAGGCGTAAGCCTTCAGCAGCACGTCCGGCGTGATTTCAATGAAGGTGTTTTCGCGATTTGCCATGGCGCGAACCTACGGTAACGCAAACACGGGAAGGAAACAGCGGCCTCGCGACCCGCTCTGTTAACGCTTTCCACACCCAAAATGCAGCAAATTTCCGAACGCTGGGGCCTGCGTCGGGGGACGCAGGCGGGATCAGGCCGATGGGGAGGGTTAGCATGAGCCGGGCTGCTGCTGCTGTTTCGGTCTTGCTGGTCGAAGACGAAGTGATGATCAGCAACCTGGTCGCGGACTGTCTGAGCGAGTCCGGCTTTCGCGTGCACGAAGCCGCCACCGCTGATGAAGCGCT
>DASSRJ010000169.1:0-2463 GCA_035701845.1 Pseudolabrys sp. | reverse complement strand
TCGCGCAATGTCGAAAGCGAAAGATGCGCCCGCACGACCTTCTCGAACATGTAACACTCGCAGATGAAGAGATCTGCGCCGCGCGCCGCATCGAGCAATGCGTCGGTCCATTCCGTGTCGCCCGAATAGCAAATGGTTTTTCCTTCGAACTCGATGCGATAGGCCAGGCACGGGCCGGCTTTGTCGTCATGACGAACGTGAAATGGCGTGACCGCCAGAGTGTGAACCTGGTTGCGCGCGCCGATCTCGACCTCGTGGAAAGCCAGTTCGAACGGAAGCTTCCGATCCCCGGGGAAAGTCGCTGCAAACAGGCGGTCATACCAGTCGCGCAGGCCCGGCGGGCCCGCGATCGTCAGCGGGCGCGTCCGCCTGGCAACGAGTTGCGCATCAAGAATGAAAAACGGCACGCCGCCGAAATGATCGGGATGAAAATGAGTCACGAGAATGAGATCGATCGCATTGCGGTCGATCGGCAGATTTTTCATGGCGATGAGCGAAGACGCGCCGCAATCGATCAGGAAATGTCCTCCGGAACTCTCGACATGAAAGCACGTATTGAAGCGCCCGCCGGATCCGAAAGCGTCGCCACAGCCAACGAATTGCAGCTGCATACACCTCTCCCCTGCTCTCATTCTTATATAAGAGAGGCCGTGCTGCCGCCTCCTTATGGCAGTTCGTTCGATTTTCCGAACCGCCGCCAGCACCAGAGCGCCGCCAGCAGAAGCAGCGATCCAGCGACCGCAGCGACGACGTCCCGCAGCGAGATTGATATCTTGTCGAGTCCGGGGAATAGCCCAAACAGCCGGAACAACAGACCGCCAACGAGCGCACCGCCAAGACCGACGGCAAGGTTGCGGAACAATCCGAAACCCTTGCGATCCCACGTTGTGAGCAGCCCGGCGAGGCTTCCGCCAAGCAGCCCTACAATGACCCAGACAATCAGTTGATCCAGAGATGGCATCAGCGCCTCCGCATCTTATGTCCTGCTTTGCATCAAAATTCCGTCATTTGCCCTCAAGATGCTCGGGCCAGACGACCGGTCGTGATATTTTCGGCTCAAGTGAACCCGCCGGTCTGGTTGGTAGCAAACACCAACGCCGCTGTCATATGAGCACATGAACACACCGTCAAAACCGACGCGCCGTCGATTTCTGCTGGGCGCCAGCACGCTTGCCACGGGCTGGAAACTGTCTTCTGCAGACACGGTCCTGGCGCAAAAGCTTGCACCTACGCCGGCATGTCACGATGGGGACGAACCGACCCTACGCCAATCCGAGGGGCCGTTTTTCAAGCCGAGCTCACCGGAACGCAGCGACCTGCGCGAGCGTGGCACTGCAGGCCGAGGCTTCGAACTTTCCGGCTTTGTGCTGACGCGACATTGCCGCCCGCTTGGCGGAGCGATCGTCGATCTCTGGCATGCCGATGAAAAGGGCGAATACGACAACTCCGGCTTCCGGTATCGCGGTCATATCGTCACCGGGCCCGACGGCGCGTTCAGTTTTCGCACCATCGTGCCGGCGGTCTACACCGGCCGCACGCGGCACTATCATGTCAAGGTTCAGGCACCCGGCAGCCGCCTGTTGACCACGCAACTCTATTTTCCAAACGAGCCGGCGAACGCGCGTGATGGGTTGTTCAGCCGTGATCTGTTGATGCGGGTGGCGGACGCGCAGGACGGCCTCACCGGCCGGTTCGATTTCGTACTCAATATCCGCTGACCGGGATTCATTGCGAAAGATCGACGGGAAGCCGCACACGACGGTATCCGCGGACGTTGCGCGCGCCGGAACGATCAAGACTTCGTGACGCGGCGCAGGGTCGAGTGCGGCGGCGGTGTTCTTTATTCAGTCAACACAAATGCAACCCGGAAGGGAGGGTCGAATGCGCAAGCTTGTCATCGTTCTTGCGATTTTATTGGTGCCCTCGGTCGCCATTGCGCGAGGTGGTGGCGGCGGCGGCCATGGTGGCGGTGGTGGACACGGTGGCGGCGGCGCGCACATGTCCGGCGGCGGCTGGAGCGGCGGCGGCGCCCGTATGGGTGGCGCTGCTCGCATGGGCGGCACTGTTGGTATGGCGGGCCCGGCTCGCGTGGGCGGCCCCGCAGGTATCCGCAGCAGTTCCCGTATGGCCGCGCTGTCCGGCGGCATGGGGACGTGGAGAGGCCAAGGCGGCAATTGGAACCAGGCCGGAAATTGGCGTGGCAATTGGCACAATGGTAATTGGCACAATGGTCATTTTCATCACCGCCACAACCGCGTGTTCTTTGTCGGCGGCGGTCCATGGTGGTGGGGCGACTACGGCTACTACGACAATGGTTGCTGGCAATGGGTCGAGACGCGGCGGGGTCTGCGCCGGGTCTGGGCCTGCGGCGACCTTTACTAGAACGGATTGACGTAGTTGAGGATCGCGATCTGCCGCAGGATCACCTTGCGGATGACGTGGCTCGGCTTGATGTGCCCGGTG
>DASSRJ010000168.1:0-3579 GCA_035701845.1 Pseudolabrys sp. | reverse complement strand
GACGAATTCGAAATTGCCCTTCTCGGTGTATTTGCCGCGATAGGCATTGAAATCGTAGTCGAACAGGATCGGGATTTCGCCGGAGACCACGCGCGCATACGACGTCTGCTTCGGCACGATGGCGCCGTTCTTTGCCAGGCCCCTGAAGAATTCGATCGCCCTGTCGAAGTTCTTCTCGTTGCCGCCCAGCGCCTGGTTGACCGCGACGGCGCCGACAAAGCCCACCGAGGCGGAAGACGGATCGAGATAACCGACCATTCCCTTGTAATCGGGCTTCAGCAAATCCTTCCAGCAGGCCGGCACCGGCTTGCCGCCGAGCGCATCCTTGTTCACGAACAGGCCGAGCGTGCCGTAGTGGATCGCGTACCAGTAGCCGTCAGGATCCTTCAGGCCTGCCGGAATGTCGTCGAAGCCCTTCGGCTTGTACGGCTCGAGCACGCCCGCCTCTTTCGCCTTGTAGCCGACGTCGACGCCCATATAGGCGATATCGGCGACAGGATTGCCTTTCTCAGCGATCAGCTGCGACAGCGTCTGTCCGGAATTCTTGTTGTCATGCGGGATGTCGTAGCCCAGGTCCGCTTTGATGGCCTTGAGCATCGAAGCCCAGTCGGCCCATTGCGGCGGGCAGTTGTAGCAGATCATGTCCGCGGCCTGTGCCGGACTGCGCAGCGTCAGGACGGCGAGCGCGACAACGGCAGCAGCGAGCAGCTTGATTTTCATAACTATCCCTCCCAGCAAGGCATGTGTGACCAAGGGTTGGCACCCGGCTTTTCCCGCATGATAGTATTGCCGGCAGATGACAAGCCACCACAATCGGGACGGACAAGGGAAAATTGTCACCCGGGCGGTTCAAGGTATTACCGAAGCTTGGAGAAACACGAAGATAAAAAGTCCGAAGCGATGTGTGGACGGCTCCGGGTTGGCAAAAACGCTTTTCACGTATGCTGCGGATCGACCGGCTCTGCATTGAGTGCTGTTCGCCCTTTCCAACCTTCACATCACGCCGGGATGGCCGGCGCGATCTCGTTTACGCGGCTAGCGCGACAGGCTCCTTGTAGCGCTCGCCTCCGGTCATCATAGCCCAGGCCATCCGCGCGATTGGCGCATCCAGATTTTATTTTTTGGCTCGGTGCAGTGTTACAGCAATGGTGTGATGCGACTCAGTCATAAGGGACGAGGCGATGACGCGGGTACGTCACCCCCTCACAATGACGGAATGAGCCGCTTGCGCTTTGCGGCGTCTTATTTATTCCCCTCCGCGTCATCGCCACCATGTCTCACGGCGGTCTGACGCGGCCTGAGCTTGTGTCTGCTTTAGCGCTGAAAGCAGCGATCCGGAGTGGAGTCGCTCATGGCCGCTTTCGGCCACGGACGGATATGCGTGCCGTCCTGCGTTTGGCCTTTTGCCTTTTCGGCTTTGGCGCACGGCCTTCGGCTCGTTCGCCGAGGCCCTCGCTGTTTCGCGCGAGATGAAGCTCCGGCGGCACCTGCCCGCGCCACTCATTGATGAGCTGCTGCCTGCTGCCGGCATATCGATTGAGATCGAGATTGCCTTCGCTGTCGCCGGGAATGCCGTCGCATTTTCCATGCTCGGTGTATTGCCAGAGCCACCATTGCGGGAATGTTGCTTTTGGCCAGCTCGGCCTCGCTGAGGTGTATTGGGCCAGCCAGAGCCGATACTGCGACAGTTCAGAATCGGCTCTGTCGCCGAGTTGTTCCTTCAGCAGATGGCCGGAATAGATGATCGGGCTTTTGCGGGTCAGCCGTTTCACTTCGCGCAGGAAAATTTTCAGATCATCGAGCGAAACGCCCTCGTCTTCATGGTCGGCAGCATAGAGATCGAGATTCATCCCTGCTTTGCTGACAAGATACCGTGCCTGTTCTTTCATGTTGCCGGGCCGCAGGAAATGATAGGCGCCCCAGAGCAGGCCGGCAGCCAGCGCGTCTTTTTTGCGCCGGCTATAAGTCGGATCGAAGTAGTTGTCCGATTCGGTCGCCTTGTGAATGATTCCGACGACGCCATCAGCTTTGGCAGCTTCAAAACTGTCGACGTCATCCCAGTGCGAGAGATCGACCACTGCCTTGTCAAGCATGATTGACTCCCGCCGGCTCATCGCCGCGCCCGCCATCGCGCTCACTCGATCACTTCATCGGCGCGCCCGATAAGCGTGTTGGGCACGGTAAGACCAAGCGCCCTGACGGTGTTGAGGCCCAAGGGCCGACAGCAGTTTCAGGAACCTATTTTGCTTCGCTGCGGCCGCCGCGTGCCGTCAGTCCGGCCTGTATCCGACGCCGATGGCATAAGTGCCCTGGTCCTTGAGATGCTGGTCCTCTCTCAGCGTCACGAGCGCGCCAGTCGCCATCGTCAAGGCATTACATATAGCGCGGGCCACATCGTCTTCCGGCCAGACGGTCAATCCGTCAGGAATGTCATTCATGGTCGCACCGCGCCTTGCTTTCCAGCCAAGCCGCTTGAACGCGTCAACCAGGTCGCGAGCCAAAAACGCCGAATCTCTGTCCTGCGGCAAAACAGAAACGACATGAGATCCTTGTGATGCAAGGACACGTTCAAAGTCTGTGACAGCAGCGGGCGGAAGTTTCGGCCATTCGCGGTTTTTGAGGCTGAGCACCTGCCCCTCAAGGCTGTCCATTCTGGCCCTGGCCTGATCCGGCGTCGCACCGTCCAGCCTCGCTTTGTAGAGCGCGATGATGCGGTTCCGGTGTTCAATCATAGCGGAATACCGCCATCTCAGCGCCGCCCAGATTATCAGCCCCAGGAACAATACGGCTGCTCCGAAAACAAGCGGAACCTCCGCGATCAACCGGGTCTCATCCAGAATATGTTGAACGTATGGCTCAAGCATCAACGGATACTAACAGAGAGCACCGAGTCGATGTGCGCCGCCGGTTACCTCATCATCTTGACCGGCAGCAAGACGATTGGCCGAAGTTGCTACAAGTCCGAAAATGATTTCGGGTTTAAGGCCACGCTGGCGAAGCTTGCTATCAAGCCTGATCGCGATTCCGTTTTGGCGGCAGCGTCTCGTGAACAGTCTCAGTCTCGTCATTGCGTTTCGCTTGATCGGCCAGACGCAGATAGGCGCGAGCCATGTTTTCAAAATCCACCTTTAGCGCGGGGTCCCTTTCGGCCTCCGCCTTCGCGAACAAATCCGCTGCCTTCGTGAGATAGACTTCGCGAGGAGTCATCCCCTATTCCCCGTGTCCAACCAACCCTCAATGTGTCACGCGACATATCGTTCCCCGATTTCGGCGGATTGCGGCTTGCTCGCGGCATCCGATTACCAGCGAGCAGAGCGATAATGTTGTGATCATTTGCTGCACACAAACAAAAGTCGGCTGAAATCCAAGCGCGGACAGTGAAGAAAGAAAGTCCCCGGCGCATGGGCGGGCCTGGACTTGGCAGCGTCGCCTCAAACCTGTTGTCGAATTAACAAATTCTAAAAGCTGCTTCTTTATTTTGGCCACCGGCACTGTCCAGGCGGGCGTGTGGAACCTCCTACCGGGGACGGAGCTGGCGCCGCGCTCGTCACCCCGGGTGCGGCGTCTCCCCGCCCTTGA
>DASSRJ010000167.1:0-22653 GCA_035701845.1 Pseudolabrys sp. | reverse complement strand
ATGACCACCACCAATGCGGCCACCGCCCCCCCCATCGTCTCCGGCACGACGCCGACGACGTCGTCCTCGAGCTCGACCCTGAGCTCGACCACGGGCTCGACGCTCGCCGGCAATTTCCAGACCTTCCTGACGCTGCTGACGACGCAGCTGCAGAACCAGAACCCGCTCGATCCGCTCGACACCAACCAGTTCACCCAGCAGCTTGTCCAGTTCGCGCAGGTCGAGCAGCAGATGAAGTCTAACGACCTGCTCTCCGGGCTGGTGCTGCTGGAGAAAAGCTCGGAAGCGACCGCGGCGCTTGCCTATGTCGGCTCAACCGTGGTGGTCGACGGATCGACGGCACAACTGGCCAATGGCCAGGCGAAGTGGACCTTGAATGTCAGCAAGCCCTCGACCGCGACCATCACGATCAAGGACGCAACGACCGGACAGTCGGTCTATACCGGCACCATCGGCGTCAATCCGGGCAATCAGACGTTCACCTGGGACGGCCGGGGCAATGACGGCAGCGTCTGGCCGGACGGCAGCTACACGTTGACCGCCACGGCTGTCGACTCCAACAAGCAATCGGTCGGCATATCCACCGAGGTCGAGGCGGTGGTCGATTCCGTCGATCTCACGGGATCCTCGCCGGTCCTGTCAATCAACGGGCAGGACTACACGCTCGACAAGATCAAGCGGATCGTCCGGTCGGCAGGTTAAGGCGCCGGCTTCAGGATGCGGACGCACGCGGACGGCCGCGCGCATCGCCGATGACCTGCTCAATCGCACGCTCAAGCACCGCCAGCTCGAACGGCTTGCGCAAAATATCGAAGCGGCCGTCGGCCGCCTCGGCCGCATCGGAAAAGCCGCTGGTCAGCAGAACCGGCAGGTCAGGAAACTGCTCGCGGCAGGCCTGCGCCAGGCCAAGCCCGTCCATCGGGCCCGGCATGACGATATCCGAAAACAGCAAATTGAATTCGATGCCTTGCTGCAGGTGACGCAGCGCCTCGGCGGCATTTTCTGCCCGCACTACGCGGTATCCGAGCTGCTCGAGCAACGCGGACGTCACGTCGGCTACATCGCGGCTGTCTTCGACGACAAGCACAGTCCCCTGAACGTTATCGCGTCCGGCCGAGATACTCGCCCCCGCCTCCGCCGGCACCTCCGTTTGCGCGCGCGGGAGATAGACGGTCACAACGGTGCCGCGGTTCGGCTCGCTTGCGACCGTGACCGCCCCGCCGGACTGGTTGGCGAAACCGTGCACCTGCGAGAGCCCCAGTCCCGTCCCCTTGCCGACCGGCTTTGTCGTGTAGAACGGCTCGAAGACCCGCTGCAGCACATCCTCCGGAATCCCCATTCCGGTATCGATAATGGCGAGCGCGACAAAGTCTCCTTCGAGCGCGCCGGCGGCCGAGCCCGGGGTGAGGACGACGTTGCGCGCCTGCAGCGTGATCGTGCCGCCGTCAGGCATCGCATCGCGGGCATTGACGGCAATGTTGACGAGCGCGAGCTCCAGCTCACCCAGGTCGACTTCGACGGGCCAGATCTTGTCCTCGATATCGACGACGAGCTCGATATTGCCGCGCAGCGAGGGCGCCAGCATGTCGCGCACCGCACCGATATGCGCGTGCAGGTCGACCACGACCGGCATGAGCTGCTGCCGCCGGGAGAACATCAGCAATTGCCGGGTGAGCTTCTCACCGCGGCCGGCGGCGGCCCGGATCGCTTCGACGGCCTGGACTTCCTTTGGCTCGCTCAGCCTGCGTTGCAGGATCTGCGCATAGCCGGAGACGATCATCAGCAGATTGTTGAAATCATGTGCGATGCCTCCCGTAAGCTGGCCGAGCGCTTCCATCTTCTGCGCCTGCGCCAGTTGCTCGCGGGTCTCGTCGAGCGCGATCTGCGCCTCGCGTTGGGCGGTGATATCGCGGGTTATCTTGGCAAAGCCGGCCAACTCGCCCGCATCGTCGCGAATGGTCTCGATCAGCTCGTTGGCATAGAAGCGGCTGCCGTCCTTGCGCACCAGCCAGCCCTCCGTCTCGCATTTGCCCTCGCGCATCGCGGCAACCAGGGCATTCTCCGGGACGTGCCGCGCGCGATCTTCCTCGGTGTAAAACGTTCGGAAGTGCTGGCCGACAATCTCGTCGGCGCTGTAGCCCTTGATCTGCTCGGCGCCGGCATTCCAGCTTCGTACATGCCCGTCGAGATCGAGCATGCAGATGGCGTAATCGCGTACCCCTGTCAGCAGCATGCGGACGTTCTGTTCGGAGTCGCGCAGGGCAGTTTCTGCTTCCTTGCGCTCCGTTACATCGAGACAGACGCCGAGCATGCGGACGGCTGCACCATCCTGGTCACGGACGACCTCCCCGACGCTGTGGAGATGACGGACATTCCCGTCAGCGCGGATGATCCGCTCTTCGTGGCTGAAGTCGCGGCCTGTTTTAAGCGCGTGGGTCAGGCTCGTTTGCACGTGGGTGCGATCATCAGGATGGATGAGATTCAGGAAATCGGCGAAGGTGCCGCCAAATTCACCGCGCGCCAGTCCGTAGATTCCGTAGAGCTGGTCCGACCAGCTGATACGATTTTTCGCGACGTCCCATGACCAGCTGCCAAGATTGGCCAGCCGCTGCGCTTCGGAAAGCTGGATGTTGGCATCGGCGAGCTGGGTGTTGGTATCAGCGAGTTGTGCATTGGCATCGGCGAGCTGGGTATTCGCTCTGCCGAGCTGGAGATTGGCCTCGGCGAGCGCCGCGGTGCGGTCTTTCACGCGCTCGTCGAGCTCGGCCTGGATACGCCGAAGATCTTCCTCGCTGCGGCGGCGTATCTCGACATCGGCGCTCAGCGCCAGGGTCGGCACCGCCACGCTCAGCATGAAGGTGAGCAGCAGAAGGAATGATTCGTTGAGGCCCATTTGAGCAAACGGGCCGATCTGCGCAATCGTCGCCCATATGGCAAAAATCGTGAGAATGACTGTGACGGTCGCTGTGTCGCGCGGCCCGCGGCGCAATGCTGCCCAGAGCAACGGTAAAATCGCGAGAAAGCCGAGCGGACTGGTATATTGGGAACGTGGCAATAGTGGACTGAACGTGGTGAGGCCGACCAGAATGGTGCAGCCGAACACCGCGGCCATGTCACGCAACTCGCGTCCATCGATCGCGCGCCAGTCAGTCATCGCCCAGAGCACGATGACAGGTGTGACCACCAGCGCGCCGGCGGTATCCCCGAGCCACCATGTGATCCAGATCGGCGCGAGATTCGGCTCAGCCGCAAACCCGGCCACGTAGAGTACAACAACGCCGATCGTGGCGCTGATCATCGTCGGCAGGCTGACGCAGACAATTGCGAACTTTGCGATTCGCGCGGGCGTTACAAAAGCCTGTGTACCGCCGCACCACCTCGCGATCAGGTAGCCGCCCACCACACCTTCAAGCGTATTGCCGGCCGCAATCGCGGCCGACGTTTCCAGGGTTCCCGCAGTGACGGCGTTGGCGGTAAATGCGCCGATCAGGATTGCCGGGAAGAAGCGGACACCGCCCAGGATGATCGCTGCGAATGCCAGACCTGTCGGTGCCCAGATCGGACTGGCGCTCGGGTTTATCGACGCAAGCTGAAGGCCAAGCTTTGCGAGGAGAAAGTAGGCGACAGCCACCACGGGCAGCCAGGCGAAAAATACGCCGAGACCACCCCCTTGCGATACCGATGAAGAAGCAGCAGGGAACTTTTTCACCCGCGCGAAATCCCTCGAAACCCGCCCTTTGAACCATACTAACCGCAATTACGGCGCTTTGCCGCAATGGCCAGGGTTGCCAACCGCGCGCCATCCGTAACCAAAAGGTTAGCGGAAACCCGGCAATCATTGCCCGATGCATTTGCCATGCTTAGGCAAATTTTAAGCCGCGACCTGTAGCTTTTCCGCAGTAACTGTCAGTCGAGTCTTGTTTTGTGAGTGTACCAATGACCGAACCCCATCGCCCGAGGGTAAAATATGTAATCGGGCCAGATGGCAGTCCGCTGACCATTGCGGACTTGCCGCCGCCAACGACCAAGCGCTGGGTCATCCGCCGCAAGGCAGAGGTGGTCGCCGCGGTCCGTGGCGGATTGTTGTCGCTGGAAGAGGCCTGCGCCCGCTACACGCTCACCGTCGAGGAATTCCTATCCTGGCAGTACTCGATCGACCAGCACGGCCTTGCCGGGCTGCGGACGACGCGCATTCAGCAGTACCGCCAGTAACGCTCCCCTGCTGTTGGTCGCACGCGCCGGCGCAACACGCCGGCGTTTTCGTTTGTATGGGCTCCGACTTTCGCCGCCGCATCGGCCGGAAATTAACCCGACGCTAACCTTAAACTGGGCAAATCTTGCCGGGTGAGGCGCGCAATCAGCGCCCCTGCGGGTAGGACGAACCGGGTGCAAGGCTTCTTCGATTTTATGAAGTCGCTGGGTGCTGCGCGGATGGCGGCGATGGCCGCGGTGACGCTCGCCCTGATCGGCTTCTTCTCGTTTCTGATGATCCAGATGACGACGCCGCAAATGGTGCCGTTATTCACCGATCTTTCGGTCGACGACAGCGCGTCGATCATCAAGGACCTGGAACGCCAGGCCGTCCCCTATCAGCTCAAGAGCGACGGCGCGATCATCATGGTGCCCAAGGACAAGGTCGCCCGCCTGCGCATGAAGCTCGCGGAGTCGGGCCTGCCGAAAGGCGGCGGGGTCGGCTACGAGATCTTCGACAAGACCGACTCGCTCGGCACGACCACCTTCGTCCAGAACATCAACCACCTGCGGGCGCTCGAAGGCGAGCTGGCCCGCACCATCCGCAGCATCGATCGCGTGCAGGCCGCGCGCGTGCACCTGGTCCTTCCGGAACGTCCGCTGTTTTCACGTGACAAGGTCGACGCCTCCGCTTCGATCGTGCTCAAGGTGCGCGGCGCGCTCGAACCGCAACAGGTGCGGGCCATCCGTCATTTGGTCGCGAGCGCCGTCAACGGCCTGAAGCCTGACCGCGTCTCCGTCATCGACGAGAGCGGCAAATTGCTGGCCGACGGGGCTACACCGGATAACCCGCTCAACGGCGCGAGCTCGGACGAACGCAAACTCGCCTACGAAAATCGCCTTCGCAGCGAGGTCGAAACGATTGTGTCCTCAGTCGTCGGCCCCGGCCATGCACGCGTGCAGATCAACGCCGATTTCGACGTCAATCGGATCACGCAAACCTCCGACAAATTCGATCCGGACGGCCGCGTGCTGCGTTCGAGCCAGACCCGCGAAGAGCAGTCCTCCGCCACAACCGACAACAGGGACGGGTCGGTGTCGGTCGGCACCGAACTGCCCGGCAGCAACAGACAGCAGCAGCAGCCGGCGGACAGCGGCAGCCGCGGCGACCAGAGCCGCAAGACCGAGGAAATCGTCAACTACGAGATTTCGCGCACCACAAAAACCGAGGTCATCGAGGCGGGCCGGGTCAATCGTATCTCGGCGGCAGTGCTGGTCGACGGAATCTACAACAGGAACGACAAGGGCGAGGTCGCCTATCAGCCACGCCCCAAAGAAGAGCTCGACCGCATCGCCACCCTCGTGCGTTCCGCGATCGGTTTCGACGCCAAGCGCGGCGACCAGGTGGAGGTGGTGAACCTGCGTTTCGCCGAAACAACGCCGTCGCCGATCAACGAGGCGATCGGCTGGATGAGCTACCTGCAGTTCACCAAGGACGACATCATGGGAGCGGCCGAGAAAGGCGTCATGGCGCTGCTCGGCCTGGTCGTGCTGTTCATGGTCGTTCGTCCGCTCGTTCGCCGGGTCATTACGCCGGAAGGCGCGCAGACCCCGTTCGCCGCTGCACCCGCGGCCGCCGCTATTCCCGCAATGACACCCGAGGCGGCCGCCGCTGCCGGCATGACGCTGCCGGGAGTCAACGGAAGCATCACCTCGACCGGCGGCCCGAACGTCTCGATCGTCGGCGGCGACGAAGCCGTCGCAATCTCAAACCGCACGTCCGCGATGATCGATATCGCCAAGGTGCAGGGCCAGGTTCACGCGCAGTCCGTGCAGAAAGTGGGCGAGCTGGCCGACAAGAATCCGCACGAAGCCGTGTCGATCATCCGCAACTGGCTCCACGAGGACGCAGCCTGAGCCATGCCGTCAGCCTACGCCGAGAGCAAAAAAGACAGTAAAACGACCCGCGAGGACATTGGCGGCCTGATGGCCGAGCTCTCGAAGCGCCCGGCGACGCAGGAGCGCGTCCGCAAACTGACCGGTCCGGAGCGCGCTGCTGTCCTGATGCTATCGCTCGGCGAGCAGTACGGCGCCAAGATCTTCAGCCTGCTCGACGACGACGAGCTGCGGGAAATTTCCATCGTGATGTCGTCGCTTGGCACGATCGAGGCCGACGCGGTCGAGCAGCTGTTGCTCGAGTTCGTCTCGCGCATGTCGGCCTCCGGCGCCCTGCTCGGCAATTACGACGCCACCGAGCGCCTCCTCAAGCAGTATCTGCCGCCGGACCGCGTCGGCGGCATCATGGACGAAATCCGCGGCCCCGCCGGCCGCAACATGTGGGAGAAACTCGCCAACGTCCAGGAAGAGGTGCTGGCGAACTATCTCAAGAACGAATACCCGCAGACCGTCGCCGTCGTGCTGTCGAAGCTGCGGCCGGAGCACGCCGCACGGGTGCTCTCGATCCTGCCGGAGGATCTCTCGCTCGACTGCGTCAATCGCATGCTGAAGATGGAGGCCGTGCAGAAGGAAGTGATCGAGCGCGTCGAACAGACTCTGCGCACCGAATTCATGTCCAACCTGTCACAGACGCGGCGCCGCGATGCGCACGAGGTGATGGCGGAAATCTTCAACAATTTCGATCGGCAGACGGAAACCCGCTTCCTGACCGCGCTTGAGGAAGACAATCGTGACGCGGCCGAGCGCATCAAGGCGTTGATGTTCACATTCGACGACCTGGTCAAGCTCGATACCGGTTCGGCGCAGACGCTGATGCGCAACATCGACAAGGAGAAACTGGCGGTGGCGCTCAAGGGCGCCAACGAGACCGTGCGCCAGTTCTTCTTCACCAACATGTCGAGCCGCGCCGCCAAGCTGCTGGTGGAAGACATGCAGGCCATGGGACCGGTGCGGCTGCGCGACGTCGACGAGGCGCAGGCTCTCCTCGTCAATGTCGCCAAGGACCTCGCGGCCAAGGGTGAAATCATCATCGCCAAGAGCCGCGGCGAAGACGAACTGATCTATTGAGGCAGGCCGTACATGCTGGACGCCCAGGCCATAACCGTCATTCCCGCGAAAGCGGGAATCCAGGCCATGTGCTTCAGCGTCCAAACATGCGGCGCTGGGTCCCCGCCTGCGCGGGGACGAGCGAAGAGTAAGGCGACATGAAAACGACGGCTAAATATCTGTTCGACGAGGATTTCGCCGCCGGCGAAAAGCCGACCATTACCATGGTCGAGCACGAGCGCAGGCGCGCCGACGCCGAGTCGCAGGCCTATCGGCAGGGTTTCACAGCCGGGCAGGAGCAGGCCCATCAGGAAGCCACCAAGCGCATGGCCGATGCGTTCTCGGTTATCGCGGACGGGTTCGGCCGGCTCGACAGTGCCCTCACCGCAATCGAAACCCGCATCGAAACGGAGGCCGTCGAAGTGGCGGTCGCGGTCGCCGCCAAGCTGGCGCCGGCGCTGATCGCGCGCGAGCCGTTTGCCGAAATTGCGGCACTCGCGACCGAATGCTTTCATCATCTGGTGTCCACGCCGCTCGTCACCGTGCGCGTTGCCGCAGACATCCATGAGACGGCGAAGGAAAAGATCGAGGAGATCGCGCGCACAGCCGGCTTCGACGGCCGGCTGGCGGTCATTTCCGACGAAAGTCTCGCGCCAGGTGACTGCCGTGTCGAATGGACCGACGGTGGCATCGTCCGCGACCACACTGCAACGGCATCGGCGATCGATGAAACTGTCGCCCGCTACGTAGCGGCCCGCAACATGCCTGCCGCATAGAATTTCCGGAGACGACGGCAATGAGTGACGACGACACCAAGGTACCGCTTCCCGATCTCGAAAACGGCAGCGACGTGCAGGTCGTGCAGGATGCAGGCACGCTCGCGCCTTCCGACAGTGACCCGATCAATCGAGGGGCCGTAGACCTCGAAGCGGTGTTCGACGTCCCGGTCCAGGTTTCGGCGGTGCTGGGACGCGCGCATATGGAGGTCGGCAACCTGCTCAAGCTCGGACCCGGCGCGGTGCTCGAGCTCGACCGCAAGGTCGGCGAGGCGATCGACATCTACGTAAACAATCGGCTGGTTGCCCGCGGCGAGGTCGTGCTTGTCGAGGACAAGCTCGGGGTGACCATGACGGAAATCATCAAGGCGGATCACAACTGATGCGACGCTCATCCGCCGCTACTCGAATGACACGGAGCTAAGCCATGCGACTTCTCATTGTCGGCACGCTCGGCGGCCAGCTCACCACCGCAACCAAGCTTGCAATGGAAAAGGGCGCCAGCGTCACGCACGCCGAAAGCAACGACCAGGCGCTCGCGGTTCTGCGCTCCGGACGCGGCGCCGACCTCCTGATGGTGGATGTCAGCCTTAACATACGCGACCTCAACGCGCGTCTCGATGCCGAGCACATCCATGTCCCAATCGTCGCGTGCGGCGTCACCAACGACGCGCGCGCGGCGGTCAATGCGATCCACGCCGGTGCCAAAGAGTACATTCCGCTGCCGCCCGATCCTGACCTGATTGCTGCCGTGCTCGCCGCCGTCGCCGACGACACGCGCGAGATGATCTACCGCGACGACGCCATGGCAAAAGTGGTCAAACTCGCCCAGCAGATCGCCGCGTCGGATGCTTCAGTGCTCATCACGGGCGAAAGCGGAACCGGCAAGGAGGTACTGGCGCGCTTCGTGCACGGCCGCAGCAACCGATCGAAGAGGCCGTTTATCACCGTCAATTGCGCGGCCATCCCCGAAAACCTGCTCGAATCGGAGCTGTTCGGGCACGAGAAAGGTGCCTTCACGGGCGCGCACGCCCGCCGGATCGGCAAATTCGA
Organism: Pseudolabrys sp.; assembly: GCA_035701845.1. Lineage (GTDB taxonomy): Bacteria > Pseudomonadota > Alphaproteobacteria > Rhizobiales > Xanthobacteraceae > Pseudolabrys. Next base: position 13,630 of record DASSRJ010000167.1, on the reverse strand, counting down.
GGAAGCGAATGGCGGCACGCTGCTGCTCGACGAGATTTCCGAAATGGACGTCCGGCTGCAGGCGAAGCTGCTGCGCGCAATCCAGGAGCGGGTCATCGACCGCGTCGGCGGCAACCGCCCCGTGCCGGTCGACATTCGCATCGTCGCAACGTCGAACCGCAATCTTACCGACGCAGTGCGCGAGGGGAAATTCCGCGAGGATCTGCTGTTCCGCCTCAACGTCGTGAACCTGAAGATCCCGCCGCTGCGCGAGCGTCCGGCCGACATAGCCGAGCTGGCGCACTACTTCGCGCGCAAGTATTCGCAGGCCAACGGGCTGCCCCCGCGGCCGCTGTCCGCCGAAGCGCGCCGTGCACTCAACAGCAACCGCTGGCCGGGCAATGTGCGCGAGCTCGAGAACACGCTGCACCGGGCGGTGCTGCTTTCGAGCGGCCTTGAGATCGGCGTCGACGGCATCCTGTCGCCGGACGGCGCGCGGCTTGATCAGGTGCGCGGTACGGACGTTGCCGCCCATGCGGCGATCGCGGCCGAACAGGTTACCCGCAATCTGGTCGGCCGCACCGTGGCCGAAGTCGAGCGCGATCTCATTCTGGAAACGCTCAAGCACTGCCTCGGCAACCGCACGCACGCAGCCAATATTCTCGGCATCTCGATCCGCACCTTGCGCAACAAGCTCAACGAATATGCTGCGGACGGCGCGCCAATTCCTCCGCCTCACGGCGGCGAGCCGCTCAAGGGAGCCGCATAGGCCGTAACATCAAACGGGCGAAAGATGAGCGCAGATATTGGTGCATTGTTGTTCGGCTTCCAGGGCCGGATCAACCGCGCGAAATACTGGCTCGCAACGGCGATCTATACCGTCATTGTGGCGGCGCTGATCGGCGCAGGATTTCTTTTCCATTTCGGCGGTCTGTTCCTCGCTGTCTTTGTGATCGCCTGCGTCGTGCTGTTCATCTCGGGCATCGCAATCGGCATAAAGCGGCTGCATGACCGCGACAAAAGCGGCTGGTGGCTGCTGGTGTTCTACCTGGTGCCTGGTGTATTCGACGGCATGGACAGAGTGCTGGGACCGAATTTGCTCTTCAACCTCGTGTCGATTGCAATCTCGGTCTGGATGATCGTCGAACTGGGCTTCCTGCGCGGTACATCCGGACCGAACCAATACGGCCCCGACCCACTCGCCGTATAGTGACCATCCTTTATAAAATTTGCCCCGCCAAACTGTGGCAGGATGCCGAGCGGGTCGGAGTATTCCACGGATCCGAGGTCGATCGCCGCGACAACTTCATTCATTTCTCGACTGCGGCGCAGGTTGCGGAGACCGCCGCCAGGCATTTTGCCGGTCAAACCGGTTTACTGCTGATCAGTGTGGATGGCCGCAAGCTCGGGAACGCCCTGAAATGGGAGCCCTCGCGCGGCGGGACGATGTTTCCTCACCTCTACGGAGTTCTTACGTCGGAGGCTGTCATACGCGTCGATCCGCTGCCCCTTGGCCCTGACGGCCGCCATGTTTTTCCGCCCTTGCAGGACTAATCCCTCCGGGCGCGGCAGCCGTAATTGTGACCGGGTTGTCAAAACCGTAAGGTGGGCCCCGAGCCTGCCAAAATCCGGGCCCGCGCCAATGGACCTCGATGCCAACCGCAGCCTGATCGCCGCCGCGCTCGGCCGGATTCCCGATGGCGACCGGGCCGCCCTGCAAACCGTCTATCGCCTGACCTCAGCGAAGCTTTTTGGCGTCTGCCTGCGTATCTTGGGTGAGCACAGCGAGGCGGAGGACGTGCTGCAGGAAGTCTACGTGACGGTGTGGCGCAAGGCCGCCGATTTCGATGCCAGGCGGGCAAGCCCGATGACCTGGCTGATTGCCATCGCCCGTAATCGCTCCATCGACCGACTGCGCGCCTCGCGTACGAGCCGCAATATGGAATCGATCGATGTCGTTGCCGATGTTGCGGATACGGCACCTCGCGCCGACGCGGCGCTTGAGGGCGTCCAGGAGCACGCAAGACTGCACGGTTGTCTCGAGGGACTCGCATCGCACGAACGCGCGGCGCTGCGCGGCGCCTTCTTCGATGGCAACACTTACGAGGATCTCGCGACCCGCATGAAGGTGCCGCTCGGCACCACGAAGAGCTGGATCCGCCGCGCCATGTTCAAGCTGAAGGCATGCCTGGAGCAATGAGCGACACATTTGACCATAGCGGCTTGCCCGAAGACGAACTGCTCGCGGCCGAGTATGCGCTGGGCGTGCTCGACGGCATCGGCCGGGCCACCGCCGAACAGCGCATTGCTCGTGACCGCGGCTTTGCGCGTCTGGTCGCGACGTGGGAGCAGCGACTGGCACCCTGGGCCGCGGAGATCCCCGAAATGCTTCCACCGCCGCATGTCTGGGATCGCATTTCCGGCGCCCTGCCGCCGCAGCCTGCCCGCCCCGGTTTGTGGCAGAACCTCGCATTCTGGCGCGGACTGAGCTTCGCGGCCGGCGCCCTCGCCGCCGCCTGCGTCGCTGCGGTGGTTTATTTCGGTGCGTTCACGCCAACGGAGCCGCTCGTCGCCACGATCGAAGGCGGCGGCCAGCGTCATTTCGTGGCGGCCATCGACGTGAAGCGCGGCACGGTCGCCATCGTCCCCGCCGCGTTCCGCGCCGATGCAACGCGCGTCCCCGAGCTATGGCTGATCCCGCCCGATGGCAGGCCGAGGCCGGTTGGCCTGCTGCGTCCCGATGCGCCGGTCACGCTGACGCTCTCCGGCGATCTCGCCAGCCTGGCAAAAACCGATGCGGTATTGGCGGTGTCGCTCGAGCCGCCTGGCGGGTCGACCACCGGCCTCCCGACCGGTCCGGTGATCGGCACCGGTAAGCTCACGAACCTGTGACCTTGCGTCTGCATCCGTAGTTTCGGGCCCTCCGTAGCTCCTCACGTCTCCACCTCAGGGGACAGCAAACAGAGCAACGGAGAGAGCTATGAAACGTATTTCTGCCCTCGCTTTGGCCGGAGCCGCCGTGTTCGCGCTCAGCCTCGGAATGAATGCGGCCGCCCCGAGCTTCGCCGCCGAAAAGACCGTGATGGTCGGCGGAGCGGCGATGTATCCGTCGAAGAACATCATCCAGAACGCGGTCAATTCGAAGGACCACACCACGCTGGTGGCAGCAGTGAAGGCCGCCGGGCTGGTCGAGACATTGTCCGGCGACGGCCCGTTCACGGTGTTCGCGCCGACCAACGCCGCATTCAGCAAGCTGCCGGCCGGCACCGTCGAAAGCCTGCTGAAGCCCGAGAACAAGGCACAGCTCACCAAGATCCTGACCTGTCACGTCGTGTCGGCGAATGCGATGTCGTCAGCCATCAAGAAGATGATCAAGGACGATGCGGGCATGCATCCGGTGAAGACCGTCGGCGGCTGCACGTTCACCGCCAAGCTGAAGGGCGACAACATCGTGCTGGTCGACGGCAAAGGTCACGAGGCCACCGTCACCATCGCGAACGTGAAGCAGTCGAACGGCGTCATCCACGTGATCGACACCGTACTGTTGCCGGGCTGATTGGTCCTCTGACGTCCGGCAAAGCGGCTTGCTGGAGCCGCCCGGCGGTCCTCTCCTTGTCCCCGGGGAGAGGGCCGTCCGGCTTTGGGGTAGCGGTACCGTACCGTTAACCCCGCGCTAACCATAAAATGGGCAAATATTGCCGGGGAAAGGGGTAAAGGCCCACCGCGGCTCTCTACTCGGACACCGGCAATGGTGTCCTCTTCCGGTTTGATGACGTTCGTATTGGTCCGAGTGCTCCCAAAAAGTTGCAACCGGTCTTGCGCCGAAGACGACGTTGAGCATGAGCGACATTACCGCCGCACCGACCGGCACGATCAGCGGCCTCAAGCTGCCGGGCCTCGGCGACATCGGCGCCTTCTTCAAACGCGGCGACATCGCGCTTGCGATCGGCGTGCTCACCATCCTCGTGGTGCTCATCCTGCCGTTGCCGCCGCTGCTGCTCGATTTCTCGCTGGCGATCTCGATCATTTTTTCGGTGCTGATCCTGATGACGGCGCTGTTCATTCACACGCCGCTGGAATTCTCGGCCTTCCCCACCGTGCTGCTGATCGCGACGATGTTGCGGCTTGCTCTCAACCTCGCGTCCACGCGGCTGATCCTCTCGCACGGCCACGAGGGTACAGACGCCGCCGGCCACGTGATCGAGGCCTTCGGCAACTTCGTGATGAGCGGCAATTTCGTGATCGGTATCATCGTCTTCACGATCCTCATCATCGTGAACTTCGTCGTCATCACCAAGGGTTCCGGCCGTATCGCCGAAGTTGCCGCCCGCTTCCACCTGGACGCCATGCCCGGCAAGCAGATGGCGATCGATGCCGACCTTTCGGCCGGCCTCATCGACGAAAAAGAAGCGCGCCGCCGCCGGCAAAAACTGGAAGATGAAGGCGGTTTCTTCGGCGCCATGGACGGCGCCTCCAAATTCGTGCGCGGAGACGCCATCGCCGGCCTGCTGGTTGTGTTCATCAACATTATCGGCGGCATGATCATCGGTATGGCCCAGCAGAGCCTGTCGTTCGCCGACGCGGCGCACTCCTACACGATCCTCACAGTCGGCGACGGTCTGGTGACACAGGTGCCGGCGTTGATCGTTTCAACGGCCGCCGGCCTGCTCGTTTCCAAGGCAAGCGTCGCCGGCGCCGCCGACAAGGCGCTGCTCAGCCAGCTCTCCGGCTATCCGAAGGCGCTCGGCATGTCGGGCGCGGTGATGCTGGTGATGGCCCTCCTGCCGGGCATCCCCATGATCCCCTTCCTGGCCCTCGGCGCGGGCGCCGCGGCGCTCGCGTTCATCGCCGACAAGCGCAACAAGCTTGCGATTGCGGCCGAGGCGCAGAAGACAGAAGCGACCGCGAAATCCGACGCGGCGGACGAGCCGATTGCCGCCGCGCTCAAGATCGACGACCTGAAAGTAGAGTTGGGCTACGCCCTCCTGCCGCTGGTCAACGCACCGGACGGTTCCGACCGCCTGACCGAGCAGATCAAGGCCCTGCGGCGCTCGCTTGCGGTCGAGATGGGCTTTGTCATGCCCGCCGTACGGCTGCTCGACAACGTGCAGCTCGACGCGAATACCTATGTCATCAAGATCAAAGAGGTCGAGGCCGGCAGCGGCAAGGTGTGGGCGGGCCAGTACATGGTCATGGATCCGGCCGGCGGGCAGGTGAAATTGCCCGGAACGCACACGACCGAACCGACGTTCGGGCTGCCGGCAACATGGATCGACGGCTCGCACAAGGAAGAGGCGTCAATGAAAGGCTACACGGTGGTCGATGCCGCCACCGTGCTGTCGACACATCTGACGGAGCTGCTCAAGAGCAACATGGCGGAGCTGCTTTCCTACGGCGAGGTGCAGAAGCTGCTCAAGGAACTGCCGAAGGAACAATCCGACCTGGTCAAGGATCTTGTGCCCAATCTGATCACGGTTTCGGGTATCCAGCGTGTCCTGCAAATTCTGCTTGCCGAACGCGTTTCGATCCGCGACCTCGCGACGATCCTGGAGGGGATCGCCGACGGCATCGCGGGCTCGCGCAACCCGATCATGCTTGCCGAACATGTGCGCGCCCGGCTGTCGCGCCAGCTTTGCGCCCAGCACACCAGCCCCGGCGGCTACCTGCCGCTGGTCGCGCTGTCGGCAAAATGGGAACAGGCTTTCGCGGAATCGATGGTCGGCCAGGGCGACGACCGGCAGCTCGCAATGCAGCCCTCGCGCCTGTCCGAATTCATCACCCTCGTCCGCGAGCGCTTCGAGGAAGCAGCACGGGAAGGCGAAGCGCCCGTGCTGGTGACGTCGGCGAACATCCGGCCGTATGTGCGGGGAATCGTCGAACGGTTCCGGGCGCAGACGCCGGTCCTCTCGCAAAGCGAGATCCACCCGCGCTCGCGCCTGAAGACCATCGCCAGCATTTAGCCTGCGCTGCTCCGCATTCGCGGCGAAACGCCGCTGGCGGCGCTAAGGTGCCGTAGGCGCAGGTAAATCGACCCGAAATCACATGGATTCAACGATCCGTGATGCGACCTTGGGAACTGTGGCGGCGTACCTACGTTTAGTGCTCGATCCAGTGAACCTTTTGTCAGGACGGGGAGACAGAGGAGCAGGAGCCCCGGAGGACGTCATGAACTGGTCCATGTACACCGCAGACCGCGGCACCCATCTCAAGATCGTGGTGGTCGGGCTTGCTGCCGCGCTGCTGATTGCCGTGATCGGCATCTCGGCGCGCGAGTTGAATCTTGGCGTGGATATTATGACCGCGCAGAATCCGTCGGTGATCAAGGCTGGCGGACCGGTCATATTCACCGACCGAGCCGCCCCGACCGTGCGTTAAGGCGATCAACGCTCCGCAATTCGACGCGCCGCAAATGCGGCGCGTTTTGTTGTGAAGTGGCCGAATCGACGAAAATGGCCGACAACACCGCATGAAGACCGGTCCGCATGCCTGGGCATTCCTGATCGTGTTGAACTCGCTCGCTCTCGTGCCGCAGGCACGGGCGCAGGCGATCTCGCCTGCCGCGCTCGCCGATTATCAGGCCAAGCTTGCGCAATACCAGGCGGTACGAGGCGCCTATGAGGCCGAAGCCGATGCCTACTGGGATGCAGTCGCAGCCAGGCGTCGCGTTCGTAATGCGAAACGCCGTGAACACAAACCGATCGATCTCAACGATTATGTGCTTACGCAGCCCCCGGTTTATTCGGGGCCGCCGCGTCCGGTCGACCCGCGCGCTCCGACGCAACCGGCGCCGGAGCGGCCCCACATTCCGGTCGTTGCCGACTTTCTGCAGAACGCCTCCGAGCAATTCGGCTTTGTGCCGCGGCTGCCGGCAAGCGAACTCGACTTCAAGCGTGCTTATGCCAAGGCAGCGCTGGCCTCGGGCCTGACACGCGATCAGATTGTCGGCATCTATGTCTTCGAGACAGGCGGCAACGGCAACTACGACTCGCAGGCCGGACTGGTGCCCTATCGGCCCGGTGCGCGCGCTATATCACCGGCGATCGGATACAATCAGCTGCTCAGCACAAATTCGGTTTCGCTTCTGGCCGAACACGGTGGCCGGCTGACGGCCATCCTTCGGCAAAAGGCCAATGCGCTGAGCGGCAGTGCAAAGATCGCGATGGAGCGCAAGATTGAAGCCTTCAAGCGCATGGTCGTGTTCAGCCGCTCGGTGCCCAATCGCTGGAGCGAGCACGACCGCCTCGCAAAAACGACCGCGGGCGGCTTCGGAATTCACGCAGCGGTGCTCGACATCGACATCGGACCGTTGCTGCAGGTGCAGAAGCTCGTCGATTCGCTGCATTTTGCGCGCGCCAAAGGGTACACGGCGCCGCTCACCGCCGCCGAGCTGGAAGTGATGAACTTGACCGGCGACGGCAACGGTTTTGACATCGTGACGATGCCGCACGAAATGCGTACGCGCGTGCCGACGTCGAATTTCTTCCAGCAGCAGGGTTATGAACGAAACCCTGTTGCACGACGGACCGCCGTCGTGGCCAACCTCGTTGCCGACATTGAAGGCAAGATGCAGCGCGGCGCCCAGGCGCAAGGCGCGCGCGATCTGGCCAACGCGTTTTAGCGGCGCTTCCGCTAGGTTTTTACCAACCCGGCGACCTCGCGCGCATGCCTGATAAAGAGCTGGGCAACGGGACTGAGAGTCCTTTCCTTCAAAACCGTAATGCCGACCGGCGCGTGCGCCACCGGCCAGCGTACCGGCAATACTTTAAGGGGCATGTGCTGCAGGCCGAACTGCAGAAGCGAGCCGGGAAAGACCGCCAGGTATCGGCCGGTCGCCACGAGCCCGCAATGAATCTGGATTGCCGGCGTGACGACCGACCTCTTGGGGAGATCGAGGCCTTGGCTGCGGAACGCGTCCACGATCATCCGCCCGGCCACATTCGTGGTCGCCGGCGGCAAGCTCCAGAGCTCATCGACCAGATCGGCAATCTCGATTTTACGCCGCCGGGCCATCTTGTGCTGCGGCGAGGCAACAACGAAGGCACGATCGTTGAACAGGGTCTCGGTACGCAGATCGGTCTTGTCCTGCGTCTGCATAAGCCGCCCGATCTGCAAATCGACGTTGCGCGCGCGAAGTTCCCGTAGTTGTTCCATCGATTGCGACAGCGGCCAGACCTCGACCGACACGCGCGGATATTGCCGGCTCAGGCGGTCGATAACCTTGGGGATAAATCCACCCTGCATCGGCTCGGTGGCGCCGACCCGCAGCTCTCCGCTTGTCGGGTCGGAAAGAAACTCGATCTCTTTCACGCCCTGCCGCAGGTCATCGAAGACTGCGGCCGACCATTTAAGCAGGGCTTCGCCGTACCGAGTGGGTTCTACACCGGTTGCGACACGATCGAACAGTTTGACGCCGAGCGTGCGCTCCATCTCGGAAACGGACTTCGAGACGGCAGGTTGCGATATCGACAAGATACCGGCGGCCTTGGCCATGCTTCCGGACTGTGCAACGGCCATGAGGGTATCAAGATCACGCAGCCGGAGCCGCCGCTTCAGTCGTTGATCGAGAGGCATCCCGTGATCCTATAGCAAATGGTTATAGGCCAATTCGAAAATCGATCTTTTAATTATAGGCCATCCGGGATTTTGTTGGGATGGAATTAAGGCACCGGAGGCGGTTGTGAACGCCCGAGCCACACTTTGTGCCGCCCTCGTGTTTGCGTTGCTGGCGCCGATCGCCGCAGCCAGGGCGGCGAGCTACCCTGTGCGCCCGGTAACGCTCCTCACCTCGACGCCGGCGGGCAATGGGCCCGATGTCATCGCCCGTCTTGTCGCCAACGGCCTGTCAAAACTATGGAAACAGCAGGTGATCGTCGAGAACCGCCCCGGCGGCAGGGCCATCGTCGCCACGATGGCGGCCAAGAACGCAGCGCCGGACGGCTACACGCTTTACGTCGCGTTGGGCTCAACATTCGTCGTCTTGCCGGAAATTCAGCCAAAACTGCCTTTCGACATTGACCGCGACATTGTTCCGGTCGGCATGGTCGGCGCGCAACCGTTTGTTATCGCCGTCGATCCCGGGCTCGGCGTCAACACGCTTGCAGAGCTGATCGCGCTCAGCAAAAAGTGGCCTGACGAGATACTCTACGGATGCTTCCGTGGTTCCACGCCGCACCTCGCCGCCGAGCTCTTGCAGTTGCGATCGGGCTCCAGGCTCAAATTCGTGCCCTATAGCGGAACAGCGCAGGTCGTAGCCGACATTCTCGGAGGAACCATATCGGTTGCCGTTGAAAGCCTTCCGGCGCTCGTCGGCGCTATCACATCCGGCCAGCTGAAAGCGCTTGCAGTGACGTCCGCTCGCCGATTGCCGGAGTTTCCGGATTTGCCGACCGTCGCCGAGACACTTGCCGGCTATGAGGCGACCGGATGGTTTGCGCTGATGGCACCGGCCGGTACGCCGGCCGAAATCCGTGACCAGATCAACGCGGATCTTCGCACCGTCCTTGATCAACACGAAGTCCGCGAAAAATTCGCGACACTCGGTACGTACAGCGTCGTCCGCTCCCCCTCAGGGGTCGCAGAATACATTCAGCAGCAGCGCGCCATCTGGCGGCCGGTGATCCATAAAATCGGCCTAACCAACTGAGCTGTCATGGGACGCTCCCTGATCGGTGACGACGAACGGCTTCACGCTTATCTGCTGGCGGGTCAGCCGCCGGAGCACCAGGAGCTGCGCAAGCTGCGTGAGCATACCGCCACATTGCCGAGCGCGCGTTTTCAGACCACACCGGAACAGGCGCCATTCCTTTATTTTCTTGTCAAACTTGTCGCCGCGCGCCAGGTCCTCGAGATCGGGACTTTTACGGGCTGTGGCGCGCTCGCGATGGCATTGGCGCTGCCGGATGATGGGCGCGTGCTGAGTTGCGAGGTAAATGAAGAATGGCCCGCGATCGGCCGTCCCTATTGGCAACGTGCAAATGTTGCTCACAAGATCGATATTCGCATGGGGCTCGCCAGTGCCACCCTGGCAAAACTGCAGGCCAATGGTATCGGCAAATTTGACTTCATCTTTATCGATGCCAACAAAGATGAATACGACAGTTATTACGAAGCCGCGCTTGCGGTCGTGCAGCCCAGAGGGCTGATCGCCCTGGATAACACATTGCTGGGCGGCCGAGTCGTCGCGCCGGAGCATTCCGACCGGCTTGCGATTGCGATTCATAAGCTCAATGAGAAAATCGCAAGCGACACTCGTGTCGATCGCGTGATGCTGTCGGTCGGCGACGGAATGACTCTTGTGCGACCCCGGTAGTCATGCAGCCTTTGCGACCGAATGTGCAGAGGATCATCCATCGCATCTATGCTGAGGTGCACGCGGCGCTTTGGGCCATGCTTTGTGCCGGAACGGTCTACTTCCTTGTCTTCATCGTTCCACATTTTCCGGAAATCGCAGCCAAAGCAGAACTGCAGCGTATCAGGGACGTTGCAGCGGAAGACAATTTTTACTGCAACAAATGGGGTATGCCGGAGGGCACACCTCGCTTCATCTCCTGCACACTCGATCTTCACAGGATTCGCGCCGAAGCCGAACGACGAATATCGAGCGACGACTTGTTTTGAGACCTGATTTTCGCTGCCGGATACTAACGCTGATCGCCGGCGATTTCCTCGACCAGGTCGACGACGCGGCGGCGCAACTTGGAGTCCTTGATGTTGGTGAAGGCTTTGGTCAGCGCGAGCCCGTCGGAACTCGACAGGAAATCGGAAACATAGTCGGCAACCGGCGCTTTCGTTGAACCGTCTTCGGCTTGTTTGCCGCCGGTTACGCCTTCGAAAAAGAACGACACCGGCACTTTGAGAATCTGCGCGATGTGCTGCAGCCGGCTCGCGCCGATCCTGTTCGTCCCTTTTTCGTATTTCTGCACCTGCTGAAAAGTCAGTCCCAGTTTTTCGCCGAGTTTTTCCTGACTCATGTTCAGCATCAGCCGGCGCATGCGCACGCGAGAACCTACGTACTTGTCGGTAGGGTTCGGAGATTTTTTTGCCATCATCTGCAGGTGCCCCAACGGTTAATTAGAAGGCACCGGATATTGGGATGCAAGGAAATCTATGTGAATGTATTAATACAAAGGGGCCCCACGTTGCCGCCGTCACGAGTGAAATTCGAAGGCGAGCGCGTCGATCCGGTTGTTGCGCCGACGTAACTACGCAAGACATTGGCGGGCAGCTGACGACGCAGTTCGCCACTGCGTCGAATTGCAGCAAGCTTCGCGAGGCTGCGAACTGTCCCGCGAATGAAAAGAGCCGCCGTCGGCGGGACCGGCGGCGGCTCGCTTTTTTCGGGACGATTTGCCGCTAGGCCGGCGCGCCACCCGCGTTGAAGCGAAGTGCAGCAATCCGGTCGAGCTCGGTTTGCTCGCGCGCATTTTCCTCCGCCTTCTCGCGCTGCTGGTCACGCTCATCCAGCATTTCGACCTTCTTGAGCTCCTCGAATGCCTCGCCGAGGGCAGCCTTGGCATCGTCAAGCTGCACGCGCAGCTCGTCGGTTGAGTGCTTGAGGTTTTCGCGGCGCGACGTCGCCGCCTTCGCGTAAGTCGGATAAGCAAAATGAGCGGGGTCGTGGATGCCCGCACGATCCTGCTCGATTTTGATCTCGCGCTCGAGATCACCGGCGATGCGGTCGAATTCGGCGATCATCGCCTCGATCTGGGCGACCTTGCGCCGCTTCTCATCAACCTGGAATTTCTTAAGACGGATAAGGGTTTCGCGTGACTTCATCGACTAGGTACTCCCCGAAGCCCGAATAGTGGGGGGCGGCCTGGCGATGCCGCCAAGGCCGCGCGCCCATATTCCAGACCATTCAGGGGCCAAGTGTGCCCCAATAACGTTAGTTTTGTGTTTCCTCGCCTCTTAGAACCCGCTCCAACTGCTGGTAGCCCTCCGCCATAGGAGTTGACTCTTCCTTAAGCTGGGCCAGGAAGGCCTCGAGCGGCTTGTGCAGGGCTATAGCCTCGTCCACCTCCGGGCTGGAGCCGGACCGGTAGGCGCCCAAGCGGATCAGCTCTTCCATATCCGAGTAGGTTGCCATTACCTGGCGTGCGCGATTGATCGCGGGCAGAAAGGTCGAGTCCGCCGCCCGTGGCATGGTGCGTGAAATCGACTTCAGGATATTGATGGCCGGGTAGCGGCCGCGCTCGGCGATCGCGCGCTCCATGACGATGTGACCGTCGAGGATGCCGCGGACCGCATCGGCGACGGGCTCATTATGATCGTCACCATCCACCAGCACGCTGAAAATACCGGTGATGGTACCCTGCTCTGTTCCGGGACCGGCGCGTTCGAGCAGCCGCGGCAATTCCACAAAGACCGTTGGCGTGTATCCTTTTGCGGTGGGCGGCTCACCGGCCGAAAGGCCGATTTCGCGCTGAGCCATTGCAAAGCGGGTCACCGAGTCCATCAGCACCAGCACGTCCTTGCCGAGATCACGAAAATATTCGGCAATGGCCAGCGTCAGGTAGGCGGCCTGGCGTCGCATCAACGCCGGCTCATCGGAGGTGGACACGACGACCACAGAGCGTGCGAGGCCGGCAGCGCCGAGATCGTCCTGCAGGAATTCCTGAACTTCGCGTCCGCGCTCGCCGACCAGGCCGATCACCGAGATATCCGCCGACACGTTGCGGGCCAGCATCGACAGGAGCACGGACTTGCCGACACCGGAGCCCGAGAAGATGCCCATGCGCTGCCCGCGGCACACCGTCACGAACGTATTGAGTGCGCGCACGCCAAGATCGAGCGGTTCGCCTACGCGGCGGCGCGCATGCGCCGGCGGCGGCGACGCGCGGTAGGGATAAGGTGCGGGTCCGGCCGGTAGCGGCCCTAGCCCATCGATTGGCTCGGCGCGCGCATTGACGACACGCCCGAGCCAGCGCTCGGAAGGCCGAATGGCGCCTGCCGCGCTCGACACCACCGCCCTGCAGCCACGGCGTACACCGTCAAGCGCGGCGAACGGCATCGCAAGCGCATGGCCGCCGGAGAAACCGACGACCTCGCACGGTATCGGCTTGCCGCCCGTCTCTATGGTCAACCGCGCGCCGACAGACATTGCATGAATCGGTCCGGCAACCTCGACCATTAGCCCGCGCACCGCGACGACGCGGCCGAATATTTCGACGCCGTCGATATCGCCGATCTGTTCAGCCAGAGCCTTCATGGGCAGCGGCCATCATCACGGACATGAACGCCGACCGGCCCGCAAAAAGCGCCGGTGCATAAACCACCCCTTAGGCTTACTGCCAAAGCGGTTCCATTAACTTGGTGTTTACCCGGGTCGTTAATCATTGGGTCATTCGTCCACGGGACTTAAGGCTTGTGAGTCGCCCAGCCCGGACGGAAGGGGCGAGTCATTAGAGTCGGTTAGACCCGATTCTTAAACCAGGGCATTAGACAGGACGTGGCCAAAAAACCACTCTCCAGCAATATCTTACGCCGATTCGGGCGGCTCTGCCTACGGCGCGCTTGCGTGGAAGAATCAGGTTTTGTTAACCATGCCTCGATAGTGTCGATTCGGTTTGTCCCACCGCGTTTTTTTCAGCCTCGCCGCGGGATTGCGGCGTGACCTCAGGGCCCGGTTGCGGCGAGAAGGGGACTTAAATGC
>DASSRJ010000166.1:0-9595 GCA_035701845.1 Pseudolabrys sp. | reverse complement strand
CGTGCGGTTGCAGCCTGGACCTCCGCCAACCAAACTGCAGTCATCTGCGGTCCCGCACTCGGGGGATTTGTCTACGCCCTCAGCCCTGTGCTGATCGGGGCGATTTGCCTGATATTTTTTGCCTGCTCGATCACGCTGGTCACCCTTGTTCGCGCGCGGGGGCCGGTGCCAACGCGTGACCCGCCGACCTTCGCCTCGGTGCTTGCCGGCTTCCACTACATCCGCAGCCGGCGGCGGCTGCTCGGCGTGATTACGCTCGATCTTTTTGTCGTCGTCCTCGGCGGAGTCACCGCCCTGCTGCCGATCTACGCCAAAGATATCCTGGCAGTCGGTCCGATCGGCCTCGGCCTGCTGCGTTCGGCGCCGGCGGTTGGCGCGTTGGTCACATCCATCGTACTGTCGCGCCATCCGGTGGAGCGGCATATCGGCCTCAAGATGTTTGCCGTGGTCGGTCTTTACGGCGTGACCACGATTACTTTCGGTTTGTCGGCCTCGTTTCCGATGTCACTGCTCGCGCTTGCCGTGCTCGGCGCCTCGGACGCGGTGAGCGTCGTCATCCGCTTTTCGCTGGTGCAGATCGAAACCCCCGACGAAAAACGCGGCCGGGTGAGCGCCATCAATTATCTGTTTGTCGGTTCTTCGAATACGCTCGGTGAGTTCGAATCCGGTCTGGTTGCCGCATGGCTGGGCGCGGTGCCGTCGGTCGTCATTGGCGGACTGGGTTCGCTGCTGGTCGCGGGCACGTGGATGATGCTATTCCCGGACCTGCGCCGGATCGATCGCTACGAACCGGCGGACCGTGAGCACGTGAGGGCGTGATGCACATACTGATGACGGGCGCCGCCGGCATGATCGGCCGCAAATTGACGGAAAGGCTGGTCAGGGACGGCAAACTGAACGGCAAGCCGATCGACCGGCTGACGTTGATCGACGTCGTTCCGCCGGAAAAGCCACCGCGCTTTTCAGGCGCCGTCGAAGCCGCCACCAGCGACCTCTCAGCGTCAGGCGCCGCTGCCAAGGCGGTCGCCGGCAAGCCGGATGTGATCTTTCACCTGGCCGGCGTCGTATCAGGCGAAGCAGAAACCGATTTCGAAAAGGGCTACCGCGTCAATCTTGACGGCACGCGGGCGCTGTTCGAGGCCATACGTGCGGTGGCCTACGCACCGAAGGTTGTCTTCACCTCGTCGATCGCGGTTTATGGCGCGCCATTTCCCCATTCGATTCCGGACGAATTTCATCTCACTCCACTTACGTCGTACGGAACGCAGAAGGCGATCTGCGAACTTCTGCTCGCCGACTACACGCGGCGCGGTTTCCTCGACGGTATCGGCATCAGGCTGCCGACGATTTGCGTGCGGCCCGGCAAGCCGAACAAGGCCGCATCGGGCTTCTTCTCGGGCATCATCCGCGAGCCCCTTGCCGGGCAGGAAGCGCTTCTGCCTGTCTCCGAGAGCGTCCGCCACACGCATGCGAGCCCGCGTGCGGCTGTCGGATTTCTCATCCACGCGGCGGGCCTTACGCGCGAGCAGGTCGGCCCGCGCGTCAACCTTGCGATGCCGGGCGTATCCTGCACGGTAGGCGAGCAGATCGATGCGCTTCGCCGCGTTGCCGGCGACAAGGTGGCCGCGCGCATCCGTCGGGCGCCCGACGAGCTCGTGCAGCGAATCGTCTCCGGCTGGGCGGAGCGAATCGATGCCAGGCGCGCACGCGACCTTGGCTTCAAGACCGAGGCTGCATTTGACGACATCGTCCGCGCCCATATCGAGGACGAATTGGGCGGAAAGATCGCCAACTGATGCGCTAATGAACGCGTGCTTGCACCAAACCCTGCAAACCTTACATTGTAGATCATGACCTACGTCGACGCCGCTGTCGCCCCAATCCGCAAGACCGGCCAGATCAAGATCCACGGCTCCGCCGCCTTCGAGGCTATGCGCAAGGCCGGGCAGCTCGTCGCGCGCTGTCTCGACATGTTGACCGAGCACGTCGGACCGGGCGTGCCGACCGAGAAAATCGACAGGCTGGTCTTCGAATATGCGATGGACCACGGCGCCCTGCCTGCGACGCTCATGTACCGCGGCTACAAGAAATCGACCTGCACCTCGCTCAATCACGTGGTCTGCCACGGTATTCCCGGCGACAAGCCGCTCAAGGATGGCGACATCGTCAATATCGACGTAACGCTCATCCTGGACGGCTGGCACGGCGATTCCAGCCGCATGTTCACGATCGGTGAAATTCCGCGGCGGGCGGAGCGGCTGATCGATGTCACGCACGAGGCGATGATGCGCGGCATCGCCGCGATCCGGCCGGGCGCCACCAGCGGCGACATCGGCCACGCGATCCAGACCTATGTGGAAGCGCAGCACATGAGCGTGGTGCGCGATTTCTGCGGCCACGGCCTTGGCCGCCTGTTCCACGACGAGCCGAACATCGTCCACGTCGGGCGCCCCGGCGAAGGCATCGTTCTCAAGCCCGGCATGTTTTTCACGGTCGAGCCGATGATCAATCTCGGCCGCCCGCACGTGAAGGTCCTGTCCGACGGTTGGACCGCGGTAACCCGCGATCGCTCGCTTTCCGCACAGTTCGAGCACACCGTTGGCGTCACCAAGGACGGCGTCGAGGTCTTCACCTTTTCGCCGGCCGGATTGCACAAGCCGCCGTACAAGCACTGATTTTTGCGAGTTATCGCGTCTGTTTCCGTTTTGCGTTTCCGCGCAAGCGAGTGCTGCCTGTTACTCCCGGTCAGTCATTGAATCGGTAAGAGGCCAGCAATGAACCGCAGAAGCCTTCTAAAGGGCGCTGTCGCGCTTCCCCTGATTGCTGCATTTTCCAAAAGCAGTGCCGCCGTCGTACGCAACGGGCATTTTCGCCGCGTGCGCCCCGTCGATCTTGCCTGGCCGTCACAAGCACAATGGGACACGCTGGCGAACAAGCTGTCGGGAAAGTTGATCAAGCCGTCCGCTCTGCTCGCCGACTGCACGAATCACGCCGACGGCCAATCCTGCCGTTCGATCACGGACAACTTGCACAATCCATTTTTCATCGGGGACCAGCCTTCGAGCACACAGGTGTCCGGCTGGTTCAACGCTTGGACACCGGCGCCCAGCGCCTATGTGGTCGCAGCGAAAGGCGCCACCGACGTGGCTGCCGCTGTCGATTTCGCGCGCGTCCACAAGCTTCGTCTGGCCGTGAAAGGCGGTGGGCACAGTTACCAGGGCACATCGAACGCCGCAGATTCGCTCCTGATCTGGACACGGCCGATGCATGCAATCACCCTGCACGACAGATTCGTTCCGCAAGGCTGCGGCGATCCACCTTTGCCGGCAGTGACTGTCGAAGCCGGCGTCATGTGGATCGACGCGTATGATGCCGTCACAACAAGGGCCGGCCGGTACGTCCAGGGCGGCGGGTGCGCGACAGTCGGCGTGGCAGGTCTCATTCAAAGCGGCGGCTTTGGCTCTTTCTCGAAGCAATTCGGAATGGCGGCGGCCGGCTTGCTTGAAGCGGAAATCGTGACGGCCGACGGGTCGGTTCGCATCGCCAACCGATGCAGCAATTCCGATCTGTTCTGGGCGATAAAAGGCGGCGGCGGTGGAAGCTTCGGCGTCGTCACGAAGCTTACCTTGCGCACGCACGACCTACCGCGGTTTTTCGGGAGCGCAAACGCCACGATCAAGGCGAAAAGCGGCGCCGCGTTCCGGAGCCTTATTGGCCGGTTCATGGAATTCTATGCCGGCAATTTACTCAATCCGCATTGGGGCGAAGCCGTCACCTTTGCGCCGGACAACTCGCTCAAGATCCGCATGGTGTCGGCCGGTTTGTCGCCCGAGGAATGCAAAGCGACGTTCAAACCTTTTTTTGACTGGGTTCTGTCAGCCGCGAAGTCGATGACAATCACCGATGGTCCAGACATCGATGCGGTTGCCGCCCGCGGCTGGTGGGACGCCGAGGCGCGGCGAAAGCGCGGCTCGAAGGCGATGATCGCCGATACCCGGGCCGGCGCTCCAGCAACTCATGCCTGGTGGGCCGGGGATCAAGAGCAGGTCGGCGCCTATCTCTATGGGTACGACTCGCTCTGGCTACCTGTGTCGCTCCTCAATGCCGACAAGAAGGTAAAATTGGTGGATGCGCTGTTCGAATCAAGCCGGCATACGCCGGTTGCCCTGCATTTCAACAAAGGTCTGGCAGGAGCACCTGCGGAGGCCATTGCTGCCGCAAAGAACGTCGCCACCAACCCGGCTGTGCTCGACGCGTTCGCACTGGCCATCGTCGCAACCGGCGGCACGTCACGGTATCCAGGATTGCCCGGCGTGAAACCGGACATGCGCTCCGCCAGGGCGGGCGCACGCAGCGTCGACGCCGCAATGGTCGAATTGCGCAAGCTGGCGCTGAACGGCGGCGCCTACGTTTCCGAAAGCAACTATTTCGATCGCACCTGGAGCAGGTCGTTTTGGGGCGGCAACTATGCCCGCCTGCGCGCAATCAAGAGCAAGTACGATCCTGAAGGCCTGTTCTTCGTCCATCACGGCGTCGGAAGCGAGGACTGGAGCGCGGATGGCTTCGTCCGCTTGCGCTGAGCGTCTGCACTCTCTGAAAAATTGCACTTGACCGATATGCAACTTTACCGCTAGTGGCAGCGCGAGCGTGAGCACGCATATATGGCGACAAATCCGCGCGACGAGCCGCGAACAACGGGCCTTTCCGAAGCGCCCCCGCACTTTCACGGCCATCGCGAGCGGCTGCGCGTACGTTTCCGGGACGCCGGCGCTGAAGCGGTCAACGACTACGAGTTACTGGAGCTCGTGCTGTTCCGCGCCCTCCCGCGGCGTGACGTCAAACCGCTCGCCAAGGATCTGATCGCAAAGTTTGGCTCGTTCCCCGAAGTCATTTCAGCGCCGGCAGCGAGACTTGCGGAAGTCAAAGGCCTGGGTGCCGCGGCGATCACCGAACTGAAAGTCGTGCATGCTGCGGCGAGTCGTCTCGCGCGTGGACAGCTGCGCAAGCGCCCAGTCCTCACATCGTGGTCGAACGTCATCGACTATTGCCGCACCACCATGGCCTTTGCCGAAAAAGAGCAATTTCGTGTCCTGTTCCTCGACAAGCGCAATCAGCTGATTGTCGACGAGCTGCAGCAGACCGGCACGGTCGATCATACGCCTGTCTATCCTCGCGAGGTCGTCAAGCGGGCGCTCGAACTGTCGGCGACAGCGTTGATCCTTGTGCACAACCACCCCTCGGGTGATCCGACGCCCTCGCACGCCGATATTCAAATGACGCAGACAATCATCGATGTCGCTCGCCCGCTCGGAATTGCGGTGCACGACCACATTGTCGTCGGCAGAGACGGGCACGCGAGCCTCAAGGGCCTGAAGCTGATTTAGGCCCGCACGTGCGCTTTCGGAGCAATGGTGGGCATGCTGTGACGGCTGTTCTGGTGCCTCCGGTACCAGAATAACAGGCCGACGATCGCAAGATTTACCAATCCGCCCAATGCCGCGTTGCCGTAGGACAGCACGTACGCTCCCGTGAGATCGTAGAAATATCCGGCCTGATAACTGCCGAGGCCCATGCCGATCCACGCCATCGTCGACACGATGGCAATTGCGGTACCGCTCATTCGCAACGGTGCAGCTTCACGGGCGCAGATCAACAGGCAGGTCATCACGCCGGCAAAGCCAAATCCGAAAAGGACCGACAATTGGAAAAGAAGCGTGATGTCTTTTGTTTGCGTGAACCAGAACACCACTGAGGTCTGCGCCAGCGACGCGAGGAAATACGCGGGCAGGCCTCCGGTGCGATCAGCCAGCCAGCCAAAGAACAGGCGGCCAAAAACGCCGGCAATCATCAACGACAACAGAAGTCCGGCGGCGGTCTGTGGACTGCATCCGAGATCGATGCCGAGCGGTATCAGATGCACCAGCGGGACAGCCATGCAGATACAGCAAAAGAATCCGGCCACACAGAGCCAGGCAATGCTGATTTTGTGGGGCACGCCCCATTGATTGCTGTCCGTCCCATGAGATCCCTCGGCGGAAGGTCCAGCGGCCGGGGCAGGCTTCAGCAAGAACAATAGCGGCAGCAAGATCAGAAAATAGCCGACACCGAGATAGAGAGCGGCATCACGCCAACCCACTTCGGTGACCAAAAGGCGAGTGACATAGGGCACGACACCCTGCCCGATCGCGCCGCCGGCCGTCACGATACCGATCGCGAACCCCTTTCGTCGGTCGAACCAAAGGCCCGCCATGGCGACCATCGGCGCAAACAAAGGTGCAAAGCCAAGCGCTCCGATCAAAAAATAAATGAGATAAAGAATCCCCAGATCGCTTTGCCATCGCAATGCGATCAGCCCAAGGGAGATAGCGAAGGCGCCAAAGAAACCGACTTTGCGGGCGCCGATGAGATCAGAAAGGCCGCCCCAAATGATGCCGCCGATGGCGGTGCCGACGGTCAGCAGCGTGAACGCCATCGAGATGTCGGCACGAAGCCATCCGAATTCCTCCTCGAACGGCTTCATGAAAACCGACACGGTGCTGTTCGAACCGAATCCCAGCGCGAGACACACTGTCGCCACGCCGACAATGACCCAGCCATATGGTCGCTCGGCGAATTGCTCATTCCCATCGGCGCTCAAAGTCACTCTCCCAGGATCCTCGGCTGGTTCGCTGCGAGCAAATTGCACCAATCGCGGGCGCGATACCTGCAGGATTGCTTGATTTGCTCTTGAGAATGCCGTGATTTATGGGCCAGAGCGGCCCCGGTAGCTGAATTCGCATTGCCTGCAACACGAACCTACTCGCCAGATGAATTGAGACTACTGCCTCACCAGGGTGATCCGTTCGGCGCTGTCCGGCAGACGGCGCCAGGTCGTACCGTCGACCTCCTCGAAGCGCCACGGATTGCCGCGCGCAGGCATCAGCATCAACTCGTCACGGTCGATGCGCCATTGGGTGAAATTGACCCGCGCAATGGCGGCATCGCAGCCGGGCTTGACGCTCACGGCCAGGTTTTCGCCGGCCTTGGTCATGGCCAAGGTCAGCAGGCACACAGGCGCGCCTCCCCCGCGTACGATCGCCCAGTCACCGGCGACTTGCTCCGCCGGCTTCGGCGGCGCGGCGGCAGCGGCCGCATTCTGAAGGAAGAGAACACCGACACCGGGCGTCGGCGCCTCGAAGATCCCGTCCTCGACCTCGCTGAACTCGACCAGCGACCGGCCGCGCGCATCCACGAAATACAGCAGGTCGTTGTCGGGAAACCGCCAGCCCGCGATGTCCTTCACGAGCGGAAACAGATTGACGCAGTTGGCGTCGAATTCAATCTTGAGCCCGGCCGGGCCCGGCTCGCCTTTCAGCGTGGCCGTGCAGGTGCGATCCCGGTCGGCATTCGAGAATTCCCAGCTGCCGACAACGCGCTTGGCGGATTCGCCGAGTTGCGGCGGCGCCTGCGCCGAGGCGCTGCCGGCGAGGCAGATCGTAACGAAGGCAATGGTACAACGCGTCACAATCATCCAACACTCGCGCAGGGCGGCTGCATTACGAACGCTTCGGCGGCCACGGCGTTTCCGGCACGGGCGTCAGCGGCGGCTTGCCGGCCGCCCAGACCAGAATGTTATCGACCACAAGCTGATCCATCGCCGCACGCGTGACCTCGGTCGATGAGCCGAGATGGGGAAAGAGCACGATGTGATCCATCTCGATCAGCTCCTTCGGGACGTGCGGCTCTTTGGCAAAGACGTCGAGACCGGCGGAATAGATCGTGCGGTTTTTCAAAGCTTCGATCAAGGCAGGCTCGTCGATCACCGACCCGCGCGCCATGTTGATGACAACACCGCGCGGGCCAAGCGCTTTCAGAACCTCGGCGTTGATCATGTTCTGGGTCGCGGCGCCACCGGGCACGATCACCATCAGCGTATCGACGTCGCGGGCCATATCGAGGAGCTTAGGGTAATACTTGTATGTCACGCCCGGCTGCTGATTGCGGCTGTGATAGACGACGGGCACGCCGAACGCCTCGAGCCGCCGGGCGATGGCTTTGCCGATCCGGCCCATGCCGACCATGCCGACGGTGCGGTCGCGCAACGTTGCCTTGGTCAGCGGATAATGTCCCTGGGGCCATTTTCCCGCGCGCAGAAAGCGCTCGGACTGGGGAAATTCACGCACCGTGCAAAGCAGCAGGCCGAGCGCGGTGTCGGCAACCTCTTCGTTGAGAACGTCGGGCGTATTGGTGACGACGATGCCATGCGCGCCGGCCCATTTGGCGTCGATATGATCATAGCCGACGCCAAAGCTCGACACCTGCTCGAGCTTCGGAAACTGCTTCAGAAAATTCTCGTCGACCTTGTTGGCGGTATAGGCGATTGCGATCGCGCGGATCTTGCCGCCGTATTCCTTGACGAAGGCATCCTTGTCCTTGAGTTCGAGCCAGTGGTGAAGATTCACCCTGCCCTCGAAGCCCTTCATCATCACGGGCTTCCGCGCACCGACCATCAGCACATCCGGCTTTTCGCCAGCCATTACGAACTCCATTACACCAAAGCAGTTACGGGTTTTTCGATGAAATCCTTGAATGCGGCGAGCAGCTCGGCCCCGAGCGCACCGTCCACCACCCTGTGATCGCAGGAGAGCGTGATGGTCATCTGGCTGACGAACTTGACACTGCCATCTTCCGCCTCAACCGGGGCGCGCCGCGTCGCGCCGACCGCCAGGATGGTCGCGTGCGGCGGATTGATGATGGCCGAAAACTCGCGGACACCATACATCCCCAGATTGGAGATGGCGCTCGACCCGCCCTGATATTCGTTTGGCTTGAGCTTTTTCTGGCGCGCGCGGTCGGCGAGATCGCGCATCTCGGCGGAAATCGTGGTGACCGATTTGCTGTCCGCGTTGCGGATCACCGGCGTGATCAGCCCGCTTTCGAGCGCGACCGCAATGCCGATATCGGAGTTGCGGAAGCGCAGGATACGGTCGCCGGCCCAGACCGCATTGGCTGCGGGAATTCGCTGCAGCGCCGCCGCCCAGGCCTTGATGATGAAATCATTGAGCGAAAGCCTGAATACCGGCTGGCCTGACTTGTCCTTGGGCGCGGCGGCATTCGCCTCCTCGCGCATTGCGATCAGCCTGCCGGCATCAAGATCGGCCGTCAGATAGAAATGCGGAATTGTCTGCTTGGCCTCGACCAGCCGCGTCGCGATGGTGCGCCGCATCGAGTCGAGCGGCACCTCTTCATAGGCGATTCCTTCGTACAGCGCCTTGACCTGCGCCGCGCTCGCACCGGTCGCAAAGGCACGCGCTGCAGCGCCGGGCGCCGCACGCTCGACGTCGGCAGCGACGATCCGCCCATGCGGCCCCGAACCGGAAACGCGCGTAAGGTCGATGCCGCGCTCCCCGGCAAGTCGCCGCGCCAGCGGCGTAACCGCTGTGCCGCTCGCAAGCTTTGCCGGTCCGTAGTTTCGTTCAGGCGTGCGCACCGCGTGGAACGGATCCATGGGCGCGGCCGGCCGCGGCATCGGCGTGGAATGAACGGCTTTCCCGGACCCACCTGTCCGCTCATCCCGAAAGCGGGGACCCAGAGCATCCTGGTTCTGGATTCCCGC
>DASSRJ010000165.1:0-24809 GCA_035701845.1 Pseudolabrys sp. | reverse complement strand
CCTGCAGCCAAGCACGGCGCTCATGCTGTTCTTGGTCTACGCCGGTCTGCTCGGACTCATGTTGTCGTCGGTGTTTCTGGCCTATACCGGCGCGTCGATCACACGCACGTTCTTCATCTCCGCGGCGTCGTTCGGTGCGTTGAGTCTCTACGGCTACACCACGCAGCGTGACCTCTCGCCGGTCGGGTCGTTCCTGACCATGGGATTGTTCGGGCTCATTCTCGCAATGCTCGTGAACATGTTTCTCAAGAGCAGCGGACTTGAGTTCGCGATCTCGGTGATCGGCGTGTTGATTTTCGCAGGCCTGACCGCCTACGACACGCAGCGGATCAAGGAGATGTACAGCGCCAATGACGATGGCACGATCGCCGGCCGCAAGGCTGTCATGGGTGCGTTGCAGCTCTATCTCGACTTCATCAACCTGTTCCTGTTCCTGCTGCGCTTCATGGGCGATCGCCGCTAGGCGCCGATAACAGGAATGCAATGCGCGCCCGGGCTCATGCCCGGGCGTTTGCTTTTTGATAGCCTGTGCGGTGCATGACCGTCACCGTTCGACACGCCACCCGCGCCGATATCCCGGCAACCACGCGCATCTACGGCCATTCCGTCGAGCACGGCACGGCCTCGTTCGAGCTTAGCGCGCCCGATGAGGCTGAAATGACCCGGCGTTTCGACGAACTCACAACGAACGGCTTTCCTTATCTGGTGGCGGTCATTGACGGAGCCGTCGTCGGCTACGCCTATGCCGGACCGTACCGGACACGGCCAGCCTATCGGTTCACCGTGGAGAATTCGGTCTACGTTGCGCACGACAGTCAGCGCCGTGGCGTCGGCAAGGCACTCCTAAAGGCCCTCATAGAAGCCTGCACCGAAAAGGGATTTCGCCTGATGGTGGCGGTGATTGGAGATTCGAAGCAGGCAGCTTCGATCGGTCTGCACGAGGCGGCCGACTTCGAGCATGTCGGCTCCTTCAAGAATATCGGCTACAAGTTCGACCGCTGGCTCGACACCGTTCTCATGCAGCGCGCGCTGGGGCCGGGAGCGAGCGAACCACCTTGACCGCTCAGTTGGGCACCAGTGCCAGGCGGTCGATCGACCGCAGCACACGATCAAGTTCGTGGCCGCGCCGCACAATCAGGCCGGTCGCCGAAATCACGCTATAGGTGCCTTGCCGGCGCGCCAGCTTCGGGTTTTTTTCGATGCGGTAGAGCGGCACTTCCGAGGTGCGGCGGAACACGGAGAAGACCGCGCGATCTTTGAGAAAGTCGATGGCGTAATCGCGCCACTCGCCGGCTGCGACCTTGCGCCCGTACAGATCGAGAATGCGATTGAGCTCGCGGCGGCTGAAGGTCACCTGACTTGCGGGGGCGGGTGCCGTTCGTACCGGGGCACCACCCCCGAGGGACTGGCTGGGGTCAATTTCGCCGGAACCGAACGTCATGCGGCGCCTCCCTTGCTGTGGCAGACAATGATCGCGCCGGCCGCGGTGTACGGCAAGCATTTCCTCTTGACGCCCAAACGGCGAGAAAACGCTCGAAATCGCCCGCCGAACGATCACGAACTCGTTAAACCCTCCCACAATAACGCCCAATTTCGGTCAATCGCCGGTCACGCTGCATTGGGATAAGGCAGGTGTTGCCTCAAGGCCCGGTCAGATACGAGCGCCGGATTCCTCAGCCCCCCAGCCCCCCGGGGCTCGATCGGCCGGGCCAGTTGAGTTCCGCGTACGGTTCAATCCCCTAATGCCTCCGGGCCGGCTCGTCGCCGGCCCGATCTTTTTTCGAGCTGATTGCGGAGATCAGTTTGATGGAGACGCGCAACAGCCGATCGATGCGGCACCCAGCATCAAGCCCGGCTTTTTGGCCACGCCGCTCTGCACGACCACATCGAGGCGATCAATGTCCTTGAGCGAATAGTCGCCCTTCGGGATATCGCTCAACGCAACGCTGTAAGTCGCAGCGTTGCCGTTCCAGTCGCCAAGCTTAATCCAGCGCCGTACGACGTTATGATACGTGAGCATGCGATCATGGTTTTCGCCGCGCCCGATGTGCACGACGACTTTGCTTGTCACCGGACAAAGCCAGACTTCGCCGCTGTGCTTCTCGCCCTGGACGTCGGGCACTTTCACCGTCACCTTGCCATCGGCAACGGACATGGTCACAGGCAATGACAGCGTCGTGGGATTGCGGCGCGTCTGTGCGATCGCCTTTTCGATCGCCGACTTGTCGCTGCCAAGCGCATGGACGACGCCGTTGATGACCACCTGTGGCGTATAGACCTCGCGATCTCCGCGCGCTTCGGCATAGGCACGCTGGCGGTCGGAATGACCGTGCAGCGCGAGCGTGTCTTTCCAGCCGAGATAATCCCAGTAATCCACGGCCAGGCTCATCGTGATCAGCGACGGATCGCGCGACAGCTCGCCGAGCAGCTTGTCGGCGGCGGGACACGAGGAGCAACCCTGGCTGGTGAAAAGCTCGACAACGGCACGCGGCTGGGCGGAAGCCGGCGCAGCCATGGAGCCGAAAGCGAAAGCGACTGCAAAGGTGATGTGGCGATAGTTCATATCGATCCCGCGATCCCCTGCCTCGCCCGCGCCTTATAAATCGCCTCCCGGATCACCCGCCACTCACTTCGCGGTGAGTGACCCTGCGACCGTTAACAAAATACCGATTACATGCCGGTTAGCCAGCCAATTGTCGCAGCACGTACTGCAAAATCCCGCCGTTTTTGAAGTAATCGAGCTCGTCCAGCGTGTCGATGCGGCAAACCAGCGGCACTCGCTTGAGAGTCCCATTCCCTGAGACGATCTCGGCAATCAGCCGCTGGTGTGGCTTAAGCTCCCCATGCAGGCCGCGGATCGTGACCTGCTCGTCGCCCTTGAGGCCCAGCGACTGCCACGAAGTCCCCTCTTCGAAGACGAGGGGCATGACGCCCATGCCCACCAGGTTGGATCTGTGAATGCGCTCGAAAGACTGCGCTATCACCGCGCGAATGCCGAGCAGGATAGACCCTTTGGCGGCCCAATCGCGGGAAGAGCCGCTGCCGTATTCCTTGCCTGCAAAGACCACCAGCGGAACCCTGTCAGCCTTGTACTTCATAGCCGCGTCGTAGATCGGCATCCGTTGCTTTGACGGATAGTGAATTGTGACGCCGCCTTCGACGCCGGGGACCATCTGGTTCTTGATGCGGATATTGGCGAAGGTGCCGCGCATCATCACTTCATGATTGCCGCGGCGCGTGCCGTACTGGTTGAAGTCGGCCGGTTTGACCTTGTGATCGATGAGATATTTGCCGGCCGGCGAATCGATCTTGATCGAGCCGGCAGGCGATATGTGGTCGGTCGTGATCGAGTCGAGCAGGAGCGCAAGCACGCGCGCGTCGACGATGTCCTCGAGTGGCTTCGGATGGCGCCCCATGCTGACGAAATACGGCGGGTTCTGCACGTAAGTTGATTTCTTGTCCCAGTCGTAGGTCACGCCGCCCTTGACGCTGATCTTGCGCCAGTTGGCATCGCCCTTGAACACGTCGGCGTATTTCTTGGAGAACATCTGGCGTGTGATGTTCTTGGCGACAAAGTCGCCGATCTCCTTGTTGGAAGGCCAGATATCCTTGAGAAAGACCTTCTTGCCTTTCTGGTCGACGCCAAGCGGATCGCGTGCAACGTCGACATTCATGGACCCGGCGATCGCGTAAGAAACGACCAGCGGTGGTGACGCGAGATAGTTGGCGCGCACATCCGCATTGACGCGGCCCTCGAAATTCCGGTTGCCCGACAGCACGGCGGCTGCAACGAGATCGTTGTCGTTGATCGCCTTGGAATTTTCCGGCGGCAGCGGCCCGGAATTTCCGATGCATGTCGTGCAGCCGAAACCAACAAGGTTGAAGCCGAGCTTGTCGAGATCCTTCTGCAGCCCGGATTTTTCAAGATACTCGCCGACGACCTGCGAGCCGGGTGCAAGCGAGGTCTTCACCCACGGTTTGGCGGTCAGCCCCTTCGCGGCGGCTTTGCGGGCCAGCAATCCGGCACCGATCATCACGTTCGGATTGGATGTGTTGGTGCACGATGTGATCGCCGCGATCACCACGTCGCCGTGGCCCAGATCGTAATTTTTGCCGGGTACTTTCACGCGCTTCTTCGCCTCGGCGCTCTTGTTGAATTCCTTGTCCATCGAGGCGGCAAAGCCCGATTTTACTTCCTTGAGCGCGATGCGATCCTGCGGACGCTTTGGTCCTGCCAGCGACGGCTCAACCGAACTGAGCTCGAGCTTGAGCACGTCGGTGAACATCGGATCGGGTGTGGTTTTCACCCGATACATGCCCTGCGCCTTGGCATAGGCCGCGACCAACGCGACGAGCTCGGGGGAACGCCCGGTGTCCTTGAGATAGCGGATCGTGTCGTCGTCGATCGGCGAGAAGCCGCAGGTCGCCCCATATTCCGGCGACATGTTGCCGAGCGTTGCACGGTCGGCGATGGTCAGGTTTGCAAGGCCGGGGCCGAAGAACTCGACAAACTTTCCAACCACCCCCCGCTTGCGCAGCATCTCGGTGACTGTGAGCACCAGGTCCGTCGCGGTCACACCCTCTTTGAGCCTCCCCACCAGCTTGAAACCGATCACCTCGGGCAACACCATTGATAGCGGCTGGCCGAGCATCGCGGCCTCTGCCTCAATGCCGCCGACGCCCCATCCGAGCACGGAGAGACCGTTCACCATGGTCGTGTGCGAGTCGGTACCGACCAGGGTGTCGGGATAGGCGACCTCCATGGTCGCCTGCTTGCCGTCGACCTTCGCCTTGTCCTTGCGATGCCAGACGACACGCGACAGGTATTCAAGATTGACCTGGTGGCAGATCCCGGTGCCGGGAGGCACCACGCTGAAATTGTCAAATGAGCGCTGCGCCCATTTCAGGAATTTGTAGCGTTCCTGGTTCTGTCGGTACTCTTCCTCGACGTTCTTCTTGAATGCCTGGTTGTTGCCGAAAAAAGTCACCGCGACCGAATGGTCGACAACGAGGTCGACCGGCACCTGCGGATTGATCTTCTTGGGGTCGCCGCCGAGCTGCTTCATCGCGTCGCGCATGGCCGCAAGATCGACCACCGCCGGTACACCGGTGAAATCCTGCATCAGGACGCGCGCAGGCCGAAACGCAATTTCGAGGTCGGACGTCTTGGTCTTGAGCCACTCAGCAACGGCCTTGATGTCGTCTTTGGTGACAGTCCGGTCGTCCTCATTGCGCAGCAGGTTCTCCAGCAGGACCTTCATGGAGAACGGAAGACGGGAAATACCCTTGAGCCCATTCCGCTCGGCGGTGGGAAGACTGAAATACGCGTAACTCTTGTTACCAACCTGCAGGGTTTTGCAGCACCTAAAGCTGTCGAGCGAAGTCATATCGGCTGTTTCCATTCCCGACCGGGCGACCGGCGCTGGTTCGGACTAAGTTGTTGGCAAGGCGATGTTTTTATCGGCTGGCGAGACTTGCGTCCGAATTCGAATAACGTAACGTCGCAAGTTCGGGCTTATAAGGTCTTTTCACGCCCGACGCCATATTCGCCGAGATTAACGCCGAAGATGCGAATAATATTGGGGTTTTCCGGGTATTGGCCCACCGCGCGACCGAGCCGGCAGCCGTGATGGAACTTCAAGCCGAAGCCCTGACCTGCAGCCGGGGCGGCCGTGAGGTATTCCGGAACGTGAGCTTCAAGGTGCCCGCAGGTGAAGCGCTGATCGTTACCGGGCGCAACGGCGCGGGCAAATCATCCCTCCTTCGAATGATAGCCGGGCTTGTCGGCATTGCCGCGGGACGATTGTCGCTCAGCGGTGGGAAGACAGATACCCCGATTGCAGAGCAGGCTCACTACCTCGGTCACCAGGATGCAATGAAGGCGTCGCTGACGGTGGCTGAAAATTTGCAATTCTGGACGCGGTTTTTCGGATCGCGCAGCGACTTCCGCCCGGCACTGGAGCTGCTCGATCTCGCGCCCCTCGCCGATCTGCCCGCCGCCTATCTCTCCGCCGGCCAACGCCGCAGGCTCTCGGTAGCGCGCATTGTTGCCGTCTCGCGTCCAGTATGGCTGCTCGACGAGCCGACAGCCGCGCTCGATACGCCGTCGCAGACCCGGCTCTCGGAAATCATGCGGGGCCACCTCGCGGGCGGAGGAATCATTATCGCTGCGGCGCACGGAGCGATCGGTCTCGAGCGCGCACGTGAGCTCAGGCTCGGTGCGGCATGAGCCCGTTCGCCGCAATCCTGGTGCGCGATATGCGTCTGGCGGTTCGTGTCGGCGGCGGCGCCTTGATGGGTGCGCTTTTCTTTCTGATCGTGATCACGATGACGCCCTTTGCGGTCGGACCCGATCTCGCACTGCTTGCCCGGATCGGGCCGGCAATTCTGTGGCTCGGCGCATTGCTCGCGAGTCTGCTTGCGCTCGATCGTTTGTTCGCGACCGATCATGATGACGGATCGCTTGATCTTCTGATGATGGGCGAGGTCCCGCTCGAGTTGACGGTAGCGGCAAAGGCGGTGGCTCACTGGCTCACGACCGGATTGCCGCTTGTGGTGATTGCGCCTCTGCTCGGCCTCATGCTCAACGTCGACATGCATGCACTGGGCTGGCTCACGCTGACACTGGCAGCAGGCACGCCAGCCCTCACGTTCACCGGTCTCATCGGCGCCGCGCTGTCTGTAGCGCTGCGACGCGGTGGATTGCTGCTCGCGGTGCTGGTACTGCCGCTCACCGTGCCGGTGCTGATCTTCGGAGTTGCGGCGGCCAATGCCGCGATTATCGGCCCCACGCCGTTCGGCCCCGCTTTCACCATTCTTTGTGCACTAAGCTTGGCGAGCCTGGTGCTCGGTCCGATTGCCGCGACGGCAGCCTTGCGCCATGGACTCGAATAAGATGCTAAGAGACTTGCCGATGGCTGTGATCGATCTCGCCAACCCGACGCGCTTTCTGCGCATCGTTGACCGCGTATTGCCATGGCTGATCGCGGTGACGATCGCCCTGTTCGCGGTTGGGCTCTATCGCGCAATGAATGCACCGGACGACTATCAGCAGGGCGCGACCGTGAAGATCATGTTTCTGCACGTTCCGGCCGCATGGCTCGGCATGTTCGGCTGGGCGCTGATGAGCGTCGCGGCGCTCGGCACATTGGTGTGGCGGCACCCGCTTGCCGACGTTTCAGGCAAGGCTGCTGCACCGATTGGTGCCGCGTTCACGTTCATCTGTCTTGTCACCGGCTCGCTCTGGGGGCGCCCGACCTGGGGCACCTATTGGGTGTGGGATGCGCGGCTGACTTCGATGCTGGTGCTGTTGCTGCTCTATCTCGGCGTCCTTGCGCTTTACTGGACCGCAGAAGAGCCGGGCCGCGGCGCCCGCGCCGCCGCGATCCTCGCACTGGTCGGGGCCGTCAATCTTCCGATCATCAAGTTCTCGGTGGACTGGTGGAATACGCTGCACCAACCCGCTTCCGTCTTTCGCATCGGCGGATCGACCATCGATCCGTCGTTGCTGACGCCGCTGCTGATCATGGCGCTGGCATTCACGTCACTTTTTATCACGCTGCATCTTGCGGTCATGCGCAACGAGATTCTCAGGAGGCGGGTCCGCAGTATGCGGCTGATGCAGGCCCAGGAGGTGCATGCATGAATCTCGGGCCGCACGCCGATTTTATCATCGCCGCCTACGCGGTGACCTTGTTCGTGGTAGCGGCCTTGATCGCATGGGTGCTGCTCGATTACTCGGCACAACTCCGTATTCTCGGCGATCTCGAGGAGCGTGGAGTGACCCGGCGCTCCCAGCGCAAAGGCTAGGCCGATGACCACAGCCTCGAGCGAAGGCCCCGCCCGAATGCGTCGCAACGTCCTCGTGTTTTTGCCGCTGATCGCGTTTGCTGCGCTGGCAGCGCTGTTTTTCTATCGTCTTGGCGCCGGCGATCCATCCCGGCTTCCGTCAGCCCTGATAGGACACCCAATTCCGGCCACAGACCTGCCGCCGCTGCCGGGCCTCGAACGCGACGGCAAGGCTGTGCCCGGCCTGACCAACGCAACATTCGAGGGCGCGGTAACGCTGGTAAATGTGTGGGCTTCGTGGTGCGTTCCCTGTCACGATGAAGTGCCGTATCTGGAGCAGCTCTCGAAGGACAAGCGCATCCAGCTTGTCGGCATCAACTACAAGGACGCGCCCGACAATGCGCGGCGGTTCCTCAATCGCTACGGCAATCCGTTTGCGGCAACCGGCCGAGACGAAACTGGCCGTACCTCGATCGACTGGGGCGTGTACGGGGTGCCCGAGACCTTTCTGGTCGGCCGCGACGGCCACATCGTCTACAAGCTCATAGGACCAATCACGGCCGATAACCTGGCACACACATTGAAGCCGGAAATCGAAAAGGCGCTGCGCTAGGACGTTGAGGCCTGCCTCGGCAACCCGAATATCGAGTACACCGTGCTCAAGGTCACGCTGTAGGCAAGAACCATAAGCAGGGAAAAAATCGTTGGCTTGAGGCCCAGTCCGGCATCGATTGCGAAGGGCCCCTTGCCGATAACGGGAAAAAACGTCAACCCCATCACGATCCAAATGGCCAGCCCGAATACCGTTCCCTTCGCCAGCGGGGTGCGGCCGGGCAGTCGGGAACAGGATTGGCCGAACAGGAACGCGAGGACTACCGAGCCATTGAAGTACGACAGCGCCCAGGGGATCGCCGGGTTAACGGAACTTCCGACCAGCGAAGCCAGCAAGGCCTGCAAATCGCTATAGGGCTCGAAGCCTGGAAGTATTCGGGCCCAGGATTTCAGCGCCATAAGCCCGGTATGCGCAGCACTTCCGCACAAGCCCGCCGCAATCGATTTCCAGACACGAGAAAAATCCATAGTCCTTATCAGGATTATTTATCGACACTGTATTTTGTGAGCAGCGGATATTGCAGCGCTGCGAACAGAAAAGTCAGCGGCACTACGCCAAACAATTTGAAGCTCACCCAGAAATCGGTGGTCTGCGTGCGCCAGACGATCTCGTTGAGGATCGCAAGGGCGAAGAAAAACAACGCCCATCGCCAGGTCAACTTGCGCCAGCCTTCTTCCCGCAGATGGAATACGGAATCGAACACGATCCCGAGCAACGGTTTACCGAACAGAAGTCCGCCCACCAGCGTGCCGCCGAACAGAACATAAATGATCGTAGGCTTGAGCTTGATGAACAGCTCATCGTGCAGCACGAGCGTCAATCCCCCGAAGATCAACACGATGACGGCCGTGACCACCGGCATGACTGCGATATGCCGGGTCATCCCGTAGGAAATCGCAAGCGCAGCCAGTACCGCCACCATGAAGGCTCCGGTGGCTGCAAAAATGCCGAACTTGGAGTTCGCGGCAAAGAAAAGGACCAGCGGCCCGATATCGAGCACCAGCTTGAGGAGCGGATTGAGCTGCTTCTTTTGTGCGGCCATGAGTGATCTCAGTCTGCCAGTCCTACCATGGCGCGCGCAAAATCCCGCCCGGTGAATGGCGCAAGATCGTCCACGCTCTCGCCGACACCGATGAAGTGCACAGGTAGTCCGAATTTTTCAGCAATCGCCACCAGAATGCCGCCACGCGCCGTCCCATCGAGCTTGGTCATGACCAGACCGGTGACCCCCGCGATCTTACCGAAAATCTCGACCTGGCTGAGCGCGTTCTGACCGACCGTCGCATCAAGCACGAGCAGCACCGCGTGCGGCGCTGTCGGCTCTACCTTACGCATGACGCGCACCATTTTTTCCAGTTCGCCCATCAGCTCAGCGCGGTTCTGCAGGCGGCCGGCGGTGTCGACCAACACGACGTCCACGCCTTCGCGCTTTGCGGCGGTGATCGCATCAAATGCAAGGCCGGCCGCATCACTGCCGGTGTCGCGCGAAATCACCTTTGCCCCCGTGCGATCACCCCAAATCTTCAGCTGATCGATCGCAGCAGCGCGGAAGGTATCGGCTGCGACCAGCATCACCGTTTTCCCCTCCGCACGAAGACGTGCGGCGAGCTTGCCGATCGTCGTTGTCTTGCCGGATCCATTGACGCCGGCGACAAGGATAACGAATGGCCGAGCTGTCAATTCCAACGGCTTTGCGACCGGCGTCAGCGCCTTCTCAATCTCGCCCGCGAGAACCGCCTTGACCTCGTCAGGCGAAATTCCCTGCGGATAACGTCCTTCACGCAGCACATCAACGATGCGCGCGGCAAGGTCCTGGCCGAGATCGGCGCGAACCAGCTCATCCTCCAGCGCGTCGAGGGTCTCGGGATCGAGCGGACGGTTGGTCACCAGAGCCGTTATTGAGGAGCCGAGCGACGAAGAGGTGCGCCTGAGCCCGCCGCTTAAGCGCTTCCACCAGCCTTCATCTTGTGTGCTGTCGTTCATGTGGCGCTCGTGATAGCCGTTTCGGCATGACACCGGAAGAGATGCTCGCACGCCTGCTCTACCGCGACGGGCTGATGCTGGTGGTCGACAAGCCGGCGGGACTGCCTGTGCATCGCGGGCCGAAGGGCGGCGATGCTTTCGAGGACTATTTCGACGCGCTGCGGTTCGGTCTGCCGCGCGCGCCCGCGCTGGCACATCGCCTCGATCGCGACACGACCGGGTGCCTGGTGCTCGGCCGTCACCGCAAGGCCCTGGCGCTGCTGGGTAAGCTGTTCAAGCAGGGCAAGGTCGGAAAATCCTATTGGGCCGTCGTCGAAGGCGGGCCGGAGGCTGAAGAGGGACGAATCGATATCCCGCTTTCCAAGCGCGACGAATCGCGGGGCTGGTGGATGAAGGCTGACACGAGTGGATTGCCATCGACCACCACATGGACGGTCATGGGCCGTGGTTCGGGCTTGACCTGGCTCGCGCTGGAGCCGGTCACCGGTCGCACGCACCAATTGCGCGTGCATTGCGCGGAAATGGGATGGCCGATCGTCGGCGACAATATCTATGGGAAAGCACCGCGTTCGGGCGGGCCAGCTCTTCATCTGCATTCGCGCGAGGTAACGGTACCGATTTCAAAGAACAAGCCGGCCGTCAAAATAACAGCACCGGTGCCGGTGCATATGCGCGAGAGACTCGCGGCTTGCGGCTGGCAACCAACAATCGAAAAATGAAGTCGACAGCCTGCGCCGGAACTTCACTGTGGTGCCGGCGTTCAGAACCATCCCTTGCAAATCGGAGCACCCAATGTTCATCGGTCACTACGGACCTAGCTTCGCCGGCAAAGTCGCGAAGCCGGGGATACCTCTGTGGGTTCTGTTTCTCGCTGTCCAACTCGTCGATATCGCATGGTCGGTTCTGGTGCTGCTCGGAATCGAAAAGCTCCGCATTGTCCCGGGGTTCACCGCGACGAACCCGCTTGATCTCTATTACATGCCGTACACTCACAGCTTGCCGGGCGCCGCACTATGGTCGGTGGGCGCAGCCGTCGCATATCGAGCCATCGCGCCTGCACAAAAATGGACTGCCGCGGCGATCGTCGGCGGTGCCGTATTCTCACATTGGATTCTCGATTTGCTGGTGCACCGTCCTGATCTGGCGCTGTTTGACGATTCCCATAAGGTCGGACTTGGACTTTGGAACTATCCCATAATCGCTTTCGTTCTCGAAATCGCTCTCCTGTTCGGCGGGATCGCGCTTTATCTCAAGACAACGAAACCCAAGGACGGAATCGGCCGCTATGGCATGCTGGTGTTCGGCGTCGTCGCCGTCGTCGTACAGGCTTACGTCTTTTTCGGTCCCCCGCCGGTTTCGGACACGGCGATGGCGCTCACCGCGCTCGGACTTTATTTCGCTTTCGCTGCAGCAATCTATTGGCTGGAAGGAAAACGCAGCTGAGCGTCAGGCGGTCATCACTTAGTAAAGCTGCGCCTTGATGCGCTCCGGTGCCTCGCGATCGTAGCTTTCACCGCCAAGTTTGCCCTTGCTCAACTCGGCAATGATGGTGCCGGTCGACGGCAGGCTCTTGCGGTCGACCTTGGTCGCCTCCTCCCAGAGCTTCGACCGCACGATCGCCTTGGAGCAATGGAAATAAATGCTCTCGATATGAACGATGAGCACGCAGCGCGGCAGCTTACCGTTGACAGAAAAGCTTTGCATCAACTCAGGATCGATGGAGATCGATGCGCGGCCGTTCACGCGCAATGTTTCGCCCACGCCCGGAATCAGGAACAGGAGTGCAATGCGCGGATCGCGGACGATGTTGCGGAACCCGTCGATGCGGTTGTTGCCCGGACGATCGGGGATCGCCAGCGTCTTGTCGTCGAGGATCCGCACAAAACCTGGAGCGTCACCTTTGGGCGAGCAATCAAGTCCCTCGGGGCCTGCCGTCGCGACCGCCACGAACGGCGCAACCTCGATCAGTTTGCGGTAGCCATCGTTGATATGGTCGATTTCCTTGATGACCGAAGCTCCCATTCTCTCTCCATAAAGAGACTGGAGCTGATCCATCGTCGTGATCAGATGATCGCGGTAGGCCATCGCAGATCCCCTTTTTAGTGACGCATGATCTTATCCGAAAACCAGCTCCCATCCACGATCGGGGTCGAGGACAAGCTTTTCGAGATCATGCGTCAAGCGGCCAAAAGCTGCCGGCCGTCATGTGCCTTGATTGCAAGATCGAGAATAACACCGGGCTCCACCGGTGCGGTAAGCCGCACCGGCAGGAACTGTTCGGTGCGCCCGAGCGCGCGTGACTCGACGAGAACACGCCGGCGGGCGCCGACCTCCCCGTCGAGGTATCCCCTGAGCGCCATCTCGCCTTTCTCGCGCAAGCGTCGCGCGCGTTCCTTGACGACGGCGCGATCGACCTGCGGCATGCGGGCTGCGGGCGTGCCGGGCCGCGGCGAGAATGGAAAGACATGGAGCTGGGTAAGGCCGCATTCATCGACCAGGTCGAGCGAGCCGGCGAACATGGCTTCGGTTTCGGTCGGAAACCCCGCAATGATATCGGCGCCGAAAACAACGTCAGGCCGCAACCGGCGTACCTGCTCGCAGAAGGAAATCGCATCGCGGCGTGCATGTCGTCGTTTCATGCGCTTGAGAATGAGATCGTCGCCGGACTGCAGCGACAGATGCAGATGGGGCATCAATCGCGGCTCGTTGGCAAGTGCGTCAAGAAGATCCGAATCGGCTTCGACGGAATCGATCGACGACAACCGCAGACGATCCAGGTCCGGCACGTCCTTGAGAATACGCTTGACCAGCGCGCCCAGCCGCGGTGCACCGGGCCGGTCAGTGCCATAGCTCGTGATATCGACGCCCGTGAGCACGATTTCGCGATAACCGTTGCCGGCGAGCCGCCGCACCTGGGCAACGACGTCTTCAGCCGAAAGCGAGCGCGAATTTCCGCGGCCATAAGGAATAACGCAAAACGTGCAGCGATGATCGCATCCGTTCTGCACCTGAACGAATGCGCGCGACCTGCCTTCGATACTGTCGATCGCGTGAGGACGCATCGTCTTGACTGCCATGATGTCGGACACGGCGATCTTGCCGGTCGAACGCCAGGTTCGACTGTCGAATTTTTCCTCGTTGCCGACGACGCGGTCGACTTCCGGCATGGCGGCGAAATTTCCGGCCTCGGTCTGGGCAGCACAGCCGGTCACGACAATGCGCCGGTGCGGCCGCTCGCGCCTGAGGCGGCGGATTGTCTGCCTCGCCTGCCGTACCGCCTCAGCAGTGACGGCACAGGTATTGACGATGATGGTGGCATCGAGGCCGGCTGCCACCGCCTCACGCCGGATCGCTTCCGACTCGTAGGTATTCAGGCGGCAGCCAAATGTGACGACGTCAATGCTCACGGCACGCTCGCCTTGGTGAAAAGCGCCGGATCGAAGCGGCCCTCGAACTCAAATTGCACGGGGCCCGTCATCAGCACATGATCGTCTTTTTCACGCCAGTCGATCGTTAATTCGCCACCGGGCAACGTGACCTTCACCTTACGCCCAGTGCGCTTGAGCCGGGCTGCGGCAACTGCGGCTGCGCAAGCGGCAGAGCCGCAGGCCTTGGTGAGGCCGGCGCCACGTTCCCACGTGCGGATAGTGATGTGATCGCGCGTAACAATCTGGGCCAGCGTAATATTGGCGCGCTCGGGAAAAATCGGGTGGTTTTCGAGCAACGGCCCGAGACGTGCGAGATCATGCGCATTGACGTCGTCGACCCAGAAGATCGCATGCGGATTACCCATGCTCACCGCCGACGGTGAATGGAGCACCGGTTTGTCGATTGGACCGATCTGCAACTCGATGGCGCGCGTGTCGCGGAATTCCTCTGCCAGCGGAATCTCGTTCCACTTGAAGCGCGGCGGACCCATGTCGACGGTGAACATACCATCGGCGCCCTTCCAGCAATTGAGAATGCCCGCGGTCGTTTCGAAAGTCAGCGTGTCCTTGCCGCTCTCACTGGCTACGAGATCGGCGACGCAGCGGATCCCGTTTCCACAGGCGCCCGCTTCCGAACCGTCATTGTTATAGATGCGAATGAAGGCGTCGGTGCCCGGCGTGCGCGGCGGATAGAGCGCCATCAGCTGATCGTAGGGTGCCCCACCAGGCCGCGCCGCCGCGCGCGCTTCTTCCGCCTCTATTTTGCCGCCGCGCGCGCGCAGGTCGACGACGACGATTTCGTTGCCGACGCCGTTCATCTTCACGAAGGACTGATTGGCGAGTGCGCCCATATCATGCTTTGCCCGGGTTTTGCCGGTTTTATATGGCGAATAAACGAGGGTTGGCCAGAGGCCATGCTAGAATGTGCACCAATGCTGGCGAATCGCCGGACCGCCGCGAACGACGGAGAGCCGTGATGTCGCCCTTTCAGCTTATTTTGATGCTTGCCGTCCTTGCATTGCCGTTCACAGCCGACGTGGCCACGGCGCAGCCCAAGCCCGGTGTCAGCGATCCGATGCCGGCTCCAATGGGTCCGGCTTCACCATCGCCGCTGCAGCCAGGCGATGCGTTTGGAGAACAGGTGACATTGCCTGAACGGACGATGGTTTATCTCAAGGGTCACAGCAAATGGGACACCGCCTTCGATACATTGGTTGATGCGTTCAAATCGCTGCACGAGTATCTCGACAAGCAGAACATCACGCCAACCGGCCCTGCTTTCACGGTCTACACGCAGACTGACGACACCGGCTTCTCCTATCAGGCCGCGCTGCCGATCGCGGAGTCTCCGAAGAATCCCCCGAAGGGCGATATCGAGGTTGGTCCCGCACCTTCCGGCAAAGCCTATAAATTTGTCCATCGCGGCTCGTACGACGCGATGGACACGACCTACGAGGCGATCACGAATTATCTCGACGACAAGCAACTGGAAGCGAAAGACCTCTTCATCGAGGAATACACCACCGATCCGGTGAAGAGCGATCCTGACAAGCTGGTGGTCAATGTGTTCGTTCCGGTGAAGTGATGATCATAAGACGCACAGCAATCATTTTGTTCGCGTGCACAATCTGGCTCGGCCAGGCGCATGCGGCGGAAAAACTCGTGACGGTGACAGGCGAAGCCACGGTTGCGGTGGCGCCGGACACCGCGATTATCCGTATCGGCGTAACGAGTCAGGACAAGACCGCGCGCGAGGCCGGCGAAGTAAACGCGAAGCAAATGATCGCCGTGCTCGCGGCGATCAAGGAAGCCGGCATTGCGGACCGCGACATTCAGACCTCGCGGCTTTCACTGCAGCCGCAATACGATCCGAACAAGGGCGGCACCGCGAGGCTTACGGGCTTTCAGGCCACTAACCAGGTCACGGTCCGTATTCGTGATATCGACAAGTTGCCGTCCGTTCTCGACCGCGCGATCGCTGCGGGCGCCAACGAGATGTCGGGCATCGAGTTCGTTGTCTCGGAGCAGTCGAAGCTGCTGGACCAGGCTCGCGATGACGCCATCGCGGATGCGCGCCGGAAGGCCGAGCTTTACGCCAGGGCCGCGGGCGCCAAGCTCGGCCGCGTCGTTTCCATTACCGAGGAGGGCTCGTCCCCGCCGCCGCGGCCGATGCAGGCCATGCGGGCCGGCGCGGTTCCCGTTGCCCCCGGCGAGCAGACGCTGCGGGCGGTCGTGACCGTTAGCTATGAATTAGTGCCGTAAAACCTCCCCGCCTTGACTTGGCCACACCGCGAACCTAGGTTCCGACCGCTCTCGATAGAGACGTGAAATTCCAATCCGCCGCCCGGTCCATTGAGAGGCCGGAGGCCACCGCCCGACAGCGCGATGCGCCCTCGGGCGCAAAGGTGTTTGCAACAGCCTCATCCTGAGGAGCCTGCGAAGCGGGCATCCCGAGGGATGAGGCCCAACAAGGACGATCGCGGAAACTGATGTTCGACTCGTTGTCGGAAAGACTTGGCGGCATCCTCGACCGCCTCACCCGCCGTGGCGCACTCAGCGAAGCTGACGTCGACGCTGCGTTGCGCGAGGTGCGCCGTGCGCTGCTCGAGGCGGACGTGGCGCTTGACGTGACCCGCGCGTTCGTTGACGGCATAAAAAAGGAGGCCGTCGGCGTCGAGGTCATGAAGTCCGTGACACCCGGCCAGATGGTCGTGAAGATCGTGCACGACCAGCTTGTCGCGACGCTCGGCGCCGGCAGCCAGGGCGCGAACACGGGCATCGATCTCAATGCCGCACCGCCGGTCGCCATCATGATGGTCGGCCTGCAGGGTTCGGGCAAAACCACGACGACGGCCAAGATTGCAAAACGGCTGATCGACCGGCAACGCCGCAAGGTACTGATGGCATCGCTCGACGTGCGCCGTCCGGCGGCAATGGAGCAACTTGCCGTGCTCGGCCGCGATGCGCAGATCGACACCTTGCCGATTGTCGAGGGCCAGACGCCGCCACAGATCGCGCGCCGTGCCGTCGAAGCCGGCCGGCTTGGCGGTTACGACGTCGTGATGCTCGACACCGCGGGTCGCACGACGCTCGACGACGTGATGATGAGCGAGGCCGCCGAGGTCAAACGTGCAGTCAACCCACACGAGGTGCTGCTCGTCGCCGACGCCCTCACCGGCCAGGACGCGGTCAATCTGGCGCGCTCTTTCGACGAGCGCATCGGGCTCTCCGGCATTGTGCTCACCCGGGTCGACGGCGATGGCCGCGGCGGCGCGGCACTTTCAATGCGCGCCGTCACGGGCAAGCCGATCAAATTGATCGGCACCGGCGAAAAGCTGGATGCGCTTGAAGAGTTCGATCCGGCCCGCATCGCAGGCCGTATTCTCGGCATGGGCGACATCGTCGCGCTGGTGGAGAAGGCCGCTGCGAACATCGATGCCGAAAAGGCCATGCGCGCAGCCGAGAAGATGCGCAAGGGCGCTTTCGATCTCGCCGACCTGCGCGAGCAGCTCACACAAATGCAGGCTATGGGCGGACTCAGCGGATTGATGGGTATGTTGCCGGGCGTCGCCAAGATGAAGAACCAGCTGGCGGCCGCCAATCTCGATGAAAACGTCATCAAGCGTCAGATTGCGATCATCGACTCGATGACGCCAAAGGAGCGCCGCAACCCGGATTTGCTCAAGGCCAGCCGCAAGAGACGCATTGCCGCCGGTTCCGGCACGACGCCGGAGGCGATCAACAAACTGCTGAAGATGCATCGCGGCATGTCGGACATGATGAAGATGATGGGCGGGGCCAAGCGTGGCCCGCTTGCCGGCCTCGCGCAGGCCATGGGCTTCGGCTCCGGCATGCCGTCCCCCGAGCAGATGGCGGAAATGGCGAAGAACATGCCGGGCGGCCAGCTGCCGCCAAACATGCCTGGTGCTGGCGGTTCTTTGCCGCCCACCATGCCGAAGCTGCCTCCGAACATGCCGGGATTACCCGGCTTGCCGGGCCTGGGCGGAAAGTTTCCCGGATTGCCCGGCGGCCTGCCGCCCGGCCTTGGAAAGAAGAAGTGAAAACGACCTTACAATCGTCATTCCGGGGCGCTCGCCCGGCCGGAGTGACTTCCCACAGAAAGGACTAAAGGATGTCTCTCGTTATTCGTCTCGCCCGCGCCGGCACCAAGAAGCGGCCGGTCTATCACGTCGTCGTCGCCGACAATCGTGCGCCGCGCGACGGACGCTTTATCGAACGGCTCGGCTATTTCAATCCGCTGCTGCCGAAGGAAAAGACCGAACGGCTCAAGCTTGACCTCGAAAAGGTGCAAGCCTGGATGAAAAAAGGCGCGCAGCCGTCCGATCGCGTGATGCGGTTTCTCGACACCGCCGGGATCATGAAGCGGCCGAAGCGCAACAATCCGGAAAAGGCGATCCCGCGCAAGGAACGCAAGGCGAAGGAAGAAGAAGCGGCGAAAGCTGCCGGTGGTGCGCCCGCTGCCGAAGGCGGCAAGGCCGCGGAAATGCCGGCAAAGGCAGACAAGCCGGCCGAGGCCGCGCCGGCGCCGGCGGCGAGCTAAGTGAGGAAGCCTCGTCCTGAGGAGGCCGGCGCAGCCGGCCGTCTCGAAGGACGAGGCGCATGCAGGGTGCCTGGGTCTACATCCTTCGGTGTGCGGATGGCTTCTATTATACTGGCACGACGCGCGCTGAGCTCGAGCAACGACTTACAGAGCATCAGGCCGGTCGCTTTCCCGGTTTCACAGCACGGCGGCGGCCAGTCGTCCTCGTTTATAGCGAGTACTTCGACCAGATCGTGGACGCGATCGCCGTCGAGCGGCGCATAAAGAGATGGTCGAGGGCGAAGAAAGAGGCCTTTATGAACGGCGACTTCCAACGGATTTCCGAACTGGCCCGCCGTCGAACAAATTTTCGACCTCATGGTTCGAGACGCGTCGCTACGCGACGCTCCTCACCATGAGGTCTGATGCGCGTAAAGTTTGCGTCGCCCGTATCGGTGCCGCGCACGGCGTGCGCGGCGAAGTGAAGCTCTGGTCGTTCACGGAGGATCCGGCGGCGGTTGCAGCCTATGGTCCGCTGGAAACGGAAGACGGCAAACAACGCTTCGAGATCGAGGCCATGCGTCCGACTAAAGAACACTTCATCGCGCGCATTGCGGGAGTCAGTGATCGCGACGCAGCCGAACAGTTGCGCAATCTCGAGCTTTATATTCCGCGCGCACGGCTGCCCAAGATCGACGAGCAGAATACTTACTATCACGCCGACCTGGTCGGTCTTGATGTCGTTACCCCCGAGGGTGTCCAGATCGGAACGGTGCACGCGCTGCATAATTTCGGCGCCGGTGACATCATCGAAATCATGCCGGTCGGCAGCGGCGAACCTTTGATACTGCCATTCAACGACGCAACGGTTCCAAGTGTGGATCTTGAGGCAAAGAAAATCGTCCTTGTCCAACCGGTTGAAATCGAAGCGCGGGATGAATGAGCATGTGGCGGGCACAACAAACGCCGTTCATTCCCACGCACGCGGGAATCCAGAACGACAGAGTAAAGACTCGACATCTTGACTCCTGGGTCCCCGCTTTCCGCCTTCGCGCTCCGCGCTTCGGCGGACTCAAACCCGCCGAAGCTCGCGCAGCGAGCATAGGCTGGGTCGCGGGGACGAACGGAGGTTAGCATGTGGCGGGCAAGCGTATTGACCATCTTTCCCGAGATGTTCCCCGGACCGCTGGCGCAGAGCCTGGCGGGCAAGGCGCTGACATCCGGCATCTGGTCGCTCGACACGAT
Source organism: Pseudolabrys sp. (assembly GCA_035701845.1). Classification (GTDB taxonomy): domain Bacteria; phylum Pseudomonadota; class Alphaproteobacteria; order Rhizobiales; family Xanthobacteraceae; genus Pseudolabrys. The sequence goes on along the minus strand of DASSRJ010000165.1, from coordinate 5,212 downwards.
CGACATTCGTGCGCATGCGACCGACAGGCATCGCACCGTCGACGACACGCCCGCCGGCGGCGGGCCCGGCATGGTGATGAAGGCCGATGTCCTTGCGGACGCGCTCGACGGTCTCCCGCGTGACACGCGCCCTCGTCTGCTGATGAGTCCACGCGGCGTGCCGCTCCGGCAAAGCCGGGCTGCAAAGCTCGCGCATGGGCTGGGAGTTGTCCTTGTGTGCGCACGCTTTGAAGGCGTCGACGAGCGCCTGATCACGGCGCGCCGCCTCGAGGAAGTATCTCTTGGTGACTTCGTTTTGTCCGGTGGCGAGATCGCGGCGCTCGCGCTGCTCGACGCGTGCGTGCGTTTGCTGCCCGGCGTCATGGGCAAGGAAGCATCCGCCGCCGAGGAAAGTTTCGCGGACGGGCTGCTCGAATACCCACAATACACCCGGCCACCGGTTTTTGAGGGTGAGCCGATTCCCGAGGTGCTCACCTCCGGTGATCACGCCAAGGTCAAAGCGTGGCGGCAGGCGGAGGCAGAGCGGCTCACCGCCGAGCGCCGACCGGACCTCTGGTCGGCCTATCAGGTCCGCAAAGCGCCGGAAAATCGACCGAATCCAAAGGGTGACAAGCCGAAAGCTTTGTAATACAAGCTCGCCAACCCATTCAGACCAGATCAAGACCGCGCGCCGGTTGCTGGCGCTGCCGACGGAGAATTCGCAATGAACATCATCCAGCAGCTGGAAAAGGAGCAGGTTGAAAAGCTCTCGGCCGGCAAAACCATTCCCGACTTTCAGCCGGGCGACACGGTGCTGGTTAACGTCAAGGTCGTCGAAGGCGACAAGACGCGCGTGCAGGCTTACGAAGGCGTCTGCATCGGCCGCTCCGGGCGTGGCATCAACGAGAACTTCACCGTGCGCAAGATTTCATACGGCGAAGGCGTCGAGCGCGTGTTCCCGCTCTACTCGCCGATGATCGATTCGATCGAGCTGGTCCGGCGCGGCAAGGTCCGTCGCGCCAAGCTCTATTATCTGCGCGGACTGCGCGGCAAGAAGGCGCGCATCTCCGAGGCGCAAGGTACGGGCGGTACGGAAGGCGCCGAGGCTGCCGCAAGCGAGTAATATTTCGGCTATTCGGGGTGAAAGGGCCGTACAAGCGGCCCTTTTTCTTTGCCCGCCCATTCGTTGTCGCGGGCAGAATGATTGGCTATATAACCGGCATGGTTTCCAAAGCTCAGCGGATTGTCCTTGCCGACCACGCGCGATTGCCGTGGCGGTTCTTTGGCCGGCTGACGGCAGCGGTGCAGGCAGGCCTTTGATCGCGTCTCCATTGGACGCTGCAAGCCGCTATCCATTCTCTGAGCAAAGTTGACGCCATGAAACCGCGAACGCTCTATGACAAAATCTGGGAAGACCATCTGGTTGACGAACAGCCGGACGGGACGTGCCTGCTCTATGTTGATCGTCACCTGGTGCACGAGGTGACGTCACCGCAGGCCTTTGAAGGTCTGCGCGCCGCCGGCCGCAAGGTGCACGCACCCGACAAGACACTGGCCGTGGTCGATCACAACGTTCCGACCACCGACCGCAGCAAGCCAAATCCCGATCCAGAGAGTGCCGAGCAGATCGCGGCGCTGGCAAAGAACGCCAGGGATTTCGGCATCGAGTATTACAACGAGTTCGACAAGCGCCAGGGCATCGTCCACATCATCGGGCCCGAGCAGGGCTTCACGCTGCCGGGCACCACGATCGTGTGCGGTGACAGCCATACTGCAACGCATGGCGCCTTCGGCGCACTCGCCTACGGCATCGGCACGTCCGAAGTCGAGCATGTGCTCGCCACTCAGACGTTGATCCAGAAGAAGTCGAAGAACATGCGCGCGGTGGTCGACGGCAAATTGCCACCCGGCGTCACGGCCAAGGACATCATTCTTGCGATCATCGGCGAGATCGGCACGGCCGGCGGCACCGGCTACGCGCTGGAGTATGCGGGCGAAGCGATCCGCGCGACCTCTATCGAAGGCCGCATGACCATCTGCAACATGTCGGTGGAAGGCGGCGCCAAAGCAGGCTTCATCGCGCCAGACGCCATCGCCTACAGCTATCTCAAGGACAAGCCGAAAGCGCCGAAGGGCAAGGCTTGGGACGAGGCCATGCGCTATTGGGAAACCTTGCGTTCCGACGATGGTGCCCATTTCGACCGCGAAATCCGTCTTGATGCCGCGAAACTGCCGCCGCTGGTCACCTGGGGCACCAGCCCCGAGCAGGTAACCTCGATCACCGGCAAGGTGCCGGTGCCGTCGGAAATTGCCGATGAGAAGAAGCGCGTCGCGGCCGAACGCTCGCTCGAGTACATGGGCCTTCAGGGCGGCGAGAAGATCTCCGACCTCAAGATCGACCGGGTGTTTATCGGCTCATGCACCAACGGGCGCATCGAGGATCTGCGCGCGGCTGCACGCGTGGTTGACGGCAAGACGGTCAATGGCAATGTCAACGCGATGATCGTCCCCGGCTCCGGCCTCGTGAAAATGCAGGCGGAAGCGGAAGGCCTCGACAAGATTTTCAAGGCTGCGGGTTTCGAGTGGCGCGAACCCGGCTGCTCAATGTGCCTTGCGATGAACCCCGACAAGCTGCAGCCGGGCGAGCGCTGCGCCTCGACGTCAAATCGCAACTTCGAAGGACGTCAGGGCTACAAGGGCCGCACCCATCTCGTGTCGCCGGCAATGGCTGCCGCGGCGGCGATTGCCGGTCATTTCGTCGACATACGCGAGTGGAAGTAGCGGCGCGGATTTCGCGGCGGGCTTTCCGTTTACCAGCAGCGCCACGCGCGGCGGGACACCCAGTGCCCGTTGCGCCAGACGCGTACGCGCGCCCAGCCGCAGGCTGGCTGCGGAGGAGTCGCGTAGTAATATGGTCCCGGGTAGTAGGCATATGGATAACCCCAGCCCCAACCGTACCCGAGCCCGAGTCCAAGTCCGAAGGCAGGACCCCAACCCCAGCCGCCACGCCAGTAACCCCCTCGCCAGTGCGCGTCTGCGCTGCCCGGCACAAACGCAATGAAACTGAGGATCAGAGCTGCGCTTGCAAAAAATCTCGTGAGCCTAGACATCGCTGAACCTCCGGTGCCGCCTCGCCCTTCGCTGCACCAACTCTACACCCCCGCCGCGCCGGCCTCTATTCCCACCAGCAGCGCATCTGCGGCACGATCACCGGGCCGCTGACGCGGTACTCCCGCGCAAGCCACGAGCGGCACTGGCGCTTGGCGTTAGGTCCGGGATAGACGCGGCGCGGATAGATTGTGACGCGCGGGCGCTTTTTTTGCGCCGCCCGTTCGGCCGGACAGTTTGCCAAGGTTTGGTCATTGCAATCGGATTGCTGGGCCGACGCCGGTATCGCTCCGCCGGCGCTGAAAACTATCAAGCCGATCAAGGCCAGCCGCATAGAAAAGTTCGACATCGCCGCTTGCGCCTCGTGTCAGGACCGCCAACCGTTGCGCATCCGGGGGCTCGCCGTCAACCACTTGGAGCGCTTGCAGACCTCGCCTACAACGTCGCCATGACAAGCCAATTCCAGGATTGGCGCGGATCGGCGGCGCCGTCCTTGTCCGATATTGAGACCCTGGCTTCCGGGGCCTACGCACGTCTTCCGGAGCACTTCCGTAATCTCTGTGAGAATCTGGTTATCCGTGTCGAGGATTTTCCAACTGAAGAGGTGCTCGAAAGTATGCATGCCGAGAGCGAGTTTGACCTGCTGGGCCTGTTCCAGGGCGTCGGACTTCCGTTCCAATCGGACGCAGTTCCCGAGGTAATGCCCAACATGATCTGGCTCTATCGCCGGCCGATCCTCGACTATTGGGCCGAGCACGAAGATACCCTGGGAGATATCGTGACCCATGTCCTGGTGCATGAAATCGGTCACCATTTCGGGCTGTCGGACGAGGATATGGAAGCGATCGAGACAAGCGTCGAGTAGATTGGCATCAATCTCAAATTACGATGATGGCCATTCAAAACTGGAATTGGTCGAGCATGTCCGGCTGCGCGAGCATCCTACGGCAAGGAGATTCGATATGATCGTCACTGTTTTTCGTTCCCGCCTGCGCCCGGGGGCGCGCGAGGAATACATCGCCCTTGTCGACCGCATGGTCGAATTGGCGAAGACGATGCCCGGCTACATTTCGCATAAAGGCTTTTTTGCCGAAGACGGCGAGCGGGTTACCATCGTCGAGTTCGAGCACGAAGAGGGAATGCGTGCCTGGCGCACGAACCCCGAACATCGCGCTGCGCAGAAAAAGGCCAGGGAAATCTACTATTCCGAATACAGCGTGCAGGTCTGCAACGTGGTACGTGAATCCAAATTCAAGCTTGACGAGCGCGTACCGGCCTAGTGTGGTCGCGCCTTGCGTTTGTCTTTTTTCGGCGTCTCGGGAGCAGGACCGTGATTGCGCTCGCACACGCCACCCAGAACGCCGGCTGCCGTCAAACATTCCCTGATCGAGTAGTAGGAGCAATTGGGCGGACCGCCGAAGTCACGGTAGCACCAGGGCCCGTCATTTGCGGCGTCTGACGCACCGGTGAAACAAAGAATAACAGGCACCGCGGCCGTCAAAATGCGCATAGCTGACTTCCTCTACCCGATCCGCTCTTGACCAAAACGCCGGACGTCTTAAGAAACAGAATTGTTCCAGGCTGCTTGAGGCGAAGTCGGAGAGATCATGCAAAAGTTCACCACGCTTGAAGGCGTTGCAGCCCCGCTGCGCATCATCAATGTCGATACCGACATGGTGATCCCGAAGCAGTATCTGAAGACCATCAAGCGCACCGGTCTCGGCAAGGGCCTGTTCTCCGAACGCCGCTACAAGGACGATGGCAGCGAGAACCCGGATTTCGTGCTCAACAAGCCGGCCTATCGCAAGGCCAAGATCCTGGTTGCCGGCGACAACTTCGGCTGCGGCTCGTCGCGCGAACACGCCCCGTGGGCGCTGATGGATTTCGGCATCCGCTGCGTGATCTCGACCTCGTTCGGCGACATCTTTTACAACAATTGCTTCAAGAACGGCTTGCTGCCGATCAGGGTCTCGCCCGAAGATCTTGAGAAGCTTTTCGATGACGCTGAACGGGGCGCCAACGCGACCCTGACAGTCGACCTCGAGAAGCAGGAAATCCGCGGTCCGGATGGCGGCGTGGTTCACTTCGACATTGACCCGCACCGTAAGCATTGTCTGCTCAACGG
>DASSRJ010000164.1:0-25595 GCA_035701845.1 Pseudolabrys sp. | reverse complement strand
GGCGAACATCATCAGCGTGTCCGATGTCGATGTATCACCGTCGATTGTCACGGCGTTAAAAGTGTCGGCGACGCCGTCTTTCAGAAGCGCCTGCAGCGCCTGCGCGGAAATCGCCGCGTCGGTGAATATAAAAGAGAGCATGGTGGCCATGTCGGGCGCGATCATGCCGGCACCCTTGGCGATACCGTTGATCGTCACGCGGGCTTTGCCGATTCTTGCTGTCGCCGTTGCCACCTTGGGGAACGTATCGGTTGTCATGATCGCCCGCGCTGCGGCAAGAAATTCGCCCGGCTGCGCGCGCGCGACCAGGCCTTCCATGACGCCCTCGAAGGCCTGCGCCTTCAATGGCTCGCCGATCACGCCGGTCGAAGCAAGAAATACGTCGCCCGGCCTGCAGCCCGCCGCGCGCGCGGCAATCCGGGCAGTGGACCTGCAGGCGTCGCGCCCGCTCTTGCCGGTGAAGGCATTGGCATTGCCGGAATTCACGACCAGCACCCGCGTTTTGCTCGTCTTCAGGTGCGCGCGGCACCACTCGACGGGCGCCGAGGGACACTTCGAGCGCGTGAATACGCCCGCCGCGGCCGTGTCAGGATCGAACAGCGCGAGCAGGACGTCTGTACGTCCCGCGTAACGAATACCGGCCTCGGCGGTCGCCAGACGCACGCCGGAAACCGCCGGCATGCCGGGAACGTTGGCAGGAGCAAGAGGGGAGACTGCGGTGGACATAACATTCTCCGTCGTCATGTCCGGCTACGTGCCGGCATCCGCGGCTTCGGATGCATCGGCATAAAAGACGCCAATGGCCGGCACAAGGTCTGTGCCCGGGCCAGCCACGACGAAATTATTTGATGGCTTTGATCGCTGCTACTTCTTTGCCGGCGGGGCCGCCGCGGGCTTTTCCTCGGGCTTCGCGGCCGGCTTGTCCATGCGTTCGATCTTCGCCCCGGCACGCAGCTTGGTCACCAGCTCAGCCTGCGCCTTGCGGGTGACGTAGTTCTCGATCTGCGGCTTCACGTCTTCGAATTTCGGCGCCGGTTTGACCCGCTTGTCCTCGACCTTGATGACGTGCCAGCCGAACTGGGTCTTCACGGGATCCGAGATCTGTCCCTTGTCCAGCTTGAAAGCGGCTTCCGAAAATTCCGGCACCATCTGTTCCTTGGTGAAGTAGCCGAGATCGCCGCCATTGGCCTTGCCGGACGGGTCCTCGGTAACTTCGCCGGCCACTTTGGCGAAGTCTTCGCCCTTCTTCAGACGAACGATCACCGCCTTGATCTTGTCCTCGGCTTCCTTGCCGGCTTTGTCATCGCCTGCCTGCACGCGGAAAAGGATGTGGCGTGCATGGACTTCCTTTTCTTCTCCGATCTGTTTCACGGCTTCGTCGTAGACCTTATGCATGGCTTCGTCGGTCAGCGCTTCCTTGCCTACCGATTGCAACAGGCCTTCCATGAGAAGCTTCTTGCGGGCGAATTCGAGCTTGCGCTTGAAGTCGGATCCGTCGCCGAACTTCTTGTCTTCCGCAGCTTTCGACACGAGGATCATGTCGGCGACAAACTGCACGAGGTAATCCTGCTTGGCTTCTGGCGACATCGGCGGAATTTGGCCGGCTTCATCTTCGGCGACGGCAAGGTCGCTCTGGTGGATCTCGACGCCGTTGACCTTGGCCACAACCGGGTCTTTATCCTGGGCGCGTACCGGCCCCGCCGTCATGACGAGCAGTGCCAGGAGAGCGGCAAAAAAACCGGCCTGCCGCGGCCGGACCGGAGAACCGGCTGGAACTGAAATCGTCATAAGGCTTTCCTTGAACTGGTGCCCGCCGGGCGGGCGTCGGCGGACTATTCGCCCAACGACCATGTCTTTGCAATGGCCGAATGGCACGCGCCGCCTAACGTCCGCGTGAGACCTTTCGTTAATGCGAGAACAGGCCGCCAATTGACAACATTCCGACCCCCTCATATCTCTCGCGCAGTATCGGCTGGTCGTTGTTCACCGGCGTGTTCACGCCGGATTTGCCCGAAAAGTGCCGCATTCCGGAGTGCCGGAGGCAAGTCCGGCCGCAGCGGCATGATATAAGCGCCCGGCCTACGTGAGGAGCTTCCAAGGATGATCGGCGCAGTCGCCCGCAAGCTGTTCGGTTCCGCCAACGAGCGGCGGATCCGCAACTATCAGCCACGGGTGCGCGAGATCAACGCGCTTGAGAAAGAGCTCGAAGCGCTGTCTGACGATGCCCTCAGGGCGCGCACAGATGAGTTCAAGAAGCAGGTGGCCGAAGGCGCCTCGCTCGACGACATCCTGGTACCTGCCTTTGCGACCGTCCGGGAAGCTGCCAAGCGCACGCTCGGACAGCGGCATTTTGACGTTCAGCTGATCGGCGGGATGATCCTGCACGAAGGCAAGATTTCCGAGATGAAGACCGGCGAAGGCAAGACACTGGTCGCGACGCTTCCCGTTTATCTCAACGCGCTCTCCGGCCGCGGCGTCCACGTCGTCACCGTCAACGACTACCTGGCAAAACGCGACGCGGAATGGATGGGCCAGATCTACAATTTTCTCGGTCTTACAGTCGGCGTTATCGTTCACGGGCTCGACGACGAGCAGCGCAAGACAGCGTATGACTGCGACATTACCTACGGCACCAACAACGAGCTTGGGTTCGATTATCTCCGCGACAACATGAAGTACCGCCTGGAGGACATGGTCCAGCGCGGGCACATCTATGCGATCGTCGACGAAGTCGATTCGATTCTGGTCGACGAAGCCCGCACGCCGCTGATCATTTCTGGCCCGCTCGACGACCGCTCTGAATTCTACAACACCATCGACAGCTACATTCCTCAGCTCGACAAGACCGACTATGAGGTCGACGAGAAGCAGCGCACGGTCACGCTGACCGAAGCCGGCATGGAGAAGCTCGAGCAGCGCTTGCGAGCGGCCGGTCAGCTCAAAGGCGCTTCGCTCTACGACGTCGAGAACGTCTCGGTCGTGCACCACGTCAACCAGGCGCTGCGCGCACACAAGTTGTTTCAGCGAGACAAGGACTACATCGTTCGTAACGGTGAGGTCGTCATCATTGACGAGTTCACCGGGCGCATGATGCCCGGCCGCCGCTATTCGGAAGGGCTGCACCAGGCGCTCGAGGCCAAGGAGCACCAGCCGATCCAGCCCGAGAACCAGACGCTCGCCTCAATCACATTCCAGAACTACTTCCGCATGTACGAGAAGCTTGCCGGCATGACCGGCACGGCGCTCACCGAAGCCGAAGAATTCATGGATATTTACAACCTCGAAGTGCTCGAGGTGCCGACCAATATGCCGCTCATCCGGCTTGACGATGACGACGAGGTCTATCGCACGGCGGCCGAGAAATACCGGTCGATCATCACACTGATCGACGACTGCAAGGTGCGCGGACAGCCGGTGCTGGTCGGCACGACGTCGATCGAGAAATCCGAGCAGCTGGCCGAAATGCTGCGCCAGCAAGGCTGGGAGCAGCACGACTTCTCCGATCCGAACGCCTTTGCGGCGCTTTACTCGGGTGACGAGGGCGCTTCAAAGAAGAAGGTCTTTGCCATCCTCAATGCGCGATACCACGAACAGGAGGCCTATATCGTCGCGCAGGCCGGTGTGCCGGGTGCAATTACGATTGCGACCAACATGGCCGGTCGCGGCACCGACATTCAGCTTGGCGGCAATGCCGACATGCGGATTCGTCAGGAAATCACCGACATTGCCGACTTGCGCGAGCGGGAAAGGAGCCCTCGGGCCGAGGAAATTCGCGGGCAGGTCGCACGGCTGAAGGAAAAGGCACTCGCCGCCGGTGGTCTTTTCGTGCTGGGAACCGAGCGGCACGAAAGCCGCCGCATCGACAACCAGCTGCGCGGCCGATCCGGCCGCCAGGGCGACCCCGGTCACTCCAAGTTCTTTCTGTCGCTCGAAGACGACCTCATGCGCATCTTCGGCTCCGACAAGCTCGACGGGATGCTGCAGAAGCTTGGCCTCAAGGAGAACGAGGCGATCGTTCATCCGTGGATCAACAAGGCGCTCGAAAAAGCCCAGCAGAAGGTCGAAGCGCGCAACTTCGACATCCGCAAGAACCTGCTCAAGTTCGACAACGTGATGAACGACCAGCGCAAGGTGATTTTTGAGCAACGGCTCGAGCTGATGCGCGATGAAACGGTCGACGAGACAATCGCCGACATGCGCCATGCGATGATCGAGGACATGGTTGCCAAATACGTTCCTGAAAATGCCTACCCGGAGCAATGGAACGTCGCCGGCCTCGACCATGATCTGCGCGAGATTCTCACGCTTGCGCTTCCGGTGCAGGATTGGGCCAAGGAAGAAGGGATCACCGGCGATGATGTGCGCGAGCGCATTACCCGCCGGGCCGACGAATGGATGGCGGGGAAGGTGGCTAAATGGGGCCCCGACGTCATGCGTTATGTCGAAAAGTCAGTCCTGCTGCAGACGCTGGATCATCTCTGGCGCGAGCATCTCGTGATGCTTGAACACCTGCGCCAGGTCATCGGCTTGCGCGGCTACGGCCAGCGCGATCCGCTCAACGAGTACAAGGCCGAAGCCTTTTCGCTGTTCGAGGCGATGGTGGCTCATTTGCGTGAGGCGGTGACCGCGCAGCTGATGCGTGTCGAGGTCGTGCAATCGCCGCCGGCCGAAGAAGCGGCGCAGCTTCCTTACATGGAGGCCCACAAGGTCGATCCGACGACCGGCGAGGACGAAATGGCGCCCGCGCTGGTACCTGCGCTCGTCGGCAACGGGAACGGCGCGCAGGCTGAACGCAAAGCGGGCGACCCTTCGACCTGGGGAAAGGTCGGCCGCAACGAGCCGTGCCCATGCGGGTCGGGCAAGAAGTTCAAGCACTGCCACGGCAAATTCGCTTAGCGCGTCAGCCGCCGAACTCATTTATCGCCAGCTGCCGGCGGAATGCCCGGTCTCGCTTGAGATGCCATTCACGGCTCATCGCGTGCCGCTTGCTCGCGCAGCGTTCGGAATAGAGCAGTACCCAGTTGCGGCCGCGCGTCGAACGGGCGCCTTTTCCGTCGTTGTGTTGCATCAATCGGCGCGCAACGTCATATGTCCACCCGACGTAGGTCAGGTGGCGTTTCGCCGTAAAGGTACCGAGGACATAGACGTAGCAGTCCATGCGCCGAGCAACCGTCACGCTGGGAGACACTAACGGAAGGTATTGAAGGTCCCGGCCGGCACAACCGGCTGCGCACCGGAAAGCAGGCCATTGTTGCTCGCAGGCGGCGTCGTGTACGCCGTGCGAATTTCCGGCCGCGGCGGCTCGGCGCGCGGCGGTTCGGCCTTGGCGGCCTGCTGAACCGGAGCAGGCTTCGCTGCCGGCGCGGCCTCTACGGGTGGTTTCGGCTCGGGCCATGGCGACGGTGCGGGCTGGCTCGGCCACGGCGACGACCCGGCCGATGCCGTACGCACGGACGTAGACGCCGCGTGAGATGGAGCAGCTTGCTTCGGTTTTGCAGCGAGAACGGTGCTATGCGTCGCGACCTGTTCCCTTTGCGATGGCGGCGGAGCGGCCGCAGGCTCTGATTTCGAGCTGCCGAACAGATTGCCGATCAAACCGGCAATCGAGGTCGGCTGTTCGGCCGGGGCCTCGCCCTCCTTGGGCTGCGGTGCCGGATGAGGCAATGGAACGCTCGCGACAACGGCAGGCGCGCTTTGCTGCTGCGATTGCAATTTGGTCAAGGTTACAGCGCCGCGATTGGACGTCCTCGGCAACGCGCCGGGGACTGCCGCCGGGTCGACCGACGCAACAGTCGTGAGCTCGAACAGGCGCCCGTTATTGTCGCCGCTGGTGGTAGGCAGCTTCGATGCGAATACTTGATTCATGCCGCCGTCACCGACGCGGAATGGAACGGTCGACACGCCGCTGGCGATGTACTGTGCCATCTTGAGCTGCTCTTGCCGGCGTTCCTCGTGCACCGCGTCAGCGATCGTCTTGTCGAGCTGATAAACGGGGCAGGCGCCTTTGGCGTTGAACGTGAGCGCCCTGGTTGAATCATCCGGCGCGGCCGCGTCGAACACGTAGCGTTTCTCGCAGACGGCGACCTTCGGCTCCTGGTGCGTTGCGTTGAAGTGGTCGTAGCCTTCTTTCAACATTTTCCAGAACGCGAAGTTCGGGTTGTTGCGATGCTTGGCCATGTTCATCGCGGTCATGCGGAACGGATAGGCCTGGAGCTGGAATGCCTTTTGTCCGCCGAAAAACGATTCCCGTGCGAGCGCGTAAATTTCCTGAATCTGCTCGTCGGTCATTGCGTAACAGCCGCGCGAGGAGCAGTCGCCGTGCACCATCAATTGAGAACCGGTGTAGCCCATCGCCCGGTCATAGGCGTTCGGAAAGCCGGTGTTGAAGGCGAGGTAGTAGCTGGAATTCGGATTCATCTGCCCCGGCGTGATGGTGTAGAAGCCCTCCGGTGCCTGACGGTCGCCTTCCTTCTTTTTCGGACCGAGGTCGCCCGACCATTTGCAGATCGGGTAGGTCTTGAGGAGCGCGTAGTCGCCGTCGCGGTTCTTCTTCCAGATCTCCATCTCCGCTTCTTCCTTGAAGATGCGGGCGAGGATCGGAGAGTCCTTGTCCATATTCTTCGACGCCATCTCGGCGAGCGTCTTTTCGGACAGGGGTGCCTGCGCGCGGCCAGTCGGGGTAATGCTGTCGGTATCGCAGCCGGCAAGGACCACAGCGGCAATAACAGCCGCAGACGCCAGCAACGCGCGAGCGAAAGGTCGTTTCAAAAGTGCCACTCCCCGAGGAGGCGGGCCCCTCATTGAGTAATCGTTATCCTTAAGATGTGGCATCTGCAAGGCGATCTGTGGCTTCTCGGACTACCGCTAACCCTATGGTAAAACAAAAGTAAACGCCCGCTCCCTACACCGTCCCGCGGCCCATTGTGAGAAACTTGTCGCGCCGCTGTTTTCGCACTGTCTCACGGTCGAGTCCCTTGAGTTCCGACAAGGCGCCGGCGATCGCCTCGCCGGTAGCTGCGATGGCGGCCTGCGGATCGCGGTGGGCGCCGCCGGGTGGCTCCAGGACGATGCTGTCGATGATCCCGAACCGCACCATGTCCTGGGCAGTGATCTTCATGCTGGTCGCGGCCTCCTGAGCCTTGGTCGTGTCGCGCCAAAGAATCGAAGCCGCGCCCTCGGGCGAGATCACGCTGTAGATGGCATGCTCGAGCATCAGCACCCGATTGGCGGTGGCAATGGCGATAGCGCCGCCGGATCCGCCTTCGCCCACAATCACTGCAACGTTCGGAACACCGAGCGAAAGACATGTATCGGTCGAGCGCGCGATCGCTTCCGCCTGGCCGCGCTCCTCCGCGCCAATGCCGGGATAGGCGCCGGCGGTGTCGACCAGGGTGATGACCGGAAGATCAAAGCGATCAGCCATCTCCATCAAGCGTACGGCCTTTCGATATCCCTCCGGGCGCGCCATGCCGAAATTGTGCTTGATACGACTTTCCGTGTCGGCACCTTTCTCATGGCCGATGACACAGACGCTTTCACCGTGGAAGCGCCCAAAACCTCCGACAATGGCGGAGTCTTCGCCGAACTTCCGGTCACCGGCGAAAGGGATGAAGCTGGTGATGAGCCCGCCGATGTAGTCGACGCAATGCGGGCGCTGAGGATGGCGGGCGACCTGTGTTTTCTGCCAGGGCGTGAGCTCGGCATACAATTCCTTCAAAGCGAGCGCAGCTTTTGCCTCCAGCCGGCCGATTTCCTCGCTGATGGCGACGGCATCGCCGCTCTCGCCCATCGCGCGCAGTTCCTCGACTTTGGCCTCCAGTTCGGCCACCGGCTTTTCGAAATCGAGATAACTGCGCATTGGGTTTGAACAATTGCATTTTCGGGGCGAAGTGACGCGGAGAAAGCCTTTTAGTCAAGCAAGTGGGTTAATTTCGCTTTTACGGAGGTTTTTGGCTAGCCGTCCGCCAATGGATGGAGATCGCGCACCAGCGCTTTCAGCCGTTCTTCCAGTACATGAGTATAGATTTGCGTGGTTGAGATGTCGGCATGACCGAGAAGCGTTTGCACCACGCGCAGGTCTGCGCCGTTATGCAGAAGGTGGCTCGCAAAGGCGTGGCGCAGGACATGGGGGCTGAGCCGCGACGGTTGAATTCCGCAGGCGACACCCAGCGCCTTGAGTTCGCGTGCGAAGTGCTGACGCGTCAGATGTCCTTGCTCGCCGAAAGAGGGGAACAGCCATTTTGACTCCTTGGACTCCTTGCCGCGCTCAGCCTTGCCGCGCAATTCAAGGTACTCGGCCATGACGCCTTTTGCCTGCTTGTTGAGCGGCACCAGCCGCTCCTTGCCGCCTTTGCCGCGCACCACCAGCATGCGTTGATCGCGGCGTGCGGCCGCGGCGGGAAGCGTCACCAGCTCCGACACACGCAAGCCCGTCGCATAGACGACTTCCAGAAGGCAGAGCAGGCGCATCGCGCGCAGCCGCTGAGAGAGCGGCTGTTGGGCGTTGTCGCTGTTGGCTCGCGCGGTCTTGAGCAGCTTGTCGACATCCGCGATCGAAAGCACCTTCGGCAACATGCGTGCGCGCTTGGGCCCTTCGAGAACGGCGGCGGGGTCGTCGCCGCGTTTTCCTTCCGAGTAGAGAAAACGATAAAGCTGGCGCACCGCCGAAAGCCGCCGTGCCAGCGATGACGATTTGAATCCGCGCCCGGCGAGGCTGGCAAGAAATTTACGCAAATCGTCCGTGCCCGCGTCCGCGATTGCCTTCCGCGATGTACGCAGGTGGGCGGACAGATCCTCAAGATCGTTGCGGTATGCGGAAAGTGTGTTTTCGCCGGCGCCGCGCTCTGCGGCCAGCATGTCGAGAAACAATTCGATCAGCGCTTCGTCGGATGCTCTTGGCCGGCGGCTCATCGCCTTGCCTCGCTCCCGGCGTCAGTGGTTCTTGAGAAACTTGTCAGGGGGGATAGTCACGATGATCTCGCGTGGCTTGTATTTGACGAAAGTGGCGAGTGAGAACACGGCACCGTAAGCCAGACCACCGAGTAGGCCGAAAAGTACCAGAAATCTGAAAAGACTCGGCATGATCATTTCCGTCGAGGGTGGACCGCGGCGATTTGCGGCGAGTTACGACCACGTTCCCGAACCGCTGGCAAGACCGGCCGCGCGGTAGCTGATATATGGAACTGAGGATTCGTTTCGGAAACCTAGCATGGTTAACGGTGCCATCCAAAAACCCGCGGAAAGCGGCCTGGAATCGGCAGTGGTCCGCGCGCTCGGCGGCCGCTCGATCGTGCTTGTCGGTATGATGGGCGCCGGCAAATCGTCGATCGGCCGCAGGCTTGCCGGCCGGCTGGGAATTCCTTTCATTGACGCCGACACGGAAATCGAAACTGCGGCGGGCATGACCATTCCGGAAATTTTCGAAAAACATGGCGAACCTTACTTCCGTGCCGGAGAGGCGCGCGTGATCGCGCGCCTCCTCGACAACGGCCCACAGGTGCTCGCGACCGGTGGCGGCTCGATGATGGATGCGCAGACACGCGCCCTGATCGGCGAAAAGGGCGTCTCTATCTGGCTGAAGGCGGATGTCGATGTGCTTCTTAAGCGCACCAAGCGCCGCAATGACCGGCCGCTGGTTGAAAAGATCAGGGACCTGCTGCCGCTGCGCGAACCGCTTTATGCACAGGCCGATATCATCATCCAGTCGCGCGATGAGCCGCACGATACCATCATTGAAGAGATCATGGGCGAGCTCCCGAAGCGCCTTGGGCTCGGCGCGGAGAAGCGGGCATGACGGCGCCGCTGCGTCAAAGCGAACCCATCGTGGTGCCGGTCGCTCTGGGCGATCGCGCTTACGACATCGTCATTGGCCGCGGGCTGCTTTCAAGCCTCGGCGAGCGGATAAGGAAATTACGTCCGGGCGCGCGCGTCGCGATCGTGACGGACGAAACGGTGGCAAGCCATCATCTGGCCGCCGCCGAGAACGCGCTCAAAACAGCCGGGATCGACTGCGCGCGCATCGTGGTGCCCGCCGGCGAAGGCTCAAAGAATTATGCAACGTTCGAAACCGTGTGCGAAGCGATTATCGCGGCGCGCGTCGAACGTAACGATCTTGTTGTGGCGCTCGGCGGAGGCGTGGTCGGCGATCTTGCCGGATTCGCCGCGGCGTGCGCGAGACGTGGCCTCGATTTCGTCCAGGTGCCGACGACGCTGCTTGCGCAGGTTGACTCGTCGGTCGGCGGCAAGACCGGCATCAATTCGCGCCAGGGCAAGAACCTCATCGGTGCGTTCCATCAACCTGTGCTGGTCGTTGCGGATTCCGCGCTGCTCGACACGCTGCCGAAGCGGCAATTCCGCGCCGGCTACGCCGAGGTCGCCAAATACGGGCTGCTCGGCGATGCAGCATTCTTCGCGTGGCTCGAGAAGAACTGGCGGGAGGTTTTTGCCGGCGGTTCCGCGCGCGAGCACGCCATTGCGGTGTGCTGCCGCGGCAAAGCGGGCATCGTAGCGCGCGATGAGCGCGAAACCGGCGAGCGTGCGTTGCTCAATCTTGGTCACACTTTCGGCCATGCGCTCGAAGCCGGTTGCGGGTTCTCCGACCGGCTGCTGCATGGCGAGGCGGTGGCACTTGGAATGGCGCTCGCATTCGAATTTTCGGCAAAAAAGGGACTGATCGCGGCTGCAGACGCTGCGCGCGTATCTGCGCATCTTGCGACGGTCGGTTTGCCAACCCACGTTAAGGACGTTGCCGGCGGCATTCCGCCTGCCGGCACATTGATGGACCTGATTGCGCAAGACAAAAAAGTGAAGCGTGGGACGCTTACATTCATATTGGTGCGCGGTATCGGCCAGGCTTTTATCGAGAACAATGTCGACGCCTCCGAGGTGCGCGCGTTTTTCACGGACAAGCTCAAATAGTCAATGACCGCGAACGACTGGCTGTCACTTGTCGTCGTCCTGATCTGCCTGCTGCTTTCCGCCTTTTTCTCGGGAAGCGAAACGGCACTGACCGCGTCATCGCGCGCCAGCATGGCGCGCCTGGAGAAGCACGGAAACCGCCGCGCCGCCATCGTCAACCGGCTGCTGGAGCAGCGCGAGCGCCTGATCGGCGCGCTGCTGCTCGGAAACAATGCGGCCAATATCGCGGCGTCTGCATTGGCGACGGGCGTTCTGCTCGCATGGTTCGGCAATGCCGGCGTGGTCTATGCAACCGCGCTGATGACGGTGCTGGTTGTGGTGTTCGCCGAGGTGTTGCCGAAAACCGCGGCGTTCAACGCACCTGACCGTATCGCGCTCGCGGTCGCGAAGCCGATGCAGTGGGTGGTGCGGCTGCTGGGGCCGATCCTGATATGGATCGAAAAGCTCGTCTGCTGGATGCTTGCGCGCTTCGGTATGGACGTCGAAGAAGATCAGGCGATCCTCTCCGCCCGCGAGGAGTTGCGTGGGGCCGTCGATCTCCTGCATCGCGAGGGCGACGTGGAGCGTCTAGACCGCGACATGTTCGGCGGCGTACTGGATCTGCGCGAGCTCGCGGTCTCCGACGTGATGATTCACCGCACCAACATGATCACGCTCGACGCCGACGATTCACCCGAGGACGTTGTGAATGCGGTGATTGCGTCGCCGGTAACGCGTCTGCCGATGTGGCGTGGCAATCCGGAGAACATCGTCGGCATTCTGCATGTGAAGGATTTGTTGCGCGCATTGCATGCGGTCGATGGCGATGCGGCAAAGGTCGATATCGCATCGCTGATGACCCCGCCCTGGTTTGTTCCGGATACTCGTCCGGTGTCGGAGCAACTCAAGGCGTTCCGCCGGCGCAAGACGCCTTTCGCGCTGGTCGTCGACGAATACGGCGAAGTGGAAGGCCTGGTGACGCTCGAGGACATCCTGGAGGAAATCGTCGGCGACATTACCGACGAACATGACGTGGCGATGCCGGGAGTACGGCGCCAGCCGGACGGATCGGTGAACGTCGACGGTGCTGTGCCGATCCGCGATCTCAACCGCGTGATGGACTGGAATTTGCCTGACGAAGAGGCGACCACCATTGCCGGGCTGGTCATTCACGAAGCGCGTTCGATTCCGGAAATCGGCCAGAGCTTTACTTTCCACGGATTCCGCTTCCGGGTCCTGCGCCGCGCCCGCAACCGCATCACCGCGCTGCGCATCCAGCCTTTGCCGCGAACGCAGCCGGCGAAGGCATGACGGTCGGCAGCGCTGCAGCCGCGGGATTTTTATGCCACCCCATGCTACCTTAAATAATGGTCCAAATTCCTGCGACACACTATGTCAAGAGCGATGATGTGCATATCGCCTATCAAGTTATCGGCGATGGTCCGTTCGATCTCCTGTTCGTTCCTGGTTTTGTGTCAAACGTCGAAACGATCTGGCAGTCACCAGAACAAAATGCATTTTTTCGACGTCTCGCTTCGTTTTCCCGCCTAATTCTTTTCGACAAGCGCGGCACGGGAATGTCCGACCGCAGTTCCCAAATATTCACACTCGAGCAGCGTATGCACGATGTGCAGGCGATTCTGGATGCGGTCAGCTCGAAACGGGCGGCGCTGTTCGGCATCTCCGAAGGCGGCCCGATGTCCCTGCTTTACACCGCCACTTATCCGGAACGCACTTCTGCCCTCGTGTTGTACGGATCCTATGCGAAACGTTCCTGGTCTCCTGATTATCCTTTCGGGTGGAACGACGAGCGGTGGCAATCCGTACTTGATGACATCGAGCACCATTGGGGATCGCCACAGTCGCTGAGCATCGCGATGCGCGCGCCGAGCATTGCCGGTGACGCAAATACTGCAGCGCGCATTGCCTCTTATTACCGGGCGGCGGCAAGCCCGGGCGCGGCAGGTGCCATCCTTAAGATGAACCGCGAAATTGATGTACGGACTGTTTTGCCCGCCGCACACGTACCAACTCTCATTCTGCATCGGACCGCGGAGCGCGTGATCGATGTCGGGCATGCTCGCTATATGGCTCAGCATATCCCCCACGCAAAGCTGGTCGAGTTGGCGGGCGAAGATCATCAGCCGTGGTTAGGCGACCGCGACGCAGTTCTCAACGAAGTCGAGAAATTCCTGACAGGCAAACATCAGGTGGTCGAGCCGGAGAGGGTGCTCGCCACCGTATTGTTTGCCGATATCGCGGGCTCGACGGAATGTGCCGCCGCGCTCGGCGACCGTGCTTGGCGCGAATTGCTTGAAGCATTTTATGCCAAGGTGCGCGAAGTGCTGGCGCAATACCGCGGACGCGAGATTAACACGGCTGGGGACGGCTTTCTTGCCGCCTTTGACGGACCGGCGCGAGCGATCCGCTGTGCTGCCGCGATCCGGAATGCACTACGCGCACTCAAGCTTGAGGTGCGCTGCGGCCTGCACACCGGAGAATGCGAGCTCGTCGACAACGATCTTGCCGGGATCGCGGTCCATACCGGTGCGCGCGTTGCCGGCCTCGCGGCGCCTGGCGAAGTCCTGGTTTCGCAAACCGTGCGCGATTTGGTGGCCGGTTCGGGTCTTACGCTTGAGGATCGCGGTATCCACGCCCTCAAGGGCGTTCCCAATGAGTGGCGTCTATTCCGGGCGGTCCTGAATTGAAGCTTCGCCTGCGAATTTGACGTGGCGGTCTCGAACTAGGTCGCACTGCCTTCACCGGGTGCGGATGCGTGGATGGCGAGCGCGTGTATGCCGCCGGCGAGCTCGGCTGCAAGCGATTGATTGATCATGCGGTGACGTTCGATACGGGTCTTTCCCTTGAACGCATCCGACACGATATAGACCCTGTAATGAGTTTGTCCCCCGGGGCGGTGCCCGGCGTGGCCTTCATGCTGGTGTGATTCATCAACCACTTCGAGACTTTGTGGCGCGAAAGCCTCGGTCAACTTTTTTGTGATGAGGTCGGCGGTTTGCATATTGCCCGCTTAGGAGAGCGCGGCCTGCCGGTCAATGGCCAAAAACAAGTCTTGAAGGCGTCACCTGTGAAAGCGCATAATATTCGGTCATGAAATTCGACTCGCCACTTTTTGATCGCATCCGCGTCAAGCCGGAGAAAGACCGCCGTCCGAAGACCGGCGGACCCGGCTGCGAGTGGCACGGTTGCAAGGAAAAGGCGACGCACCGCGCCCCCAAGGGCCGCGGCCGCGAAAAGGACTACTGGCGCTTCTGTCTCGATCACGTGCGCGAATACAACCAGTCATACAATTTCTTTGCGGGCATGAGCGATGCGGCCGTGATGGCCTACCAGAAGGATGCGCTCACCGGTCACCGCCCCACCTGGAAGATGGGAACCGGCAAAGGAACCGTGCGTCCAGACGTACGCGCGTTCGGTTCGCATTCGGATCCGTTTGGGCTGTTCGGTGAAGGCGTTCGCGCGGAACAGGAGGCGCGGGCTGAAACGCGTCCGATCCGCAATGCTGAACGCAAGGCGCTCGACACGCTCGGTCTCGATGTCGGCGCGACCTCGCAGCAGGTAAAGATGCGTTTCAAGGAATTGGTAAAGCGCCACCATCCGGACGCCAATGGCGGCGACCGGTCCACTGAAGACCGCCTGGTCGAGATCATCCAGTCGTACAACTATCTGAAATCGGTCGGCTTCGGTTGACCGCCTGGCGAACGCAGCGGGCAACCCAGCCCCGCCTTTCAGGCAGGGCTGACAGCACCTATCTTATTGAAATAATTGATGGTGCCATTCAGAACGGCTGGGTTTTTTGCCGCCGTGGCCTCTGCTAAGTTGCCGCCGCCATCAGCCGGACCGTACGAGTCGGACCGCATCACGGGCTTCGGCGTTCCGAAGCCACGGAGGATCAATGACCGTCGCAATGCAAGAAAGTGCCGGCCTGCCCGACATGAAAGTGTCGGTTCGGCAGGTTTTCGGAATCGACAGTGATTTGGAAGTACCCGCCTATTCCAAGGCTGATGAGCACGTGCCCGACATCGACAGCGACTATCGCTTCGACCGTCCGACTACGCTTGCCATTCTTGCGGGCTTTGCGAAGAACCGCCGGGTCATTGTCACCGGGTATCACGGCACCGGCAAATCGACCCATATCGAGCAGGTTGCGGCCCGGCTCAACTGGCCATGCGTGCGCGTCAATCTCGACAGCCACATCAGCCGCATCGACCTGATCGGCAAGGATGCGATCGTGATCAAGGACGGCCAGCAGGTCACCGAATTCCGTGAGGGCATTCTGCCCTGGGCGCTGCAAAACAATGTCGCGCTCTGCTTCGACGAGTACGATGCCGGCCGGCCGGACGTGATGTTCGTCATCCAGCGCGTGCTGGAGGCATCGGGCCGGCTCACGCTGCTCGACCAGAGCAAAGTGATCAAGCCGCATCCGGCGTTCCGCCTGTTTGCGACTGCCAACACGGTCGGCCTCGGCGATACGTCGGGCCTCTATCACGGCACCCAGCAGATCAACCAGGGCCAGATGGATCGCTGGTCGATCGTCACCACGCTCAACTATCTGCCGCACGACAATGAAGTGGAAATCGTGTTGGCCAAGGCGAAACATTACCGCAATGAGCAGGGCCGCGACATCGTCAACAAGATGGTGCGCGTCGCCGACCTCACGCGTAACGCTTTCATGAACGGCGACATTTCAACCGTGATGAGCCCGCGCACGGTGATCACCTGGGCGGAAAATTCCGAGATCTTCAACGATATCGGGTTCGCCTTCAGGCTCACCTTCCTGAACAAGTGCGATGAGCTCGAACGCCCGATCGTCGCGGAGTTCTATCAACGCTGCTTCGGTGTTGAATTGCCGGAGTCGTCGGTGAACGTGGCGCTGAGCTGACTTTTGCCGTCCCCGCGAAAGCGGGGACCCATAACCCCGGTGTCTGCGAATATGCGGAGAGGTCTGTGAGTATGGGCTCCGGGCCCGCCGCTGCGCGGCGCCCCGGAACGACAGATAAAAAGATGGCCTCCAACATCAAAAGCAAACCGGCCTCGAGGGAGTCGCCGACCGAGCCATTCAAGCGAGCGGTCACCGGCTGCATTCGCGCGCTCGCGCGCAAGCCGGAACTCGAAGTTGCGTTCGCCGCCGAGCGCCCGGGGCTGTTGGGCGGAAAAGTCCGTCTGCCCGAGCCACCGCGCAAGCTCGGCAAGGCGGAGGCCGCCATCGTGCGCGGCCACGCCGACTCCATCGCGCTGCGTCTTGCCTGCCACGATGCGGCGATGCATCGCCGCCTGCAGCCGGCCGGCCAACAGGCGCGCGCGGTGTTCGAGGCGGTGGAGCAGGCGCGCGTCGAGGCGATCGGTGCGCGGCGAATGGATGGCGTTGCGCAAAACCTCACCGCGATGCTCGACGAGCGTTTTCACCGCGGAAAGTTTGACCAAATCACCGACCGTGCCGACGCTCCGATCGAGGACGCGCTGGCACTCATGGTGCGCGAACGTCTTACGGGCCTGGCGCCGCCGCCGGCCGCCAAACGGTTGGTCGACCTGTGGCGCCCGCTGATCGAGGACCGCGCCGGCAGCGATCTCGACCGACTTGAAAGCCTGGTCGAAGACCAGCGTCAGTTCAGCGACGTCGTGCACGACCTGCTTGACGCGCTTGAGATGGGCGAGGATCGCAGCCACGATTCCGAGGACGAGGAAGATGAGGGCGAGGAGGATCGCCGCAAGCAGGAGTCCGGCGAGGACGGCGAGTCCGCCGATTCCGACGAGATGCAGCGCATGAGCATGGAAGACACCCAGGTATCTTCCGAGGACATGCCCGACGCGGCTGCCGAAGCGGCGGAAGCGCCGACCGCCGACATGGCCGACGATACCGATATGGGCGATGCTGAGACTCCCGGCGAGCCGCAACGGCCGCGGCATTTCGGTGCCAATGAGCCGCGCGGTCCGGACTATCGCGCATTCACCGCCAAATTCGACGAAACGGTTGCGGCCGAGGATCTCTGCGAAGCGGAAGAGCTCGATCGCCTGCGCGGCTACCTCGACAAGCAGCTGTCGCATCTGCAGGGCGTGGTTGCGCGGCTCGCCAACCGGCTGCAGCGGCGGCTGATGGCGCAGCAGAACCGGTCGTGGGAGTTCGACCTCGAAGAGGGCCTGCTCGATCCGGCGCGCCTGTCGCGCGTGATCATCGACCCGCTGCATGCGCTCTCGTTCAAGGCGGAAAAGGACATGGAGTTCCGCGATACCGTCGTGACGCTGCTGCTCGACAATTCCGGCTCGATGCGCGGCCGTCCGATCACGGTCGCCGCGACCTGTGCGGACATTCTTGCGCGCACGCTCGAGCGCTGCGGCGTCAAGGTTGAGATTCTCGGCTTCACGACGCGGGCCTGGAAGGGCGGGCAGTCGCGCGAGCACTGGCTCACGGCCGGCAAGCCCGCCAACCCCGGCCGTCTCAACGATCTCCGTCATATTATTTACAAGTCGGCCGACGCGCCGTGGCGGCGTGCGCGCAAGAATCTCGGCCTGATGATGCGCGAGGGCCTGCTCAAAGAAAACATCGACGGCGAGGCGCTTGATTGGGCGCACAAACGTCTGCTGGCTCGCACCGAGCAGCGCAAGATCCTGATGATGATCTCGGACGGGGCGCCGGTCGACGATTCCACGTTATCGGTCAATCCCGGCAACTATCTTGAGCGTCATCTGCGCTGGATCATCGAGGAGATCGAGACGCGTTCGCCGGTCGAGCTGATCGCCATCGGCATCGGCCATGACGTCACGCGCTATTATCGCCGCGCGGTCACCATCGTCGATGCCGAGGAACTCGGCGGCGCCATGACCGAGAAGCTTGCCGAATTGTTCGAAGAGCACGCCGCCGCCGAGCGTCCGAGGCCGCGCGTACGCAGACGCGTCGCTTGATGCCATCCCGTCGCCGCCGGCTCAATGTCGCAGCGCTCTGTGCCGCGCTGGCCCTGGTTGCCGGCACTCTCGCATTGGCCGATGTACTGCGCTATCCCGCGGCCCCGACGCGCATTGAGGTCACCGCAACGCCGATCGCGTCGTTCGACAATCGTGATCCGACACGAACGCGGTTCGGCAATCTGGAGTTTCGTGGAGGTCTCGAGCTTTCGTCGAGGCATCCGGCTTTCGGTGGGATTTCCGCGCTGCATGTGGAGCCGGACGGCAGCCGCTTCATCGCGGCGACCGATCGTGGTTCGTGGCTGCGTGCCCGCATCGTCTATCGCGACGGCAAGCCGGCCGGCATCGCCGACGCCGAAGTCGCGCCGATCCTCGGCGCCGACGGACGTCCGCTTGCCGGCCGCGGCTGGTACGACGTCGAGTCGCTCGCGGAGCGCGACGGCATCCTTTACATAGGCATAGAGCGCGCCGAGCAGATCGTGCGCTTCGACTACCGCCGCGACGGCCTGCGGGCGCGTGGCCAGCCGATCGACGTCCCGGCGGACTTCAAGACGTTCACCTACAACAAGAGCCTGGAATGCCTGGCGGCGCCACAACAAGGTGTGTTCGCCGGAGCACTGATCGTGGTGACCGAACACAGCCTCGACAACGCAGGTAACCTGCGCTCGTTCGTTCTGGGTGGCGATCAGGTGATGCGATTCAGCGTCAGGCGGAGCGACGATTTCGATGTCAGCGATTGCACTCTGCTGTCGCAGGACGAACTTTTTCTGCTCGAACGGCGCTATTCGCCGGCACGGGGCATTGCGGTCCGCATCCGTCGCCTTCCGCTCGCCGCCATCAAGGAAGGCGCCGTGGTCGATGGCCGATCGATGATTGAGGCCGATCTGGCCTATCAGATCGACAATATGGAAGGAATCGCGGTGCACCGAAATTCGGCAGGCGATGCAATCGTCACGCTGGTTTCGGACGACAATTTCTCCATCATCCAGCGCAATCTTCTGCTGCAGTTTTCGGTGGTCGCTGAATAGCTGTCGGCGTTGCAAAACGCCGATGCCGGCATGTGAGCCGGGCACGAGAGAAAGAGTCGAACCCGTTCAGCTCGACCCGGCTTCCCGCTTCTTCACGATCTGGCGCTTGAGCTCGAGCACACGCGGCGCCAACTCGTCGTCCTTGGCCTTGAGCAGGAACGCATCGAGTCCGCCACGATGATCGACCGTCTTGAGCGCGTTGGCTGACACACGCAACTTGATCCTGCGGCCGAGCGTGTCCGAGATCAGCGTGACGTTACGCAGGTTCGGCAGGAACCGCCGCTTGGTCTTGATGTTTGAGTGGCTCACCTTGTGGCCGACCAGTGGCTTCTTACCGGTCAGGTCGCAACGCCAGGACATGGCACATTCCTCGAAAAATAATGCGCGCCGACGCGCGGTTCCGGTCAATCGTCTGGGTAAAGACCGCGGACGTATAGAGAGCGGGGTTGCAGGCGTCAAGCCAAGCCAGAGGCTAAAACCGGAGGTTTTTCAGGCACGGCGCAGGTGAACAAAGAATCGACCAAATCGGGATCGACGAGATAGTGGCGCAGCCGTTAACTCTGCGATCACCGTTCGACGCCCGGGGAGCGCTTGGGTGCCGGATCGCAGGGCGAGTGGTATAGTCGGCAGCCCGAACGCGGACTATCCGCGGCTGCCAGCGCGCGGAAGGATTGAGACTTGCATCAGAGCAAATATCGCCCGCTGCTCGCGTCGTGCGTGCTGGCCGCCGCAATATCCGGCTCAATTGACGCCGCGTTCGCAGAGGGTCGCCTGGAGGCCCGCTATTCGGCCACGCTCGCCGGCATCCCGATCGGCAGCGGAAGCTGGACCATCGAGGCGGCTGAAACGCAATACACTGCGACTGTTAACGGCTCGACATCGGGACTTTTGCGCGCCTTCACAGGTGGGCAGGGCAATGCCACCGCCCGCACCACGCTCAACAGCGGAAAGATCGTGTCATCGATCTACGCGGCAACGATTACCACGCGCAAATACACGGATTCCATTCGCATCACCACCAGCAACGGCAACGTGAAGGATTTCAAGATCGATCCGCCGCAGGATACAAATCCCGAGCGTGTGCCGATCACCGAGGCCCATCAACATAACGTGCTTGATCCGATGAGCGCGTCATTGGTGCGCATATCGGGCAATGGCGACATTCTCTCGCCGGAGGCCTGCGACCGTACCGTTGCCGTCTTCGATGGGCGGTTGCGCTATGATGTGCAATTCGCCTTCAAGCGCATGGACAACGTGAAGGCAAAAAAGGGCTATGCCGGCCCGGTGATTGTATGTGCCGCCTACTTCTCGCCGGTCGCGGGGTTCGTCCCGTCGCGGACCGCGATCAGGTACCTCGCCAAACAGCGCGAGATGGAGGTCTGGCTGGCACCGATCGCCGGCACACGCGTTCTGGTGCCGTACCGCGCCCAGAGTCCGACGCCAATTGGCCAAGCCGTGCTCGAGGCGTCCGAGTTCATCTCGATGCCGATTCCCGCGCGCGCTTCAGCCAACGGCATGAAGACGCAATAGCGGATAGCACTTGACTCCCGGGCCGTCATCGAATCCGGGTCCGCGTTAACGTTTGAAGGGGTCAAATCGCGCTTGAATCGCCGCGGCACCACTCCATCTTGTGGTTGTGTGCCCGGTGTTTGCCAGATGTCGTCGTGAACGAATCCATACAGGCCTCGAGTCAGTGATTCGGGCGCGATTCGTTCCAGACTCGTTCTAAAGCTTAATCACGCAGATGCCGGGCGTCGCATTGTGATACAGGAAGAGGGCGTGCGGGCGGTGATCGCGGCCGCCAGCACCGGTTCGGACGCGTAATGGCCATCAGTTTTTCTCCGCAGCCTGCCAGAGCATCGCAAACCCGCGGTGCCGGCGTAACGGCAGTGCTGGGTCCCACCAATACGGGCAAGACGCATCTCGCCATCGAGCGCATGCTTGCGCATTCCTCGGGCATGATCGGGCTGCCACTGCGGCTGCTGGCGCGCGAGGTCTACAACAAGGTCGCCGAGCGGGCGGGCAAGGATGCGGTCGCGCTGATTACCGGCGAGGAGAAAATCAAGCCATCAAACCCGCGGTACTGGGTTTCGACCGTAGAGGCCATGCCGCGCGATATCGACGTTGCCTTCATGGCAATCGATGAAGTGCAGCTAGGCGCTGACTTCGAGCGTGGCCACGTCTTCACCGACCGGATGCTCAACGCACGCGCACGCGAGGAGACGTTGGTACTCGGCGCGGCCACCGTGCGGCCTATGGTGGAGAAATTACTGCCGGGCGCGCATGTTATCAGCCGGCCACGGCTGTCGACGCTCACTTACGCCGGCGAGAAGAAGCTGACACGCCTGCCGTCGCGATCGGCGATCGTCGCTTTCTCGGCGGAAGAAGTCTACGCCATCGCCGAATTGATCCGCCGGCAGCGGGGAGGAGCGGCGGTGGTGCTTGGCGCACTTTCGCCGCGCACGCGCAACGCGCAGGTCGCGCTCTACCAATCGGGTGACGTCGACTATCTGGTGGCGACTGACGCTATCGGCATGGGCCTCAATCTTGATGTCGACCACGTCGCCTTTGCCTCCGACCGCAAGTTCGACGGCTACCAGTTCCGCAAGCTAAACCCTGCCGAGCTTGCGCAAATCGCCGGCCGCGCCGGCCGTGCCACGCGCGACGGAACGTTCGGCACCACCGGCCGCTGCGATCCATTCGAGCCCGAGCTGGTCCGGGCCCTGGAAAGCCATACCTTCGAGCCGGTCAGGCTGCTGCAATGGCGCAACACCAACCTTGATTTCGCCTCGATCGGCGCCCTGCAGGCCTCGCTCGCGGCCACGCCTCATGAGCAGGGTCTGACGCGCGCGCCGGTCGGCGAGGACATTTTGGTGCTGGAACATGCCGCGCGCGACGAGGACGTGCGGGCGTTGGCAGTAAACCGGGCGGCAATCGCCCGTTTATGGGATGCCTGCCAGGTTCCTGATTATCGGAAAATTGCACCCGCCACGCATGCCGAATTGGCTGTGACCCTCTATGGATTCCTGATGCGAGAGGGTACCATCTCCACGGATTGGTTCGCTCGCCAGGTTGCTCTTGCCGACCGGACCGACGGCGACATCGACACTCTCTCCAACCGGATCGCGCATGTCAGGACCTGGACTTTCGTTGCCAACAGGCCTGATTGGCTTGGCGATCCGGACCATTGGCAAGGGGTCACGCGCGCCGTCGAGGACAAGTTGTCCGATGCGTTGCACGAACGTCTGGCCGAACGTTTCGTGGACCGCCGCACCAGTGTGTTAATGCGGCGGCTGCGTGAGAACACGATGTTGGAAACTGAAATCGGAAAGTCGGGGGAAGTCAAAGTCGAAGGGCACGTGATCGGCCGCCTCGACGGTTTCGTGTTCGCGCCCGATGCCTCCGCCGCGGGATCCGAAGCGAAGGCGCTCAACGCCGCCGCGCAGAAGGCGCTCGCCGGCGAGATCGAACTGCGCGCGACCAAGCTCTCGCAGGCCTCGAACGATCATATCGTTCTTGCCGCCGATGGCGCCCTGCGCTGGATCGGCGACCTCGTCGGCAAATTGACTGCCGGTGACGACACCTTGCGTCCGCGTGTGCGCGTCATCGCTGACGAGCATCTTACCGGTCCCGCACGCGAACTGGTACAGGCCCGGCTCGACCTCTGGCTCAAAACACACATCGAGAAGCTGCTCGCACCGCTGTTCTCGCTCACCGCCGCTGAGGACGTCACTGGAATGGCGCGCGGCGTTGCATTCCAGCTTGTCGAGGCGCTCGGTGTGCTCGAGCGGCAGAAGGTAGCGGAAGAAGTCAAAGGCCTTGATCAGCCGGCGCGCGCGACCTTGCGAAAATACGGCGTGCGCTTCGGCGCCTATCACATCTATCTGCCAGGGCTGCTCAAGCCGGCGCCCCGCGCACTCGCCACGCAGCTATGGGCAATCAAGCACGAAAGTCCGGATGCGAAGGGCGTGGCCGAGTTGCTGCATCTTGCCGCCAGCGGCCGCACGTCGATTCCGGTCGACAAGGAAACGCCGAAATCGCTCTACCGGACGGCCGGATACCGCATCTGCGGCGAGCGCGCGGTGCGCGTCGACATTCTCGAGCGCCTCGCCGATCTCATCAGGCCCGCGCTGTCGTGGCGCGAAGGTGCGCCCGGCCCGAAGCCGGACGGCTTCTTCGACGGCCGCAGTTTTGTCGTCAGCGGGGCGATGACGTCTCTCACCGGCGCGTCGGGCGAGGACTTTGCCTCGATCTTGCGCTCGATTGGGTATCGCATGGATCGCAAGCCGAAGCCGGCGGAAGCGCCGGCGGCGCCCGAGGCGGCAGCCGCTGCGCCGGATGCAACAGCGGAGACTGCGCCAGCGCCCGAGACGACGCTCGAGCCGGCCCCCGTTGAAGACGCGACAACGGCATTGGCAACCGATGCGTCATCGCGCTCGTTGTTACCCGAGCCTGAGTTCATTCCGGCTGAAGCCGCACCGTCGGTGCAGGTCCCGGCGCAGGAAGCAGTTCAGGAATCCGCGCCGGCCGAAAGCGAAGCGGCGGCGGCTGTCGAAGGCACATCAATGGAAGCGAAACCCGCCGAGGAGCCGGCGTTTATCGAAGTGTGGCGCCCGGCCGGCAGGTCCGAGCGTCGTCCGCGTCGTCCGCATCGTCCGCATCGGCAACAGCAGGTGCAGGTTGCAGCGACTGCCGGTGCGCCCGCCGCTTCCGCGGAAGGCGAGGCCGCCGCTGCGCCGCCGGGCGATGCAGCTGCGCCGGCGCGCGGTCCGCGACGGCCGCGGCGCGAGCGCGGCGAGCGAGCCGACCGCGAAAAGCGCCAGGAGCGTCACGAACGGCAGCAGCGCACGGAAAAGCAGGGCGCACGTGCGGAACGTCATGACCGCGGCGCGCGGCGCGATCGCCCGCGGCGCGAGCGCGGCGAAAGTGTCGATCGTGCCGAACGCGAGCGTTACTATGCCAAGCCGTTCGGCAATTCCGGCGCCCGCGACAAGCAGCCCGATCCGAATTCGCCCTTTGCCAAGCTGGCGGCGCTCAAGCAGCAGCTTGAGCAGAGTGGCAAAGATCCGTCTTGAGCGTTTTACCGAAAGATCTCGACCGTCAGCGCATCGACAAATGGCTGTGGCACGCCCGTATGGTGCGCACCCGCACCGATGCCGCTGCGCTCACAACGGCCGGCTTCGTGCGGCTCAACGGCAAGCGCATGACCATCGCCGCCCATCCGGTGCGGGTCGGCGACGTGGTCACGCTCGCCCTCGACCGCTCTGTGCGGGTGTTGCGGGTCGAGGGGATCTGCGGCCGGCGCGGCGGTGCGCCCGCTGCCCGCGCGCTTTACCGGGATTTGACAACAAGTTCCGGACACGGGGCCTGCACCGGGGCGGTGGAGGCGTCCAAGGTTTCGCGGCCCGGCCGGCCCTGACAGG
The DNA here is from genome assembly GCA_035701845.1 of Pseudolabrys sp. Taxonomy (GTDB): domain Bacteria; phylum Pseudomonadota; class Alphaproteobacteria; order Rhizobiales; family Xanthobacteraceae; genus Pseudolabrys. The sequence goes on along the minus strand of DASSRJ010000164.1, from coordinate 1,327 downwards.
TGCAAACTGGCGCCCAGAGCGGTTGCAGCCTATCTGCCATTACGTTAGGCAGCGTTCGCTGGAAGTTGTCCGGAGTGGGGAATGACCTACGTCGTCGTCGAGAACTGCATCAAGTGCAAATACATGGACTGCGTGGAAGTGTGTCCGGTGGACTGCTTCTACGAAGGCGAGAACATGCTCGTCATCCACCCCGACGAGTGCATCGACTGCGGCGTCTGCGAGCCCGAATGCCCGGCAGAGGCGATCAAGCCGGACACCGAGCCGGGCCTTGAGAAATGGCTGGAACTCAACGCCGAACACTCGAAAACCTGGGCCAATATCACGGTCAAGAAAGAGCCCCCGCCCGACGCCAAAGACTGGGACGGCGTTCCGGAAAAGTTCAAGAAGTTCTTCTCGCCCAACTCGGGAACCGGCGACTAAGACCTGGCCCCGGTATCCGGCTAGGGCCGATGGCCTGACGGGCGGTCGGGTCGATGGAAGCGCGTTAACCGATTCGCAAAAATCGCTGCATTGTGTCCCCGGAATGGCGGGTTTGCGCCCTATAACGCTTTGATTCTGCCGAAAAATGTGCTATATATGTAAAAAATGGACAGGAACGACGTCGCCACCGGTACGCTCCCCCCTCGGGAGCCTTATTTTTCGGTGGCCGGGTTCCCCGGTTCCCAGATCAGAGGGCGTGCAATCCACGCGTGAGCAGTGGCAGGAAAATCGCGTCATAAATCGAAGAAAGGGTCAGCCGGCATGGGCCGGGGGCCGAAAAAGTCTGCCGTCACGCGGCGGACCCCGCATGCCTCGCGCGGCCCCGCCCGTGCCGGGGCTCCCGCAGCCAAGATGGCCGGTGCCCGCAAAGGGGCCGGCGAAGGAGTCATGCCCGGAATGACCAGCAATAAGAAGACTACCCAACGACAAGGTTTCAAGACCAACGAGTTCATCGTTTACCCGGCCCACGGCGTGGGCCAGATCGTGGCAATCGAGGAGCAGGAGGTCGCGGGGGCGAAGCTCGAACTGTTCGTCATCAACTTCATCAAGGACAAGATGACGCTGCGGGTTCCGACCGCCAAGATCGTGTCGGTGGGTATGCGCAAGCTGGCCGAAGGGCCGCTGGTCAAGCGCGCGCTCGAGACGCTCAAGGGCCGCGCGCGCATCAAGCGCACCATGTGGTCGCGCCGCGCCCAGGAATACGAAGCCAAGATCAATTCCGGCGACATCGTCGCCATCGCCGAGGTGGTTCGCGATCTCTATCGTTCCGAGAGCCAGCCGGAGCAGTCCTACTCCGAGCGCCAGCTTTATGAGGCGGCGCTCGACCGGCTATCGCGCGAGATTTCGG